>NZ_CALWJM010000037.1 GCF_944381005.1 uncultured Butyricicoccus sp. | reverse complement strand
ATTTTTGTCCCATCATCAACACCCTTTCTGCTTTTTTATTATATCACTTGGGTGTGCGGTTTTATTGTATCACTCCAATCGTTTCGCCATATTTGGCGTAATTGCGAGAACTGAGGGAGTGCTAAATTGATATGAATACTGGGTAAAAACATCCAGTTTTTAGGGTTTCCATCTTTACAAACTGGCACATAAAGAATGTTACTTATTTTTTCATACAGGTGCGTGTCCTCAAAAGGGTAATGCTGAATCAATTGGTCAATCACACTACTTATTTGCGTGATAAAAACAGTTTCTTTTGGGTTTCCAAAAGCATCACACTTGTTCGTTTTCAGCTCTCCGTCATCAAAATCCAAATTTGTACTGGAGAGATGCATACCAAGAGCTAGCTCTAATGATTGTCCAGTTTTTCCTTTATTAATGATAATCATATCCATATCAGACGAAGAGAATAGGTCACCAAACCGTATCCCTGCTAAGCTATTAAAACGTTCACATGCTTCTGCAAGTCGCATTTTTATCCCTCTATTCTTTAATTTGTATGTTTTACAAGCTCGTTCAATGGTGTATACGTTATACATCAGTGCTTTCCAAAATAAGCTATAGTGATAAAACTCATATGTTTACCAGTTTTTCTGCCAAACTTTAAAATTTTCGTTTCCCTGTTTACTTTTTAATAATTAGATATCAGTAATTCCTTAATTTTGCCTCTTGCTTGGCTGTTGCAGTTAATCATGCGAGTTGCGTCAACACGCTTGATAGTATAAGAGGAATAGAGATTGTCAAAGAAATCATCCTGAGTATTGGAATTTTTGGGGTCAGAATTACTGATAACAATTTTTGCACCTTTTTGGTGCATGTCATCCACAAATCTTGCAAGCTCAATCTGTTCTTTATCATGAAATACATTTTCTGTGTATGCTGTAAAACTTGCGGTGTCGGTGAGGGGACGGTATGGAGGGTCGAAATAAACAAAGGTATCTGCATCAATAAAGTCGGCAGATTCTCTGTAATCTCCACAAACAATCGTCACATTTTGAAGTTTCTCTGATACGGCACGAAGATTATCTTCATCGCAAATCATGGGGTTTTTGTAGGCACCCATAGGAACATTGAAAAGCCCCTTTTTATTTACACGGAATAATCCATTAAAGCAAGTTTTATTAAGAAAAATCATAAGAGCTGCTTTCTCAATATTGGCATCTTTGTGACCGTTCACTTTCAAATCATTGAAATGTGTACGTTTTGCCAAATAATATGCTTTACGATGTTCTATATCCATTGGCACAAATTCGTTTTGCAGTATCATCAGCATTGAAATGAGTTCATCAACATTATCTCTGATGACACAGTAGGTATTGATGAGTTCAGCGTTGATATCACTGATATATACTTCTTTTAAATCATATTTGCTCAGAATATCGAAAAGCACGGCACCACCGCCTACGAATGGTTCGGCATACTTGGTGATGTTCCTGTTTGCAAAAGGGTAATACTTTTCAATTTCAGAGAGAAGCTGTCCTTTACCGCCTGCCCATTTCAAAAATGGTTTCACTTTTTTGCCATCGCTCTGTGTATAACGGCTACTTCTTGCGTCGGCAGGCTTTTGCGCTGTGGCGGGTATAATCCACATATTTCCAACCATTGTAGCATGGTCTATTCTGTTTTCAGAGCAGAGAACCGCAACACGCCTCTGGGAGATTCCCCATTTATCAGCGGCTTCTCTTGCAGACATAAATTCCATTAACAATACCTCCGTGCATAATTGATAATATTATATTCTAAATCTCGAATGATAGCAATTCTAAAATTAGGCTCAATCAAGTTCAGTGTATGGGGTGTTTTTATAATTGAATGAATATTCCTGTTGAAAAGAGAAAGGAGTATCTGTGAGTTTAGTTCTCACAGATACTCCTTTGTTTATTGAGACTGACTTTGAAAAATTTTTTATAAATTTGTAAAAAGATGGAATAATTGGTATCCCGTTAACAGCAAATATATAGAGGGGTAAACTCTCTCATCATGCACCTTGAAAATTACATATCCGTATGCAAATCAGAAGATTCAGATAAGGAGCGAGCGTAAGGAAAAGCGCCATGACCATTGATATGATGTGTAGGGATGAGAGCGAGTACTTTTCCTTATTCCTTTTTGGGGCAGCAAAAAGGCGCGAAGAGCTATTTGGATTGGAGTCGAACGTACCCGTACCGCAGGGTAAAAGGGGGACATAATGAGTAGGCAGTTCTATTGACTTGTTATGTTTCGATATCTGCTGTCACAGATAGTTTGCATACTTTGCATTTAAAAAAATGAATGTTGGTGTTTATACATAAAAACTTAGGATAAACTACCAATGATGGATATAAATACTACTCTTTTATAATACGAGGTGATTTATAAATGCAAATTCAGGTACAAGGGGATACGGTATACAAAATAGAACGTCATTATATCGGAACGGAATCGGTAGAAGAAATCATCAGGCAAAAAATTATGGCACAGTCGGATGGGGTAATTTTTGCCAAAGCAAGTCCAGATAAATATAATGATGAATCATAAAATGTCATCAATCTGGAAAGGGAGTCTCAAAAGCATGAAAACAGCTTATGCATATTATAGATTGTCGAATGAGGAAAAGCACAGCGATGAATCTGGTAGTATTGCCAATCAGCGTCAGATTGTAAGAGCATATTGCGAAAGACATGGGTATGTGGTCGTCAATGAATACATTGATGATGGATATTCTGGAGCGAACTTTAATCGCCCAGGATTTCGACAAATGCTATGTGATTTGCAAGCGCGTGATAAGGAAAAAGTCGATTTGGTTATCACAAAAGACTTGTCTCGATTGGGAAGAGACATGCGAGAAGCCAGCTACTATGCAGAGCAATTTTTCCTTGATATTGGCATTCGGTATATTGCAATCGGGAATAACTTTGATAATCATACGACAGATGTGATGGCACCATTCACGTTTGCCATGAATGAAGTCTATCTTCGAGAATCGTCCAGAAAAATCAAGGATGTTATCAACAGCAAAAAGCGAGCAGGGCAGTATTGCTGCTGTCCACCATATGGTTATAAAAAGAATCCACAAGACCCCTATCTTTTGATTCCAGACCCTGAAACCGCACCAATTGTTCAGAAAATCTTTGAGTTAGCCGCTAGTGGGTATTCAACAAGAAAGATAGAGGAATATCTTAATGAAGCAGGGGTAACACCACCGCTGAAGTATCGTGTTCTTTATCGGGATAATTTTGGAGCAGCTGGGGCATCACATGCGTCGGATTTATGGAATTATACCACAGTCAAACGAATCTTGCAAAATCGAACCTATCTAGGACATACCATGCTTGGCAGAACCAAAAAGGTTAGCATTCGTTCTGATAAAAAGGTTTCGCTTCCTGAAGACCAGTGGGCCATTACTCCGAATACACATGAGCCATTGGTATCGGAATGTATTTTTGAAAGAGCCAAAAAGAATCTTGCGAATAACACAAAAGAATACCGAAAACATCCTTGCTTTAGAAAGAGCATTTTCTCAAAGATTGCATTCTGCGCAGAGTGTGGCTATTCTATGTGTTCTGGTGGTAGTGTGTATAAGGGGGAACGGGAATCATACTGGTATCTTGTATGTAATCGAATTCGTTTTCACGACCATCGCCATTGTGCAGGTGCGCGTATTCGCTACTATGACTTATTAAAGTTAGTAACAGATGACCTCAATCAATTGATTGGGTTAACTGCAGAGCAAAAAGAACGAATTATACAGCAAGCCATTCATTCTAATCCATTGGAACAAAAAGACAAAGAGACCCAGATAGAAAGAATGCGTCAACGTATCATAGAAATTGACAAAATCATGAGCAAGCTATATACTGACAATGCGTTAGGAAAATTAAATGATGCCCGATTAGAACGCATGGTTTCTGAACTGGAAAGAGAGTCCAACGGAATTTCTAAGCGCTTGCAGTATTATGAAAAGCAACAAAATGATGCTGAAAAAATATCAGAACAATATAAGAAATTCTTTGCGCTTGTCAATGCGTATACACAGATTGATGAATTAACCAGAGAGCATGTGCTCACGTTTATTGATAGGATTGAGATATCTCGAAAAAATGTAATCGCCGATTCCAAACATGGCGAACCTGCATATGAACAAACCGTCAAAATATATTATAAATTTGTTGGGCAAATTTCGCCGCTTGAAAAATAAGACAGAAAATCCCAGTCCGTTGGAATTTCGTTCCAAAGAAGGACTGGGTTCAAATTACCAATTTAAATGCCGAGTATATTTTGTTGTTGATAATACACCAAGTTCAGTAGGTGTATAGACTTTGATACAGGTGGAACTTGCCTTCTGGATGTCTTTGCGTATATCACTTTCGTACTTGCTCCACTTACCATCCCTACCATAAGCCAGATAACAGGGGCTTTTTTTGAAAAGCCTTTCTACCTGTGCAGGACAGTTACCCGTATAGTAGGTCAACTTTGAAATTAAAGCAAAGTCAGCGTAATGCTGCTGTGTGTAGAGGGGGTGTCCCTGATCATCGACTACCTCAGCCCACTTATCGTTCCAAAGCAGGCTGAATTTCTTGTCTTTGAGAGCCACACTTAATACCTGCTGGTCTGAGTATTTCTCCCCGTCTAAAGGGTCTATTTTTTCCTGTCCTACCTCATACTCAGAAGAGGGGCTTTTCTTCTGGAAGAACTGCTTATGAAATGCGTGAATACCCCTCAGCATAAATTCATCATCTGAAATATCATAATCTTCAATCCTATTGCCTGTCATAATGATAAATCTATTGCTGTCGTAAATCTCAACAGGGGCGATAGGCGAAGCCCCTGTTTTCAAGGTCTCGTCCAAAGTACCCCTTGCCAGAAGGTGAACACCTGTTCTTGAAATGCTGGTTTCCATATAAGTCTGAAATCTTTTAATATCTCTACATAAAACATTAAAAAGTTTCCCTGTTTTCTGCTTTTCGTCCTCAGAGGTCAGCTTATCCAGATGCAGGTCTATATCTATAAAAATCAATTTATCGTCTTTGGTTATAGCGTACCCTACACCATCACATAGACCTGCTTCAACCAGCTTTAATGCTTCTTCAAAAGTACCCCAGGTAGATGGGTCTGATATGCTTGCATAAGATGTAAACCCACCTATGCTCTTGGGGTCAATGGGCTTTTTTCCATTCTTCCCGATCTCGAATCCTACCCACTTTCTGTTCTTTTTCAATTCTTCCGGAATACTATCTATATTTAATTTCACCATATACGAATACCTCACTTTCATCAATCTATAAAATCCACTCCCTTCAAGGAAAATCAGCAACTTCCCAAAATCTGAAATACGAAAAGGAAGTATCCCCGTTTTTCAGCATTTTTCGTTTTCTGCTTTTCCAAAATCCCATCCTCAGTTTTCCTTGCTACATCTGCGTTTTCATCATTTGGGAAGTTGAACTTCCCAAATCCAAACTTTTACCCAAGCAAAAACCCTTGCCACATAAGGAAAAAACTGCATTTGGGTGTTTGGGTAATCCCTTTTTAAAACTTTTTCAAAATTAAAAATGTAAATTTATTTTTTAGATAACGGGGTATCACCCCGTTATAATTTTTATAAAAAAAGTTTTCAGATTCAGTCTCCCAACTACCCAAATGGCTCAAAATCCTTATCTGACGTAGGTTTTCTTTGGGAAGGCAGTCTCCCAAATGGGTAATTGCCCTTTTTCTCAATAGTGGTGAGGGTTTTTGGGGAAGGGAGCAGGATCAACTTCCCAAACTCCCAAAACTACCCAAACCCCTTTTATCGGTAGACACCGGCAGCGCCGGTGTCTACCCCGCCATCCATCAACCTGCTTTGGGGAGTGGATGGGTGGTGGTGTATGTAAAGGCTATTACCCCATGCAGCCAGTCAATGTCTGCATCGTCAAAATCCTCGACACACCAATTCTGAAGCTCATCCACCCCAACAGGCTCAAATTTATCCAACGAAATCTGAAACTCAAGCCCTCTGAACTTAAAGAGAATTGCACCTTCTCCCCAGTCTATACGTGGAAACTCCACCACCTCTGCTTTTCCAAAGGTAGACACATCCCCCACAAACGGGAGAGACACTGTCACCTTGAAGCAGTCTATCTGCTCACCATTCTCAAACTTCTTATTATGTACGATTACATTCAACATAAAAAAAATCCCTCATTTCTAAAAATTATTTTTATCCACAAGTAGTAGGGAAAAACACTCACCACAAGTGGATATGAGCAGTAGGGGAATCGAACCACCTATGTAACCATTCTGCTCCACCAGTTTTGCACGTTGAGGTAATTTATTTATGTTCAGATAAGCGTGTTCCTGTTTCTATACGCTTGAACTCACTACAATCAACTTAATCTTCATCTTCTTCTGCTTCTTCTTCACAGTCAGGGCATAACCCTGACTCATCTAAAATTGTTTTTGTGCAGTAAACACCACATTTTTCACACTTTTCATAACAATCAGTATCTCTTATAATACTTTTGCATACATAATTTTTTTCAACCCCACCAAAATAAGCATCTTCCCAAACTTCCACAAATTCAGAATCTGGTCTTACACAAGGATAATCACCTTGGCAAGCATCACAAAAACTATAATAACCATTATCTTTGCAATCTTCACAAACATACTCATACGAATCTGTTTCAGAGAAATAAACCTCTCTAAACTCATCTTCATTTTCCTCAGTACAAACCTTACCACAGATAGGGCACTTACCCAGCACCTCAACCTCTTCCTCTTTCTCAACTTCAAAAATCTCATTATTAACCATAACAAGTTCCTCCTTATAAAATTTAGGTTTACCCGCAAGGGCAAAAGCAGTAGGAGGAATCGAACCATCCTGTAAAACACCTGTCCTGCTATCACAATATAGTTTTAACTGTCGCCAAACTTCTTTTTATGTCCAAAATTGTTTCGCTTTAACGTGAGTGCATAATAACGCAATGTTTTTATGAAATCAAGGACTTCTACACTTGTGTAACATAACTGTAACATTGCAAAATACATCATTTTTGATAGTATCAAATTGATAATATCAACAAATTCCTTATAAAATCTGCATTTTCTTCATGTTTTATAAAACTTCTGACTTTCTGTATAAAATGCAGCACAGTGTATATAAAACCTCTGACTGATACAGTAGGGGTAAATACAGAAAAGCCCCGCCGGTCCCGGCGGGGCTGATACTATGATGGTGGGGGGGATATTTTGAATATACATCTTCAAAAGAACAAAAAGTGTGCCGAACTATTCTTCAATAATAGTATCAATCAGCTTTTCCAAAATGGCTTGAATGACAGGAACAGTAATAGAGTTGCCTACCAACTTTCCTATCTCTTCATTAGTAAATCCATTTTCTCTGAGTAGGGTTCCATACTCCATAGGAAAACCTTGAAAACGCATCAGTTCTTCACTGCTCAGACAACGCACACCCTTTTCATCTTCAACCAAGGTCTGACGTACATAAGGATCATTTTTTCCTGCATTTGTGGTTAAACAGGAAATGTAAGTTCTTCTGAAATTTGGAGCATAACTCTTTTTATTTGCTATACGCTCTTTTGCTTTAAGCACCTGCTTTTCTGTAAGATAATATTCGTCCGATACATTTTTCTCATACCAATCTTCTGCTTTTATAATGTCAATAGGGGCTGTGTCCTTGTTGATGGGTGGGTCTGGAAAATCAAAGGTGATGGGAATATCTTTCCTAATCATCACAAAAAACACCCGAGAACGATTCTGAGGAACATTAAAATTCCTGCTGTTGTATGTTCTATAATAGAGTTTATAACCCACCTCTTCTATCTTCTGAGAGATGATTTCAAAGTCGTACTTCAAAAATTGAGCCACATTCTCAAATATTATAAATTTTGGCTGTGTCCATAAAGCTATCTGCAAGGCTCTATAAAAAAGCCCACTACGGGTCAGCCCATCTACCCTATCATAGAGAAGGTCAATGTAACTTGGGTGAGATTTCCCTTCTTCCAAAAGGCCAGCACGCTCTCCCGCATTACTGACATCCTGGCAAGGTGAACCAAAAATCATCAAGTCATAACCCGATAAATTGTGCTTGCAAGCCTCTCTATCCATCTCCATAACATCAACAAGGTCATTATCCATATTGATATTGTGGAGCAAGGAGTAGGCCCACGAAGTTCTATTATCTTCCTCACAATACCCCACTGTTGGAAAAGTAATTCCTCTTTTCTGCTCAATATTTTTAAGTGCTTGCTCAGGTGCGCCTATCCCGCTAAAAAGTGTCAGCACTCTTAATTGGTAGTTCTTTGAAGAAAGAGTTTGGGCAATCCCACCATTACACTTTCCTATATGATGTGCGTACTGAAAAAACTTCTTCACAAGTTTTCTGGTAGAGGAAATGTAACTTTCTGAGTACCCTTTCAGGGACAGGCCAAGCAGGAGAATGTCAATATCCCCATCTTGAATATCTGCAATATCCTTACTACTCCATCTTTTTAAGTGAGCATTATATAACGCCTGATACTTCTTTTGGGAACTGCTGCTCTCACAGTCTGCTAAAAAACTGCTGAAAACCGTAGAAAAGGAATTATCAATGGCTGTTGATTTGGCATCCCCATTCCATCTATCTGCTGAGTACAATTCTATATTTAATCTGAGTAATCTGTTACGATGTGCTACTTCTTCAGAGTCAAAGCCACCTTGCTGTATATATGTGGGCTTTTCCCCAGCTCCAAGGGTTATTTTGATTCTATAAAACCA
>NZ_CALWJM010000036.1 GCF_944381005.1 uncultured Butyricicoccus sp. | reverse complement strand
TAAGCTCGTTAACGGTGACAATACTTGGCTGGCGACGGCCCGGAAAGATAACAAGGCGCGCACACAAAAGCAGAACCGAAATGGTTCTGCTTTTCTTTTATCTGAGTGTAAGGCGGATTTTTACATGATACCGATTGTCTGTGTAGATGAAAGAAATGGAATGTTGTTTTCAGGACGGCGGCAAAGTCAAGACCGCATCGTAAGAGAAGACATTTTGAAAGAAATACAAGGTCATACACTTTGGATGAATGCTTATTCGGCAAAACAATTTTCGCATTCTGATTGCCCGAATCTCCTGATTGCAGAGGATTTTTTACAACAAGCTGGAGAGCAGGATTTTTGTTTTGTAGAAAATCAATGTTTGACCCCATATTTAGACCGTATTTCGACATTATTCGTGTACCGTTGGGATAGGAAATACCCGGCCGATTTTTATTTGGATATTCCACTGGATACCTTTATATTACAATCTACTGCCGATTTTTCTGGATATTCCCATAAAAAAATACAAAAGGAACGATATAGACGATGAAAAAAAGATTTCTTTCCCTATTTTTTGTACTCATTTTCTTTTTAACCGGCTGTGCATCTAGTGCTCAAACACAAACTTCTTTTTCGCTTGCCGATATCCCTGCATTTTCAGATACGCCTTATGTGGTTTTAAACGATAATCAACCGGATTTTGAGGATTCAGATTTTACCAGTGAGGTGTTTGAAACTTATAGCCCATTGGATGAATTGGGGCGCTGTGGTGTCGCATTTGCCAATGTTGGACTAGAAACTATGCCGACCGAAGAACGGGGCAGTATCAGTCAAGTCAAGCCAACTGGATGGCAAAGTGTGAAGTATGATTTTGTAGACGGAAAGAATTTATATAATCGCTGTCATCTGATTGGATTCCAGTTGACGGCAGAAAATGCAAACAAGCAAAATTTAATCACTGGTACGCGCTATATGAATGTAGAAGGCATGTTACCGTTTGAAAATATGGTTGCCGACTATGTGAAAGAAACTGAAAATCATGTGTTGTATCGTGTCACTCCAATTTTTGAAGGAGAAAATCTAGTTGCAAATGGGGTGCAGATGGAAGCCGAATCGGTAGAAGATAAGGGCGAAGGTATTTGCTTCAATGTTTATGTATACAATAATCAACCGGGTGTTGAAATTGATTATGCCACAGGGGAAAGCAGAGCAGCCGACAGTCAAACACAAGAACAGCAAACCTATATTTTGAACAGCAGTTCTAAAAAATTTCACACACCTGATTGTTCGAGCGTCGCGAAAATAGGAGAGTCCAATAAACAAACTTATACAGGAAGTCGTTCGGATTTATTGGCACAGGGATATCAGCCTTGTGGCATTTGTAAACCGGAATAAAATTCAAAAAAATGCCTTTGAAAATAGGATTTACCTATATTCAAGGGCATTTTAACTGTAAAATAATGAAAATTTAAAAATAATTGGAGGAGACACAATGCAAGCGATAGTGCAAAAACTGGCGCAAGAACTTGGGCAGAAAGAAATATATGTTGAAAATGTAATCCGGCTTTTGGATGAGGGCAATACCGTTCCTTTTATTGCGCGATATCGCAAAGAAATGCACGGGACAATGGATGACCAAACGATTCGTCTACTATCTGAACGGTTGACGTATTTGCGCAATCTGCAAGCGCGCCGTGATGAGGTTAAAGCTGCCATTGCGGCACAAGAAAAATTGACCGAGCCGCTTGCCCAATCTATTGACAGTGCACAGACATTGGCGGAAATTGAGGATTTATATAGACCTTATCGACCCAAACGCCGCACACGGGCTTCGATTGCGCGGGAAAAAGGGCTGGAACCTTTGGCGCAGCAACTGCGGGAGCAGAAAGGGAATGTAATCCCGATTTTGCAGCAGGCGGCGGCATTTATCAACGAGGAAAAAGGAGTTTGCACAGCCCAAGAAGCGCTGGATGGAGCACAGGATATTTTGGCAGAACAGTTAAGTGATGATGCAGAAGTACGCAGTAAATTGCGTGCGTTGCTGTTCCGCACGGGTATTTTGACAACGATAGGGGATGATGCGGACGACCGAACATATGAGATGTACCATACGTTTTCAGAACCGGTGCACCGCATACAAAGTCATCGTATTTTAGCCATCAACCGAGGAGAAAAAGAAGGGAAATTAAAGGTTTCTATTCAGGGGGACGAAAATCAGGCGCAAGTGATTTTGCGGCGTGCGCTGATTCACCCAAAAAGCGCACATCAGGAAGTATTGCGCGCGGTATGTATGGATAGCTACAACCGCTTGATTTTCCCTTCTTTGGAACGTGAAATCCGAAATGAACTAACCGACCGCGCCAATGAACAGGCCATTCATACATTTGCGTTGAATTTGCGTCCCTTGCTGATGCAGCCGCCAGTAAAAGGCAAGGTTGTGTTGGGGTTTGACCCGGCATACCGCACCGGATGTAAATTGGCGATTGTAGATGAAATTGGGAAAGTGCTGAAAACGGCGGTGATTTATCCGACACCACCGCATAAAAAAATAGAAGAATCCAAAAAGATTTTGCAGCAGTTATGTCAAACATATGGTGTGCAATGTATTGCGATAGGAAATGGAACTGCTTCCAAGGAATCAGAAACCTTCGTGGCTGATTGTATCCGCACATTGGGCGGAAAAATACAATATATGGTCGTCTCAGAAGCTGGCGCTTCGGTTTATTCGGCATCCAAGTTAGGGGCAGAAGAATTTCCGGAATATGATGTATCGTTACGTTCGGCGGTTTCCATCGCACGACGTTTACAAGACCCGTTGGCGGAGTTGGTTAAAATTGACCCCAAGGCTATTGGAGTAGGGCAGTATCAGCACGATATGCCGCAGGCACGACTGGGAGAAGCACTTGACGGTGTGGTAGAAGACTGTGTTAGCTCGGTGGGCGTGGATTTGAATACCGCTTCAGCGGCCTTATTGGCACGGGTTGCTGGTGTATCCAAGGCGGTTTCTAAGAATATTATCACCTATCGAGAACAAAACGGAAGATTCCAGCAGCGTAAAGAATTATTGAAGGTGAAAGGTTTGGGGCCAAAGGCCTATGAACAGTGTGCTGGATTTTTGCGCGTACTGGATGGAAAAGAATTATTAGACCGCACGGCCGTTCATCCAGAATCGTACCAAGCTGCACGAACCGCATTGTTGTTGTGTGGTTACACAGAGGACGATGCAGCCAATGGAAACGTGTCAGAATTATCCAAACGTTTTGAATCTCTTAACGCACAAGATGTGGCACAGCGATGTGGGGTAGGTGTGCCCACGCTGCACGATATTATAACTGAATTGCAAAAACCCGGACGTGACCCACGCGAGGAGCTGCCGCCTCCGATGCTGCGCACCGATGTACTAGAACTTTCTGATTTAAAAACCGGAATGGAACTCACTGGAACGGTGCGAAATGTAACAGATTTTGGCGCATTTGTCGATATTGGCGTGCATCAAGATGGTTTGGTGCACATTTCGGAATTGTCCAATCGTTTTATTAAGCACCCATCAGAAGCGGTGCAAGTAGGAGATATTGTGCAGGTGCGTGTGTTATCGGTTGATGAGAAAACCAAAAGAATTGCCTTGTCTATGAAACAGGTAAGCAAATAAAATCACAAGGGTTTGCCGATACTTGACAGTTACATAAATGCGGGATTAAGATAAAAAGAAAAAAGGGGAATAGGCATGAAAAAATCTTATGAGATTGATATGTGTAATGGTCCGCTACTCAGCAGAATTTTGTTGTTTGCATTTCCGCTGATTTGCTCGGGTGTCTTGCAGCTGTTGTTCAATGCAGCCGATATTATCGTCGTCGGGCGTTTTGCGGGCAGTGATGCAATGGCGGCAGTAGGCTCGACTAGCTCATTGATTAGCTTATTGGTAAATTTCTTTATCGGTATTTCGGTTGGTGCAAATGTATTAGTGGCGCGGTTTTGCGGTGGCGGAGAATTGCGTGACGCACGAGAAACCGTGCAAACCGCACTGGTCACAGCCATTGCGGGTGGATTTGTGTTGGTTATTGTCGGTGTGCTGGCGGCACAACCGATGCTGAATCTAATGGCAACACCGGATGAAGTAATTGACCAGGCGACCTTGTACATGCGATTATATTTTATTGGTATGCCAGCGACGATGGTCTATAACTTTGGTGCAGCCATTTTGCGTGCCGTAGGCGATACGCGCCGCCCGCTGTATTTTTTGTTGTTATCGGGCGCGGTGAATGTAGTATGTAATCTATTTTTTGTGATTGTGCTGCATATGGGCGTAGCTGGTGTTGCGATTGCGACCGTGATTGCACAGTTTATATCGGCGGCACTGATTTTACAATGTTTGTCCAATATGGAAGGTGTGTGTCATGCGGATTTACGACACCTTCATTTTCATCTGGATAAGTTTAAACGTATGATGCAAGTGGGGTTACCGGCAGGACTGCAAAGCGTCATCTTCAATGTGTCTAATGTATTGATTCAATCTTCTATTAACTCGTTTGGTGCCATTGCGGTTGCTGGAAATACCGCGGCAAGCAATATAGAAGGGTTTGTTTACACGTCAATGAATGCGCTATATCAGACCTCACTCAGTTTTACCAGTCAAAATCTTGGGGCGAAGAACTATAAGCGCATTGACCGGATTTTGCTTTGTTGTTTAGCGTTTGTTTTTGTGATTGGTTTTCTTTTGGGTAATGGTGCAAATATTTTTGGAAGGCAGCTGCTTGGCATCTATTCGCAGGAGCCAGAAGTAATTAACTATGGTATGATGCGATTGGGCGTAGTCAGCATTACTTATTTTTTGTGTGGTATGATGGAAGTCGTTGCGGGCAGTGTGCGCGGTATGGGCTATTCCGTTTTACCCATGCTAGTATCTTTTGTAGGCGCTTGTCTGTTCCGAATTATTTGGATTTTTACAATTTTTCGTTTACAGCATACCTTGTTCAACCTTTATATTTCGTATCCAATCTCATGGTTGTTGACTATCTGTGCGCATTTGGTTTGTTATCTTGTGATTCGTAAGAAAGTAAGGTCACAAGCAAAAGAAGTTTAAGCAGGAAAGAAGTGATTTTGACGGCAGTATTACATGAAATCCATGTGATACTGTCGTCATTTTAGCATGAAACTATTTTATACAAAATAAGAGTTTTGTTTAATTCAGTGCAAGGGACTAAAAGTACAAGAAAAAAACGCTCTGATTGAGCGGTTTTTCTTTTAATTGAGACGTGCAACCATAAAGTTGAGATACGCTGCAAATGTGACCCAAAGAAAATACGGGATTTGAAGCACTGCGGCAAGCTTGCTGGTACGATAAAATACGAAAATCATGCGCAGGATAAGCAGCCATAGAATGAGCAACCATACCCAAGCAAACCAAAATGCGCGCACATGGAAAAATACGATGCTCCATAGAAAATTAAAGAACAGTTGGATGGCATAAATTTGAATCGCGGCAGAGCGTTCTTGGGATGACGTGCTGTGCGATAAAACACGGCCAAGCCCCCACCCCATCAGCACATACAAAATATTCCATACAATTGGAAAAAGCCAGTCAGGCGGTGTGAAAGCGGGTTTGATGATGTTTGCGTTATAAAATGGGACATCGTTTCGGATAAGAAAGGCGGATAAGCCGCCTACGGCAAGCGTTACGACAATCGACCATATATAAGGACGGATAGACTTTTTCATTTAGATACCTCCTTTGATATCGGCTCAATGTCTAGTGTATAAAGTTTTGGCAAAAAAATTTGTGTTTATATCAATTTCAATATAAATTTTTGTTATGTAAAGATTAGAAGTTGTTAAAAAATAATTCGCAAGCTAACGATTTTTTGGTTGACATAAAAAATTTATCTTGCTATAATTGTAAGCAAGCTAACAATAAGAAAGAGGGATGAACGGTATGGAGCCGCGAGATTCGATTGGTTGCACCATTCGCACGTTATCCAATTTGCTGCGCAGAAAATTTATGAGCGCGCATCCACCACAAAAAGGTCCGCTTGGCTCAGAAACGGCGGGCATGATTATGGGATATCTATGCGACCATGCAGACAAACAGTTGTGCCAACATGATGTTGAACAAGTTTTTTGTATTCGTCGGTCAACCGCATCGCGGCTTTTTACCGCTTTAGAACGGGATGGCATGGTGGAGCGGCGCGGTATTCCAGGTGATGGGCGGCGTAAGCTATTGGTTCCCACTGCAAAGGCACTTGCAATTCATGCTGAATTTGTGGTATATCAGGATGCTTTAGAGTCGTGTATGGCAGAAGGCATTTCGCAAGAAGAATTGCAGGCATTTTTACAGACAGCGCGCAAAATCGAAGCCAACTTGTCACGCAAAAGCGTCTTCCCTATTTCGCAAAAGGAGTGAATTTTATGGTCAATCATATCACGGCTGCTATCCGTGACAACAAGAAAAATTCTATTTTAGCACCCATTTTTGTTGGCTTTGAGGTGCTGTTTGAAGTACTCATCCCCATCGTGATGGCAATACTCATTGATAAGGGCATTGATGCGGGCAATCAAACAGAAATCTTGCGTTATGGTGCCATTTTGATTGTGATGGCGCTGGCGGCGCTTGTGTTTGGTATCCTATCGGGTATTGCGGCGGCAAATGCGTCGGCAGGTCTGGCGCGCAATCTGCGCCATGATATTTATCATCATGTGCAGGATTTTTCCTTTGCAAACATTGATAAATTTTCAACTGCTGGTATTGTGACCCGTTTGACGACCGACGTAACCAATGTTCAGAATGCGTATCAAATGATTATTCGTGTTGCGGTACGCGCACCTGTCATGTTGATTTTTGCATTTATTGCGACGATTAAAATTAGCCCTCGCCTATCCACGATTTACTTGTGTGCGATTCCGATTTTAGGTATTGGGTTGGGATTGATTATTCACCGTGTACATGGGCTGTTTACGCAGGTATTTGATACTTATGATGAACTGAATAACGTGGTACAGGAAAATTTAAACGGCATTCGTGTCGTCAAATCGTTTGTGCGCGAAGAATTTGAGAAGAAAAAATTCGGAACCATTTCGCAAAAATTATTTAATGGCTTCTTAAAAGCCGAACGACTGATTATTCTCAATGCCCCACTGATGCAGTTTTGTGTATATAGCTGTCTGCTTTTGGTTTCGTGGATTGGTGCACGTTTGGTTGTCGGTGGCACCATCACAACCGGTGCACTTACCAGTATGTTTAACTACACCTTTCAGATTCTCATGAGCTTGATGATGCTGTCAATGGTCATGGTTATGGTCATTATGGCGCGTTCATCAGCCGAGCGTATTGAAGAAATTTTGGAAGAAACCAGTGATTTGACCGTCAAGCCCAATGCGGTACAACAAGTTCCAAACGGTTCGGTGGATTTTGAAAATGTATCGTTTAGTTATGTGGGCGACCCGAATAATACCAGCTTAAAAGATGTTGATTTGCATATTCGTTCGGGTGAAACGATTGGTATTTTAGGCGGTACGGGTACCTCTAAAAGTACATTGGTGCAGCTTATCCCGCGTCTGTATGATGCTACAGTAGGTTCGGTTAAGATTGGCGGCATTGATGTGCGCGATTACGATTTGGAAGTATTGCGCGACCAAGTCGCGATGGTATTGCAGAAAAATACGCTGTTTTCCGGAACCATCAAAGAGAATCTGCGCTGGGGTAACGCAAATGCCAGCGACGAAGAACTGGTGCGTGTGTGCAAACTGGCTCAGGCCGATGGATTCATTCAGGAAATGCCCCAAAAATACGATACTTACATTGAACAGGGCGGTACGAATGTATCTGGCGGACAAAAGCAACGTCTTTGTATTGCGCGTGCGCTGCTCAAAAAGCCTAAGATTTTGATTTTGGACGATTCCACTTCTGCGGTCGATACCAAAACAGATGCGCTCATTCGTCAGGCATTCCGTGAAGAAATTCCGGATACCACAAAATTTATCATTGCACAGCGTATTTCCTCGGTACAGGATGCAGACCACATTATTGTTTTGGATGATGGCCGCGTGAGTGCCTATGGTACGCACGAAGAATTGATGCGCACAAGTCAGATTTATCGAGAAGTCTATGAGTCACAGAATAAGGGAGGTGCGCAAGATGAATGAGAATAAGAAGGGCGCGCCACGCGCAGCCAAGGGAACGGCTGGGCGCTTGTTTCGATTGATTGTAGAGGGCAACACGTTACGGCTGGTGGTCGTGCTGGTGGCAATTTTAATCAGTGCTGCCGCATCGGTTGGCGCATCGGTGTTTTTGGAATCGCTGATTGACGATTATATCAAGCCTCTTTTGTTGCAAGATGTACCTGTGTTTACCGGATTGGTTCACGCCCTGATGGGAATGGCGGTGCTTTATCTTGCCGGGTTGCTGGCAACCTACCTATACAACCGTATTATGGTAACCGTGTCTCAACGCACCCTAAAAGGGATTCGTGATACCCTCTTTTCGCACATGCAGGCATTACCCATTCGGTATTTTGACACCCATCCACATGGCGATATTATGAGCGTGTACACAAACGACGTCGATACCCTGCGACAGATGATTTCGCAAAGTATTCCGCAAGCGATGTCGTCCGTGATTACAATTTTGGCTGTATTCTTCTCTATGCTGGTCATGAGTTGGCAACTCACCATTGTGGTATTGGTTTGCGTCGCGGTCATGCTGGTGATGGTGCGCGTGATTGCCCGTCGAAGTGGCACATTCTTTATTCAGCAGCAGACCGACCTTGGTAAACTCAATGGATACATTGAAGAGATGATTGAAGGCCAAAAAGTCGTTAAAGTATTCTGCCACGAACAAAAGGCAAAGGAAGATTTTGATAAGCTAAATGATACATTGGCAGGTTCTGCGCGTAAGGCAAACCAATATGCAAATATTCTGATGCCAGCGATGAATAACGTTGGTAATCTGCAATATGTTGTCATTGCGATTATCGGCGGTGCGATTGCGCTTCATGGCGGCGGATTGACGCTTGGTGCGATTGCTGCATTTTTGCAGTTGTCTAAGAGCTTTACCCAGCCTATCAGCCAGATTTCCCAGCAGATGAACGCCATTGTAATGGCACTTGCCGGTGCATCTCGTGTCTTTGAACTGATGGACGAAGAACCGGAGCAGGATGAAGGCTATGTAACACTGGTCAACGCAAAGTACCTGCCTGACGGCTCTTTGACCGAAACCAGCGAACGAACTGGTATTTGGGCATGGAAGCATCCGCATGAGAATGGCACAACAACCTATACCAAGTTGACCGGCGATGTACGCTTTTTTGATGTGGATTTTGCGTATAATCCAGACAAACCGATTTTGCACGATATCACGCTATATGCAAAACCCGGTCAAAAATTGGCATTTGTCGGTTCGACAGGTGCAGGTAAAACCACGATTACCAACCTTATCAATCGTTTCTATGATATTGCAGATGGAAAGATTCGGTATGATGGTATCAACATCAACAAGATTAAAAAAAGCGATTTGCGCCATTCTTTGGGCATTGTTTTGCAGGACACCAACTTATTTACCGGAACCGTGCGCGAAAATATCCGGTATGGCCGTTTGGATGCCACGGATGAAGAAATTGAAGTGGCGGCACGTTTGGCCAATGCAGATGAATTTATTCGGCGTCTGCCGCAAGGCTATGATACCATGCTGACCGATAACGGTGCCAGCTTGTCACAAGGACAACGTCAGCTTATCGCCATCGCGCGCGCGGCTGTGGCTGACCCCCCGGTTATGATTTTGGACGAGGCAACCAGTTCGATTGATACGCGAACCGAGTCATTGGTGCAGCAAGGTATGGATGGTTTGATGTATGGACGCACGGTATTTGTCATTGCGCACCGTTTGTCCACCGTTCGCAACTCCAATGCGATTATGGTATTGGAGCATGGCCGCATCATTGAACGCGGCAGCCATGAAGAATTGATAGCCCAAAAAGGCGTTTATTATCAGCTCTATACCGGCGCGTTTGAAATGGAATAAAGACAATAAAAGGCTCGCAGAACATGTTCTGCGAGCCTTTTGCATGGTATCAAGTACAACTCTTTGCAGTAATCGTAAAAAATCGGGTCAATCTCCCATCGACAAGCCCAAATTGCGAGCAGCTTGTACAATATCGCTGTCCGGCGGAACGGTTTTGAGCTTACCAGCCACCTCAGACAACGGAACGGGCACAATCTTATTGTTCTGTACGGCAACCATATTGCCGAACTTTTTATCTCGAATGAGCTGTGCCGCAGCAACACCCAATCGAGTGGTCAGTAGGCGGTCAGCCGGACAAGGTGCGCCGCCGCGCTGGTAATGTCCCGGAATGGTCACGCGGATTTCTTGACCGGTCAATTCCTTCAGCTCGTCCGCAATGCGGTACGAAATCGACGGATACGGCATGTTTTTACGCGCTTCTTTGAACTCTTTTTTGCTCATGCGAGCTTCTTCCTGACTGATTGCGCCTTCTGCAACCGCCAAAATCGAAAAACGCTTTCCACTTTTGGAACGCTTTTCAATTGCAGATGCAATCGCTTTTGCGCTGTAAGGAATTTCCGGAATGACGATGACATCGGCACCTGAAGCGATACCGGCATAGAGCGTCAGCCAGCCAGCTTTGTGCCCCATCGTTTCCACGATAAATACACGGCTGTGGGAAAATGCGGTGGAGTGAATGGAATCAATGACACTCGTGGCAATATTGACTGCCGATTCAAACCCGAAAGTCATTTCGGTGCCCCAAAGGTCGTTGTCAATGGTTTTGGGAAGGGTTACGACGTGGATGCCATTTTCAGAAAGCAGATTTGCCGTTTTGTGCGTACCATTGCCGCCCAAAATAACCAAGCAGTCAAAACGCGCCTTTTTGCAAGTTTCCAGCATTTTTTGCAGCTTGGTCTCCTCGTTCTCATCGGCTTTCTGCATGGTTTTAAAGGGTTGACGAGAGGTGCCCAGAATGGTGCCGCCCAAGGTCAAGATGTCGGAAAAGGAGTCGGGTTCCATCAGGTGATAGTCACCCTCGATAAGGCCGCGATAGCCGTCTCGAATACCGTACAGTGTGACATCTTTTCCAAACTCATTATAAAGTGTTTTTGCAACGCCGCGCAGAGCGGAATTCAGTCCCTGGCAATCGCCGCCGCTTGTCAGCATACCAATTTTCATTGTACTTACCTCCTGCTTATAGTTATCATACGCGATTTTATTGTATCTGCAAAGAGTTCTTGGAAAATTTTACTGAGATTTCACAAAATAGAAAATTGCGAGAATGCCGAAAACCAGTTTTGTTATTTGGCAGTTGGTATAGGTTTGGATAGAACAAGATATCATAAACAGCAGTGCGTTATTCCTGCCCCATCCAGCCCATTCCGCGCGCAATTTGGTCGCGGGTTTCAATCAAAGCGGGTTTGAGCTGGGCTAGATAGCTGTCGCTCATGCGGATAAGCGGCGCACTGATGGACAATGCCCCGCAGACTTTGCCGGAATAGTCGCGAATGGCGGCCGCGATGCACCGCACGCCCAATTCGTTTTCCTCATTGTCAAACGCGCAATCGCGTTTGCGCACGGCGTCAAGTACATTTTGCAGTCGTTCGCGCGTGACAATGGTGTGCGGTGTGTACGCTTGAATATTGCTGTTTTCCCAAATATGGTCCACTTCCTCATCGGACATACAAGCCATCATGGCTTTGCCGACGCCTGTGCAGTACATCGGGCGACGCATTCCGATGCGGGAAAACATGCGGATTGCCCCCTGTTCTGCGTCTACCTTATGCACATACACAATATCCGTGCCTTCTGGCACAACAAGGTGCACGGTTTCGTGTACACGATGACAAAGTGCTTCCATTGGACGGCGCGCGATTTGAACAAGGTCGAGATTTTCGACAACCTGACCAGATAGGGCGTAAAGTTTGGTTGTCATGCGATAACGGCCGCTTTCTTCATCTTTTCGCACATACCCGCGTGCAGCCATAGAGGACAGCAACCGATGTACCGTGCTTTTATGCAAACCGGTGCGCTCGGTCAACATGTGAATGGGCAAGCCGTCTTTTGCACGGCACAGTTCTTCCATGATATCAAAAGCACGGTCTAAAGACTGCACAGAGCCTTTCTCTGCCATTGCGCTCATCTCCGTTTCATATCGTAAAACTATGTTTTGATTTTAACAAATTTCCATAAAAAATGCAATCAATTTTTAGGATATCGCCCCCTTGTTTTTTGATAGAAAGGCTTTATAATAAAGATAGTTAAGTAATTAAAACGAAGTTTCATAATATAAAACATTTGGAGGTTGCATTATGGACAAGCTTCTGGAACAAATTGCACAAATTGGTGTTGTACCTGTTATCAAATTGAATCATCCGACCCGCGATGCCGCACCGCTGGCAAAGGCATTGTGTGAAGGCGGCGTTGCAGTTGCCGAAGTGACCTTCCGTGCAGCAGGCGCAGCCGATGCAATTCGTATCATGAAGGAAACCTGTCCGGATATGATTGTTGGTGCTGGCACCGTTCTGACCACTGCACAGGTCGATGAAGCACTGGCTGCTGGCGCACAGTTCATCGTAACCCCTGGTTTTGACCCCGAACTGGTGGCTTATTGCCAGGATAAGAAGGTTATCATCCTGCCCGGCTGCACCACTCCCACCGATTATCATGCGGCGCTCAAGTTTGGCTTGGATGTCCTCAAGTTCTTCCCTGCTGAGCAGTCCGGCGGCGTTGCAAAGATTAAGGCAATGTCTGCACCGTTCCCGATGTTCAAGATTATGCCGACTGGCGGCGTTTCGCTCAAGAATCTGGCTGATTATATCAAGTGCCCGGTTGTGGCAGCATGCGGCGGTTCTTACATGGTAACGGCTGACCTGATTGAAGGACAGAAATGGGCAGAGATTACCGACCTGTGCAAGCAGTCGGTTGCAATCGTCAAGGAGGCGCGCAATGGCTGAGTTTTCGCTCGCCCATGTCGGCATCAATGCGGCAAATGAGGATGAAGCGCGCAAAGCGGCTAACCTGTTTTGCACACTCTTTGGTTTTCCGGTTAAGGAAGGCAACAGCTCTATTTTTGCCGGTTCCGGCGTGGAAATCATGAAAGCGCCCTACTTGGGAAAAATGGGTCATATTGCAATCGGCACACCTGATGTTGCCGCTGCAAAAGCTGAATTGGAAGCGCGTGGTTTCCAGTTTGACCAATCGACGGCTAAGTTCAAGGACGATGGCCGTTTGAATGCGATTTATCTAGCCGATGAGATTTGCGGCTTTGCCGTGCATCTGGTCGGAAAGGCCTAAATATTTTGGCAAAATACGTTACCCTTAAATACCAATCCAGTTAAAAAATTACGTTACCACCATTTCAAAAAACAGAGAAGGAGTTTATTCCATGAAGGTTGTTACCTTTGGCGAACTGATGCTTCGTCTGGCCCCGAACGGCTATTATCGTTTCTTCCAGGATGACCAGCTTCAGGCAACATTTGGCGGCGGCGAAGCAAACGTTGCTGTTTCTCTGGCAAACTACGGCGTAGACGCTTCGTTTGTCACCAAGCTCCCCACCCATGCCATTGGTCAGGCAGCAGTCAATTCGCTGCGCAAGTATGGCGTTGATACCTCGAAAATCGTGCGCGGCGGCGACCGTGTCGGCATTTATTTCTTGGAAAAGGGCGCTTCTCAGCGCGGTTCAGTCTGCATCTATGACCGTGCACACTCTGCCATTCAGGAAGCTGCACCGTCTGATTTTGATTGGGACGCTATCTTTGAGGGCGTGGACTGGTTCCATTTTACCGGCATCACTCCGGCACTCGGTCAGAATCTGGTAGAAATCTGCCGACAGGCTTGTAAGGCTGCAAAGGCACATGGTGTTAAGATTTCCTGTGACCTGAACTACCGCGGCAAACTGTGGACACGCGAAGAAGCACGCGCTGCAATGACCGATTTGTGTCAGTATGTGGATGTGTGCATCTCTAACGAAGAAGATGCAAAGGATGTATTTGGCATTGAGGCCGAAAACACCGATATCTATGGCGGCAAGCTCAACAAGGAAGGCTATAAGTCGGTTGCCAAGCAGCTGGCGGACAAGTTTGGCTTTGAAAAGGTTGCCATTACCCTGCGCACTTCGATTTCTGCAAGTGATAATGACTGGGCTGCTATGCTCTATGACGGCGAGAACTATTGCTTCTCCAAGGAATATCATCTGCACATCGTTGACCGCGTTGGCGGCGGCGATTCCTTCGGCGGCGGCCTGATTTATGCGCTGCTGTCCGGTAAGGATACGCAGGCAGCAGTTGAATTTGCAGTTGCTGCTTCTGCACTCAAGCACTCTATCGAGGGTGACTACAACTTAGTGACTGTTTCCGAAGTGGAAAAGCTGGCTGGTGGCGATGGCTCCGGCCGCGTACAGCGCTAACATTTGGGCTTTTTGGTACAAGCGCTCAAATTAACTTAACATCTCCTATTTCTATATTCAAGTATCAATCTCCTTTCACAAAAGTTCCCCGCAGGGTCATAACCCTGCGGGGAACTTTTTATATGTCTGTGCACACTCGCTAATTTTTTGTGATAAAGTGATAAATAGATAATAGAACAAGATAAAGATTCTAGTCAAATCCGAAAATTTCATATCTATCTATAAACATTGCTTGACGAAATAAACTTTTTTACGATAAAATAAGACCGAACAAAGGTGTCCGCCCTAGTCGAGGATAACTTATGTATTCCTGACGATGGCGGATGCTTTTTATTTTTTGAATGGCTGAACCGTTTTTTTCAAAGGAGGAGAGCACGATACACAATAGTCCCTATCATTTGGACGGTGGATTTTCTAGTTAAGGGATTTGTCTCAAATATGCAGACGATTGGGTAGCTACGATACGCAATCTATCTAATTCAGGATATCCGATTGGCAGGTCGGGCAAAATGTATGTGAATAAAATGTCGTGGCCTGACCAGATACGAAATTGCTGAAAAATTCTTGGGCTGCTCGGAAAGGAAATCTGTTATATGAATAAGTACATTTTTGTAACGGGTGGTGTGGTGTCCGGACTGGGAAAAGGCATCACCGCCGCTTCTCTTGGGCGATTACTCAAAGCACGCGGTTTGAAAGTTGCTGCGCAAAAACTTGACCCCTATATCAATGTTGACCCCGGTACAATGAGTCCGTTTCAACATGGCGAAGTATTCGTGACCGAGGACGGCGCAGAAACTGACCTAGATTTAGGACATTATGAACGCTTTATTGACGAAGACTTAAATCAATTTTCTAATTTGACCACTGGAAAGGTTTACTGGAATGTACTCAATAAAGAACGTGCGGGCGCTTATCTTGGGCAAACCGTTCAAGTTATCCCCCATATTACCAATGAAATTAAGTCTTTTATTTATTCGGTTGGGCAAAAAACGGGGGCGGATGTTGTTATTACCGAAATCGGTGGCACGACTGGTGATATTGAATCCCAACCTTTTTTGGAAGCCATTCGGCAGGTTGCGTGTGAAGTTGGGCGACGTAACTGTTTATTTGTACATGTTACGTTAGTACCCTATATTTCGGGTTCGGATGAGCCAAAGTCCAAACCAACACAACATTCGGTCAAAGAGCTGCGTGGTATGGGCATTTCACCCGATTTGATTATTGCACGGGTAGACCGTGCACTAGACGAGGAAATTAAGCGCAAAATCTCCATGTTCTGCAATGTGCAGCAAGACTGTGTGATTGAAAACCGTACTCTTCCCATTCTCTATCAAGCACCGATGATGCTGGAAGAAAGCCATTTATCTGACATCGTTTGCCGAGAACTGGCACTCGACGCACCTCAAATTGATATGCGCGATTGGCGTGATATGCTGGAACGCATTGCCGCGCGCACCAAACATGTACGCATTGCACTTGTTGGAAAATATGTAAAATTGCACGATGCTTACTTGTCTGTTGCCGAAGCCCTGCAACATGGCGGATATGAAACCGGCTGTTTTGTAGACATTGATTGGATTGATGCGGAAGAAATCACCCCACAAACAGCGGATAAACTTCTGGGACAAGTGGACGGTATTATCTTGCCGGGTGGCTTTGGCTCACGCGGTATTGAAGGCATGGTCTGTGCTGCACACTATGCGTATACCCATAAAATTCCTTATTTCGGAATCTGTTTGGGAATGCAGATTGCCGTGATTCAATTTGCGCGGTATGTAGCCGGTTTGAGTGATGCCAATTCCAGCGAGTTTGCACCCAATTGCCCCCACCCAGTCATTGACTTGATGGAAAGCCAACATGGGGTTGAACAAAAAGGCGGTACTATGCGCCTTGGCGCCTATCCATGCAGCATAAAACCAGATACCATTATGTCGCGTGCATATGGTGCCACACAAATTTCAGAACGCCATCGACACCGGTATGAATTTCATAACGCATACCGTACACAGCTACAAGAACACGGTTTACTGATTTCTGGAACTTCTCCAAACGGGGAATTAGTGGAGACGGTTGAAGCCCCTTCCCATCCGTTTTATTTAGGCGTTCAATTTCATCCAGAATTTAAATCGCGTCCCAATCGTGCCCATCCACTCTTTCGCGCTTTTATAGATGCTTCATGTAAAAGGAGAAATCACCATGCAACTGAATCCACATTATCGTGATTTAAAACAAAGTTATCTGTTTTCTACGATTGCAAAGAAAGTAAATGCGTATTCCGCCGCACATCCGCAAGCTGACTTGATTCGACTTGGAATTGGCGATGTTACATTGCCGCTGGTTCCCGCAGTCATTGACGCGCTTCATGCTGCTGTTGAGGAACAAGCCCACCAGCAAACCTTTCACGGATATGGAGATGAGCAGGGGTACGGCTTTTTGCGGGATGCCATCGCGACCTATTATAAGACTCGCAATGTCAGCCTTGACCCATCTGAAATTTTTATTTCTGATGGCGCAAAAAGCGATTTGGGCAATATTCTTGACCTGTTTTCTCAGGACAATACCGTTTTAATCCCTGACCCGGTTTATCCAGTCTACGTTGATACCAATGTTATGGCGGGGCGGCGTATTCTATTTCTTGATGCAAATGAAAGTAATGGCTTCCTTCCCCTGCCCGACCCATCTGTATCGGCTGACCTAATTTACCTGTGCTCGCCAAACAATCCGACAGGTGCAGTATATAGCCGCGATGACTTGCAAAAATGGGTTGATTATGCCAACGACCAACAAGCCGTATTGCTTTTTGATGCCGCTTACGAATGTTTTATTACCGATGATTCTTTGCCGCACTCCATTTATGAACTGGATGGTGCTGAACGCTGTGCGATTGAATTTTGTTCGTTTTCCAAAATGGCTGGATTCACTGGCACGCGATGTGGCTGGACTGTGGTGCCGCACACTTTACAAAATGGGGTGCTGCACCAAATGTGGCTGCGTCGTCAAACCACCAAGTTCAATGGTGTACCGTACATTGTACAAAAGGGTGCAGCCGCCTGCTTTACAAATGAAGGTATGCGGCAGATTCGTGAGACACTGGCGTACTATCAGCAAAACGCACAGGTTTTGTCAAAGACATTAGATGCACTGGGTATTTGGTATACTGGCGGCACCAATAGCCCGTATGTATGGATGAAGTGTCCGCACGGTATGGACTCTTGGGCCTTCTTTGATTTCCTGCTCGCACAAGCTCAAGTTGTCGGTACTCCCGGTGCAGGATTTGGCCAAAATGGAAATGATTTCTTTCGGCTCACGGCATTCGGAGATTGTAACCAAACACGCGAAGCCTGTATTCGTTTACAGAACCTAATATAAGCTATTTTTTAAACAAAAAGACCGTTATAAATATATTTATAACGGTCTTTTTGTTTAGGAATGATTCACAAAAATAAAAAATAGCAAGTTGCTATTTCTCCTTTTTTTAAAAACTTACTTTTCATCTGGAACTTTTTGGTATAAAATAAATTTAACAAAGTTGGAGTAACCAAAAGGGAGGTGCATCTTATGAAACAAGCACTCAGTATGCTGGTATCGGCTGCATTGGTTTTACCATCCGGCTTATCTGCTGTGGCAGCTGACCCCATTGAACAGC
Source organism: uncultured Butyricicoccus sp. (assembly GCF_944381005.1). GTDB lineage: Bacteria > Bacillota > Clostridia > Oscillospirales > Butyricicoccaceae > Butyricicoccus. The sequence goes on along the minus strand of NZ_CALWJM010000036.1, from coordinate 53,013 downwards.
GCTTAACACAAGTCGCCCAAACAGTCAAACAAATTCTTCAAATTGATAATACCTATACTTCGTTTTCCGGGGACTTGGAAGAAAGTACGTTTCGCGCATTATGGTCATTAAACTGGGAAAATACCGAAGTATCTTTGCACGTTACTGCCAGTGAAAATGGTACGATTTATCGCTACTCTTATCAAATCAATGACCGTACCGTTTCCAATTCATCAACGGCAATCCCTTCCTTTCCAAAATTGACCCAAGCACAGGCACAGCAAAAAGCTCAACAATTTTTAAATCAAATTTTAGCTGCACCAGAAAGTGCCGTGCTATCTTCAACCGATAATCGGTCAACAGTCAATGGCTCTGATTATCATTTCAATGCTTTTTTGTCCTTATATGGATTGCCGTCCCCCATTCGTATATCAATTACAGTGGACGCCGAAACAGGGGAAATTTTACGCTTTAATCGAGATGACCAGTATACAATCTATACCGGTGAAATTGTTGACCCAACCGTCTACGATTTTTCTTCTCATCCTGAAATTGAAGAATATGCGCGTACACAGCTCAAAAATACATTCCACCTGCGCTTGCAATACGTTCTGGATGACAGCGGAAAACGCGCTGTACTGCGATACGTTCCCGAGCCGCGAGATGAATTCTATGTAAATGCCGAAACCGGTGAGCTTGTTAATTTAACCGAGTTGACCAAACAACTCATTGGAGATGACAATTATTACGCTGCTGCCAGCGGCGCAGATATGGAGAGCATGGATAACGGATTATCCCCAGCAGAACAAAGTGGTATCGCGCAAATGGCAAATGTCCTTTCACAAGAAACCCTGGATAAAAAAGCGCGCGTATGGCCCGAACTGGGATTACAAAATTGTGTCCTCTCCTCCAGTTCTTATCGTCTGGACAGTGAAACGGGCGATGTGACGGCATATTTATATTATATCGGTGATACAGCGCTTGGAACTTTCCGCCGAACCATTATATTGGACGGCAAAACAGGTGCTTTACGCTCGGTTTCTGGTTCCACTTGGGTCGAACGTGATGGCCCGGCACAAATCAATCTGGAACAGGCACAACAAATTGCTCAAACATTTTTAAAGAAGCTGTGGCCAGAACAGGCAAGCACTTGTATGCTCTATCAGGCTACGGATGCCGAAAACGACTATAACGCATCCGCACACCGATTCCGGTTCGCCCAGCAAGTCAACGGCCACCCCTTCCCCACCAATTCTATCTCAATAGCGGTTGATGTCACAGACGGCACCATTTGTTCTTTGAGTAAAGACTATGAAGCCACCCCAACTTTTGATTCTGCAGATAACTTAATTTCGCCACAAGAAGCGCTGGATGCATGGTTCTCTACCTACGAAACCCAATTGGGTTATACGCCGGTTCCTGACGTTCTGTATGCACAGTCTTCTGATTTGACCATTTATCCAGGCGAAGCCTATCCCTATCTGTTAGAGTTGGGCTTTACCGCAGAACAAACCATTGATACCCGTGGCATTGACGCTAAGACAGCGCAACCAATCACTTGGGAAAATACGACCGCTGCATTGGTCTATCCCGATTTGGAACAAAGTTGGGCGAAAGAGCAGGCGCAGGCGTTGGCCTCGTATGGTATTGGTTGGCTTGGACAATCGCTCCAGCCGCAAAAACAGTTGACACAGCTTGACTTGCTGGCGCTGTTGGCAAGTACCAATGGTATTTTGGTTGACCTTAGCGAAGACGGCGCAGAAGAACAAGTATATGAACATGCGTACATGCTTGGACTGTTACAGCGCACCGAACGAGAGGATACACGCCTTGTGACACGCGCAGAGCTGGTCAAAATGTTGCTGGACAGTGGCGGTTATGGAAAAGCAGCACAGATTCCGGATATTTTCCGTTGTACCTTCGCTGATGCCGACCGTATTCCACAGGCTTATTATGGATATGCAGCGATTGCGCAAGGCTTGGGCATTGTGTCTGGCGACGAACACGGCAATTTTGCAGCTGGACAAGTTGCTACCCGTGAAGAAGCAATTGCAATTCTATATCAATTTATGTCAAGATAACATACATAACGTAAAATCCCAAAAATGCGGGCGCTGCTTTTTGCAGTACCCGCATTTTTTATCGGTTTATTCACTCTGTAAAATCGTCCAAACCCGGTCAAACCGGTGGGCGCGCAAGTCTTGCGTTGGAATATAAAAATAAAGTGCCCCTTCATCACCAAAGGTTAGGTCAAAGTCATCAAATGTAAAAGATTTGAGCTGAAACAACAGTCTCCAACCGTCAATCGACGGACATGCCAATTTTTCTGCCAACTCTTTTGGTCTGCAACTTCCATCTCCCAAATAATATCCGCGCGTGACCAGTTCACATTCTAATGTCATATTATCCTGCACAATATCCGGCCAGCCCAGCAATTTGGAACAATTTCCACTGCCACCTAATGCTTCATACGCTTCTACATAACCCTCAGATATTTCCGGGTTATTCTCTAGCATCGAAAAATCAGCCCAATCCGCAAAAGAAGCGGCCGATTGCACCTGTACCGGCAAGCGCGGTATTCGAAATTCTTCTTCTAATTCATCGGGGAAATCTGCTGGGGCAAGTGGCTCGCTACCATCAAACCAATAGACACGCGCACACCCCGCATCATTTGGGTCATACCCCCAACGAGCTGAATCCAGTTCATAAAAAAACGACAATATACCGGTACGCGGCAACAGACCATCGGTATCCTGAAAAGCCAGTGCACCACAATCAAACTGTGCCAAAAACGCCAATGGACGCGGACGCACAACTTCATCATAAAAAGTATCACATTCAAATGTTGGCCACACAAAATCAGCAGGTACATCTGGATGCCCACCAAAGCGCGTGCGCCCCCAAACAATGGAACTTGGTTTTCCAATCTCCAACTTTATCATATTTCGACGTGTTGCTTTTATCAAATTCAACAGTTGGTTCATTTGTAAACTCCTCATCCATACAATCCAAATACACAGATGTATTCCTATTCGGTCTTTTTTATCATACCGTATTCTTTGCGTTTGGGCAATCTTTTCTTCTGTTCCTCATTTACTTAAAAAATCCGGATATGGTACAACACCCTATCCGGATTTTAACGTATCTGTCTGTAATTTTTAGATATTATCGGACTGTGCACGAATTTGCTGCACAATTTTTTGCGCAAATCCGCCCAGTGTCCCCTTTTGATAGGACAAAACAACACCCGGAAAGGCACAGCCTAATGCGGCATCTATCAAAGGTTGCGGCATCTGGCAAGCGGTTAATTCTTCTTCGAGTGCAATTGCAGCACGCAGCGCGGCCTTGGTTGCCATTGTATTGGCTTTTGGCGCTAACGTTGGGTCAGCCAATAGGAAACAATCTGATAAACTGGGAAAACACTTCTGCACACGTTTTAATAATGTGGTATCGGTTGTTCCCAAAGCAATCGCACAGCGCATTCCATGTTCCATGCCAACCGCAGACCCTACCATTTTTGCTTCCAACCAATGTACATCTGGACGACTTTCTTGAATCGCATCCGGAATTGAAACGGCTGTCGCAAAATTCAGCACAAGCGCCCCAGACGGTACGTTCTTTGCAATTTCAAATAATACAGAACAGGTCTCCTCGGCAGGTACTGCAACCGCAATTACATCACCATCTACAACCTGTGCTTTGTCTGCTGTCCATATCGCCCCTGCTGCATGTGCCAATCGTTCGGCATCTTCTGCTATTTTTCCAATCACCAATCGTTCCCCGACTGCTGCTTGTAATAAATGCCGCCCTAGTTGTCCGGGGCCAATCAATACAAATTTCATCGTTTTCCCCTCTCTGAATGTATGGCATACTGTGCTGGTTCATTTTATGAAATGATAGTTTAAAATATGTGATAGCTCGTATCAATTATATCATGTTATCGGTTCAGATACAGTTATTTTTATGTCTTTCATGACGATTCTTTTTTAACAATTACTTGACACAGTCCTTAATTTCTTATCGTCAAATATGGTCAAATTTCTGTTATAATTGTGATTATTCTGGTTTTTAACAGTATTTTTATTTATATTTTACAAAAATAGTAGTCTTATACAACCTTTTGTTTTACTGGTTTCTTTGGTATAATAATAGCAAAAAGACGAAACCTTTTGAAAGATGGTGAAACGATTGGAACAGGTCAAACTTGTTGTCACTGGTATGGGGGCTGTCACTCCTATTGGTATCGGTGTTCGTGATTACTGGAATTCCTTATTGAACGGCATATGCGGTATCGGTCAAATCACCCGTTTTGACGCTTCCGCCTTGCCCGTCCAAATTGCCGCCGAGCTAAAAGATTTTGACCCCTGTGCATACATACCCAAAGCACTTGCACGCACACTTGACCCATTTATGCAGTATGCGTTTGTTGCGGCACAACAAGCCTTATCTGACAGTGATTTGCTCGCTGCCTGTGCACCTGACCGCGTTGGCATCGTCATGGGAACCGCGATGGATGGCATTACGACCATTGCACAAACGCAAGCCGCACTGGATGCTGGTCACCGTGTTGGCCCTCGCTTTGTGCCCACGGTCATTGGTAATATTGCGGCTGCACAAATCGCCATTGCACATGGTATCACGGGGCCAAGCCTAACCCTAAATACTGCCTGTTCTGCTGGCGGTGATGCCGTTATGACAGCAGCTATGCTGCTGCAATCGGGCGAAGCCAATGCCGTTCTAGCCGTTGGCGGTGAATCTATTCTATGTCCACTTGTTGTTTCTGGCCTTGCACAAGCCAAGGCACTTTCGCGCCGTAATGACCAACCTGAACAGGCTTGCCGCCCCTTTGACGCTGCGCGGGATGGTTTTGTCATTGGGGAAGGCGGCGGCGCATTGCTTCTCGAAACCGAAGCGCACGCACGCGCCCGTGGTGCAAAAATCTATGCTGTATTGGCTGGATATGCCAATACTTCTGACGCATATCATGTCACTGCCCCCCATCCAGAAGGCGCTGGAGCGGCGGCCTGTATGCGCCGTGCTCTTGCGCGGGCACATATGCAACCGCATGATATCGGCTATATCAATGCCCACGGTACTTCTACGCCTTTGGGCGATAAAGCCGAAACCCTTGCCGTCAAGGCAGTTTTTGGCGCACGCGACTGCGCTCCCCCGATTTCATCCACCAAATCTATGACCGGTCACTTGATGGGTGCAGGTGGATTGACCGAAGCCATCGCTTGTATTCTCGCCATTCGGGAGGGCATTTTACCACCTACCCTGCATCTGGATACACCAGACCCCGACTGTGATTTGGACTATATCCCTCACACAGCGCGGCGCGCTTCCATCACCTCTGCCATGAGCAATTCTCTTGGATTTGGCGGTCAAAATTCCAGCCTTATTTTCACAAAATACGCATGATAAGGAGTTTTTCTTTTGTCTAGTCCCTACTCCTATGATGTCTCCATGTTTCGAGAGACTTTTGAAACGCAATACACCTATTTGAACGGTTTTCTACGCAATGTCCGTCGTTTTGGCAACCGTCCTGCCCTGCATGACCCAAAATCCGGCTGTCGTTGGACGTATAAAGAATTAAATGCCGCTGCCAACCGTTTGGCACACGCACTGCGTGCGGATGGGGTCGGGAAAAATGACGTTGTCATGTTTGCCTTACTCAATTCGCCAGAATTTATATTTTTTTATCTCGCTGCACACAAAATCGGCGCTATCGCCTGCCCGGTCAATTACCGCCAAGGAGCAGGAGAAATTGCCCTAGTATTAGAGGACAGTTGCCCCAAAGTATTTGCATATGATGCACAATTTCCTTCCCTTTGCCAACATGCACTCAAACTATCTTCCCATTCTCCCAGTCGAACGATTGTAACTCAGACCGATACCCCACAAACCGATGCCTGCCCCTATGAATCCTATGTGGCACAGCAACCCGAAACCGACCCACCCATAGACTTTGAGCCGCATATTTATGATGAAACAACTCGATTGTATACGTCTGGCACGACCAGTCGTCCCAAAGGCGTACCCATCAACAATATCAATGAAATCTTATCGGCACACGATGTCATCATGCACTTTCCTCTTACACCGACCGACCGCACAATGAACATGACGCCTTGGTTCCATCGCGGTGGCATCCATTCTGGCGGCCCTTGTCCGACGCTTTATGTCGGCGGTGAAGTGGTTATTCTGCGCGATTTTCAGCCGCATACCTGTTTGCAATACGCCGAACAATATCAAGTTACGTTCCTGATTGGTGTACCTACCATCTTAGCTATGTTAGCACGCACACAGGAACGCACACCGGTTGATTTATCCTCTTTGCGCGGTATTGTGACGATGGGCGCACCATTTGAAAAAGCTGCCTGTGAAAAATATCGTAAACTGCTCACGCCCAATATTTTCAATGGATATGGCACTACAGAGACCTTTTGGAATACGTTTTTACGCCCCTATGACCTGCCAGACCGTTCGGGCAGCGCTGGACGCGCCTGCACAGATGATGACGTCCGTGTCGTTGCTGTTCATGCTGACGGCCATCACGCAGAACCCGAAGAAATTGTACCGCATGATAACACAACTGCTGGCGAAGTTATCATTCGTTCCCCTGCAAAATCGGCTTTCTGCTATTATAACAACGCTGACTTGACTGCGCAGAAATTTTATAAAGGCTGGCTCTATACTGGAGACATGGCAACCTGGGACGAAAACGAATTTGTGACCATCTGCGGCCGAAAAGATGATATGATAGTTTCTGCCGGCGAAAATATCTATCCAACACAAATTGAAGCCGTTCTCAACCAGCACCCAAAAGTGCAAGAAAGTGCTGTGATTGGGATTCCAGACAAACTGCGTGGGGAATCGGTATCCGCTTATGTGATTCCATCCGACAATAGCCTTACGGTTGCAGAACTGAAAGACTATTGCAGCCATTCTCCCATGCTCTCTGCTTATAAATGCCCTCGTCTATACACGATAGTCTCAGAACTCCCCCACACGGCAACTGGAAAACTGATGCATTATCAACTGCGCCAACAAGTATTATCACATCTGTAAAATATACAAACTGAAAAAGCACAGAGTACCTTGCTTTCTTGCAATCGTACACTGTGCTTTTTCATTTATTGCAACGGTGACAAAAACATGGGCTGAATCTGTTTTCCATTCAGTGCTGCCTGCACCGTTTTCGGAATCCGTTCCATATCTGCCACCAGAGAACGCGGTTTTGTATCAGGCGCATCTTGGCGGAGCGGTACAAAATAATAGTGTTTTCGATTGAACAACGTCCCCAAGTTAGAAGCGCTTCCCGACAAGGCATCATTGGTAGATACCGCAAGCACAACCGGACGTTCCCCGCGCAGATGACTTTTTACCGCCATTGTAACCGGCGTGTCAGTGATACCATGTGCCAACTTTGCCACTGTATTCCCGGTGCAGGGCGCAACCACCAATATATCAAACAACGCTTTGGGGCCAATTGGCTCCGCACCTTCAATCGAATCAATCACAGTATTTCCGGTGACTTGCTCTAATTTCTTTCTCCATTCTGCCGCCGACCCAAATCGAGTATCAAAGCTACCTGCATGAAACGACAAAATCGGCGTCACCATTACGCCTTGTCCAACCAATGTGTGCAACACTGGCAATACTTTTTCAAATGTGCAAAAAGACCCAGTCAGTGCAAATCCCATCTTCATAACAGCAACCCTCATTTTCATCAAATTCAAACGATAACCGGCTGGAAACGTCCTTTTCCTTTCCATCCAGTCTATGCAAGGCTGCTGTACTGTGCAACAAAGTATCGTTCTATTTTTATCCGTAATCCAAATTTTCACGTCGATTGATTCTTTATGTGAACTTCTAAAAACTGTAAAAAGGTTTGCTCTGCATCTGATAAATCATTTCGTTTACGACACAAATAACCAACACTGATTTTTTCATCACTGTGTACAATTGGAATTGCCCGCATATCGGGTTCAACCGTATCCATCCACGGGCATCCAATGCGGCACACAATACCATGTTTGGTCAAGCATTGCGACAGATAAATACTGTTCGTCTCGATACGATGCAAGCCGTCCGCTGTTGTGTCCTGTCCAAATACGGTTTGAAGGTTGACCGGAAATAAATCCGGCGGCGTCTGTACCAAAGACACACTGTTTAACACGCTTGCATCTATTTTTGTTTCTTGAAATAATGGATGTTTTTGACCAACAAATAAATAGGGGGAAACTTGCTTCAGCTCCTCAAACCGTAATCTCTTTTTATCCATCAATTGCCGAAATCCTTCCAGTTTCCGACGTGCAATAGAAATGATTGCCAAGTCAATTTCGTGTCGGTGAAGCTGTTGTAACATGTCCTCCATTCGACTTTCGCAATACATGACATCCAGCGGCACACCCTCCCACTGACTGCAAAACTGCGCAGTCAATGTAGCAATATACGCACTTGGATAAGATGAAAGGCGCAAGGGCTGACCACTCCGTGTTTGTTCCAACTGCGCAAGTTTACCACACTTCAATAAAATATCACTTGCGTCTGCATAAACCTGCTTTCCAACTTCGGTCAGTCGAACCCCTGTGGCATGACGTTCCAACAAACAAATTCCTAAATCTTCTTCCAACGCTTTGATGGTTTTACTAACGTGCGGCTGCGTGGTGTAAAGTGCATCTGCTGCTTTTTTAAAACTCCCCATATCTACACTGGTCACAAAATATTGCAGTTGTTTGAGTTCCATCCACGGCTATCCTTTCTTTTATTCCTCTCACTTCGTTATATGTTCAATTTGCTTCGGTTTTTGTGTGCCTGTAAAGGTTTTGAACTTTCGCGCTATTTCTTTATTATTTATATATAAAGTTATTTCGCTTTACATATAAATCAAGTCTTTATCTGACAATTTTTTTGGCATATATGCTGCCGATTTCATCCTATATTTGCAAGTGCAATGCCGCTTGTAATAGTGTTTTTGTGTAAGGGTGTTGAGCTTTCCACAGCATCTGTTTTGCGGATAACACTTCTACTATCTTGCCTTGATAGAGTACTGCTACCCGATTGGCCACCTGTTGCGCAAGCGCTAAATCATGGCAGATAAATAAAATACTTAATCCTTGGGTACGCTGGATTTCCAAAAGTTGCTGAATGACAGCACTCTGCGTACACACATCCAATGCGCTGGTTGCTTCATCACAAATCAATACTTTTGGCTGTAAAGACAATGCCCTGACCAGCGCTACCCGCTGGCGTTGCCCGCCTGACAATTCATGTACAAAGCGTTCTCCTAATTCAGAGGATAGCGCCATCATCTGTAATAATGCGGCAGCCTTGGCACGACGTTCATGTCGTGGCAGCAAACCAAAATTATATAACGGTTCGGTCACCATTTCCCAAACGCGCTGACGAGGCGGCAATGCCGTAGCAGCATCTTGAAAAACCAGTTGGATATGCCGCCGCATTTGCCGCAATGCTTCTCCGCGTAAATGGGTTATCTCCTTCTCCTGAAACCAGACTTCTCCCTTTGTCGCTGGAATGAGATGCGTTAACATTTTGGCCAGTGTTGATTTCCCGCATCCAGATTCACCAACAATGGCGAGTGTCTCGCCTGAATGCAAGGTTAAAGAAATATCGTCACAAGCAGTCAACCGTTCACCATTTGATAAAATAAACGCTTTTGTCAAGTTTTTTGTTTCAAGAACTATTTCTTTTTGTTTCAAAATTTTCGCCCTAGTTTCGGTATAGATTCCAATAACATGCGGGTATCGTCTGATTGTGGATGTTGTAACACTTCCATCGTTTGTCCTTGCTCTACGATATGGCCTTCTTTCATCACTATCAAGCGATTGGCCAACGCCTGTGCAACCCCAATATTGTGCGTCACCAAAAGAAGTGCTGTCCCCTTACGCGCACACACATGACGCAATTGCGTTATTATATGCGACTGTGTCGTCACATCCAATGCGCTGGTTGGTTCATCGGCTAATAGTAATTCAGGTGCAAAGGTCAACGCCATCGCAATTCCAACGCGCTGCCGCTGTCCGCCTGACAGTTGATACGGGTATGCAGATAAAATACGTTCCGGCTCTGACAGGCTCATCTGCTCCAACTGCTCTTTTGCTCGCTGTATGGCTGTTTGCTTGCTGAGGGAACGTTCATGCGCGCGCATATATTCCACAAATTGAGAACCGATTGTGCGAATTGGATTGAGCATGGCGCCATTGTCCTGAAAAATCATAGAAAGGCGTGTTCCGCGTAATGCCCGCCATTCAGTAGACGATAGTTCAGCCATATCTCTGCCAGACAACATAATCTTTCCGGACAAAATCCGTCCCCCAGCGGGCAATGCACCGATGATTGCGCGTAATAATGTACTTTTTCCCGAACCGGATTGCCCCACAATCGCAACAATTTCACCTTTTGCCACAGTCAACGAGACTTCTTGTAAAACAGGCTGCGTATTTGCATATCCAATCGTAACACTTTGCATTTCTAACAACTGCTTCATGCCGGCCGCACATCCTCTGTCAACCAATAATAATCCATCGGGTACAGCTTCAATCCTGTTACTTTGGTCGATGAAATCAAATAAGTTGTCTCGTAGCCAAAAAATATAGTCGCTGCATCGTTCAAAATTTCCTGTTGAATCTGTATCATCAAATCTCGCCGTGCAGTTTGGTCAAATGTGGAAGAAAGCGTTTTTAATATGGTATCTACTTTCGTATTGGAATATCCGGCATAGTTATTATTTGGATTCTGCTCTGAATAGGTCATCCACGATTCTCTCAGATATGCTTCCGGGTCACCCGTATTCGCTGCGAGCACATTCCAAATCAATAGGTCATATTGCCCCGCTTCCTGCATATCTAGCAGCGTTTCATAGCTGACCGTCTCAATTGTTAGCTGAATCCCGATTTCCTTGAGACTGGCCTGCGCTGCCTGTGCATAAATCCCCAATTCTGCCCGTGAATCGTAGACGACAAATTGTAAATTTAGTGGTGTGCCGTCCGGTCGTTCCACATAACCATCCCCGTTTCTATCTCGATATCCGCCCTGCTCCAAAAGTTGGCGCGCCCGTGTCGGGTCATAGGGATTTGGGTCGGTCAATTGGTCAAAACCATAGTCCAGAGAGGGCGGAACCGGCGCTTTTCCGGGTACTGCACCGCCCTGTAATAAAATATTGCAATACGTCTGCCGGTCTAATCCACACAAAATGGCTTGCCGCAGCAGCTTATCTGCCAGCACACCATGTTGATTCATAAACGCATGGCAAGAACGCAGAGATGCCAAACTTTGCACCTCAAAATCTGGATTTTCTTGAAATTCCATTACATTTTCAATCTTTAAGTTATAAGCAATGTCAATTTCTCCAGTTTCTAGCGCCATCGCGCGGGTTGCTTGGTCATCTATACAACGCAAGGTTACGGTATCATATGGAACTTCCCCATTCCAATAATAAGGATTCCGCGAAACAACACATACTTCAGTCGGCTGGAACGACTCAACCTGATAAGGGCCAGTACATACAGGGCCTTGCATTGCAAAGGATTGTGTGTCAACTGTTGTATCTACAATCAAAAATAATGGGTCAGCCAAACTCCCCGGTACCGTTGCCGTCGGAAATTCGGTCGTAATGGTCAAGGTATTTCCCTGTGCAGTCATTTCTGTATATTGAAAATAAGAGGCTCTCGCACGCGCATTTTTTTCAAATGTGCGTTCTAAAGACGATTTGACCGCCTGTGCCGTCAATTCATTTCCGTTTGAAAACCGAACATCCGACCGAATTTCAAATGTCCAAGTACATTTATCCTCACTCAAACTCCAAGACTGTGCCAGCCAAGGCTGTAACACCCCATTTTCATCAAAGCGGGTGAGCGCTTGGCCAATCCCATACCGCATGACGACCCAGCCAAAATACTGTTCGGTTGGCTCCAATGTATCGGCAAAACTGGTCACACCAATGGTCAACGTTGTCTTAGATGGTGTACTTTCCGATGTTTTGCCGGAACAAGCTGTAAAAATACTGCTCAAACAAACACAAGCTAACAGTCCAGCAATCATTTTTTTCCACATGGATATTGATTCCTCCATTTCCCTATTGATTATCCTTATCCAATGGCCTACGCGGTTCCAACCAGTCTCGGATACTATCCCCTAACAGATTAAAGATGACAACCACAATAAAAATAGCCAACCCCGGATAAATCATCAGCCAAGGCGCTTGTCTCATATAGGAACGCCCTTCGCTGAGCATGGCCCCCCATTCTGGGATAGGCGGTTTTGCACCAAATCCCAAAAAAGACAATCCAGCCAATTCTAACATCATGGTTCCAATGTCCATCCCTACGGTGACTAACATCGTCGGCAACAGTTCGGGCAATACATATCGCAATAAAATACGATATGTTGGGGTTCCCACAACACGCGCCCCTGCAATATAATCCGCATGTTTGATTTTTAGCGTTAAACTGCGCGATAGCCTGGCATATTTGGGCCATGTCACAGCAGCTAATGCAAATACTGCATTGATACTGCTTGCCCCTAATAGTCCAGCAATCGCAACCGCTAAAAGAATACCCGGAAATGCAAGCATGATATCGGCAATGCGCATCACAATCCCATCCACTAAGCCACCGCACCAGCCCGAAATGATACCCAAAGCTGTACCAAAGACAAATAAAAACCCAACAAGCGAAAATGTCATAGTCAAGGATGTACGCGCGCCAAATAACACACGGGAAAGTACATCTCTTCCCAATTTATCAGCGCCCCAAGGATATTGGTCACACGGCGGCTTGAGCGTATCTGACAGAATCGCTTGTAACGGGTCACGAGGCGCAAGTACAGGAGCCAATACAGCCACCAACACAATGGTCAAAGCTAAAATGAGAAAAATACAAAAAGCCTTATGTGTTTTTATAAACCGCATCTGGGTCATACTCCTTTAAACGTGGATTCAGTCGGGTATAACAAACATCTACCACTTGATTGACAACCATATAGAACAAGGCAACCAGCAATACATACCCCTGTATCAAGGGATAATCATGGGCTGTAATGGCGCGAACAGCTAGACTCCCCATTCCCGGCCAACCAAAAATGACTTCTACAACGACCGTTCCGCCCAACAAGCTGCCCACAGACAAACCCAATAATGTGATAAGTGGCAGCATAGCATTTGGCAATACATGCCTACACAGAATACGTCGTTCCGAAAGCCCTCTGACACGCGCACCAAGTACATAATCTTGACTATATTCATGCAGCACCGCCGCACGCACTTGGCGTGTATATTTTGCCGCCATCGCACACGCCAATGTTAGCGCAGGTAAAATCAAGCTGCGCATATCATCACTTCCACCCGAAACAGGCACCCAATGCAGCACGACGCCAAACACGCGCAGCAATATCAATCCCAACCAAAAACTAGGCATGGACACGCCCAAAAAGGTCAGCACACGAATCATAATATCTATCCATTTGCCGTGATGGAGCGCCGCCGCGATGCCGGCTGGTATGGAAATCAACAACATCAAAATCAATGACGTAATGGTTAATTTTAAGGTTGGCTCCATACATGCTATCAATTTTTGTAGAACCGGCACTTTTTGTGAATAGGAGATTCCCCAATCTCCCTGTAAGAGATTGCCCAACCAGTTTCCATATTGTATGAAAAACGGTTGGTCAAGTCCCAATTCTATGCGCGTCTGTGCGACAAGCTGCGCACTGGGCATTTGACCACCTGCCGAAAGCATAATTTCTGCCGGGTCGCCGGGTGCCAGATAGGTCAATGCAAATGTTAAAAAACTGATACCCCACAGTACAAAAATTCGCTGTAAAATGCCTATCAGCATATTTCTTGCTGTGCCCAGCTTTGTCTGCAAGTTCCCTTGACTCACGGGGTTCCTCCCTTCTAAACATAAAAAATGCAGCCATTCGGCTGCAAAAAGGCAAAAAAGTCCCTGTGTTCTCTTTCGCTTCGTTCTTCATCGGCCGTGCGAACGAAAAAATACCTTTGCAAGCAGGTCTCCTGACTTTGGCTCATTGCCGCACAACGTCTTCCCAAAAGACAATTCTTTCAGTGACTTTCATGTTGTACGGCTCCCCGTTCACAGTGGCGGCGACCGTGCCGGATTCTAAAACCGGCTTCCCTTTCACTCCTTCCAATGCGCATATCTACACTGGAAGAACTTGCAACTGTTTTCCTTTAGAATTTGATTATACCCTACTGTTCCTATTCCTGTCCAGCATTGACCTATTCCAAATTATTATATCTTTCTTTGCTCTCGCTTTTGCATTGGCGAATATTTCCGTATACCTTGACCTGTACTATGGTAACTGATACAATAATTAAGCATAGATTTCAAAAAATACTATCCTTTTGGGAAAGGACGTGACACAAACTCGTGATTGAGATTTTAAAAACGATATTATTTGGTATCGTAGAAGGTATCACTGAATGGCTTCCCATCAGTAGTACCGGGCATATGATTTTGCTCAACGAATTTGTAAAACTGGATGTACCAGAAGATTTCTGGGAACTTTTTCTCGTCGTCATTCAGCTCGGTGCTATTTTGGCTGTTGTTCTCATCTATTGGGATAAAATCTTTCCCTTCCGTGTTCGTGGGCACTGGGGCATTGATGGTCAAAAAATGAACATGTGGGGCAAGATTTTAGTGGCCTCCATTCCTGCCGGTGTCATTGGCATTTTGTTTGATGATGTGTTCAACGCCATGTTCTACAATTATCAAACGGTTGCTATTATGCTGATTTTGTTCGGTATTTTGTTTATTGTCATCGAAAGCCGAAATCAAAACAGTGTACCGCGTGTGCGTTCTATTTCCAAAATTTCTTACCTAACCGCTCTTATCATCGGTGTTTTCCAGCTTATCGCAGCCGTTTTTCCCGGTACTTCCCGTTCAGGCGCAACCATCATTGGTGCGCTGTTAATCGGCGTATCACGCACAACCGCCGCTGAATTTACCTTCTTTCTCGCGATTCCAGCCATGTTTGGTGGAAGTGCAATCAAGATTTTAAAGTTTGGACTAAATTTTACTGCAAGTCAAGTCGGCATTTTGCTGCTTGGTATGATAGTCGCATTTTTAGTCTCTATCTTTGCAATTAAATTCCTGATGAGTTATATTAAAAAACACGATTTTAAACTATTCGGTTGGTATCGTATCGTACTTGGTATCTTGGTACTTGTTTACTTTGGTCTTACCAAATCCAGCATATAACGATTTTTTAGCAGCGCTCTTTTGTGAGCGCTGCTTTTTTCGTTTTACAGAATGTTTTCTTTTCAATAGTTGATAAATGAAACTGTATTGTTTATAATAAGCCCATCCAAACATAAAGGAGCGTCCTACCCATGTATGATGTTTTATTTCAGCCAATTACCATCCACGGCTTAACTTTAAAAAATCGCATCGTATTTGCCCCAACTTCCATGGGGCTAAAACCTCCTGCTTTGTTAGAACACATTGCCCGTATTGCGCAGGGCGGTGCAGCATTGATAGTGATAGGCGATGTTCCTGTACTCCCATCCCCTTTCTTTTCTTTGTATGACCAAAAAGGGTTTGCCTTTTATCAACAAATCACCCAGACGGCACACCAATATGGTGCAAAAATCTCTGCACAGCTTCATATGAGCGACACGGACACCGAAGGACTAAAACCCTATTTCACAATGCTCAAATCGGGCACCATTTCGCCCGATGCGGTACGCAAAAAAATGTAATGAATTGACTGCCGACTATATTAGCTCCTTGCCCGTTGAAAAAATCGAAGCCATCATCCAAGGCTTTGGCACCGCTGCCGTATTAGCACAAAAAGCCGGCTTTGATATGATACAAGTCCACGGCGACCGTATGTGTGGCAGCTTCAGTTCCAGCATATATAATCATCGCTCGGATATCTATGGCGGTTCGCCCGAAAATCGTGCCCGCTTTGCCGTCTCCTGCGTCCAAGCTGTGCGAAATGCTCTGCCCGATTTCCCGATTGCATATAAACTTGCTGTCCGCCAAGAAAATCCACACTATGGCAATGCAGGTATTTTAACCGATGAACTTGGTATATTTCTTCCGTTGCTGGATGCAGCCGGTGTGGACTGCTATGAAGTTGCACTCGCCAATCATGGCGCACTATCTGACACCATTCCACCCAGCAACCACCCCTATTTTTCTGAACCGGGATGCTTCTTAAAATATTGCGATTTGGCTCGTACTTATACCGACCGCCCTCTTTGTGGGGTAGGTGGCTTGGGCAATCCTGACTTTGCTGCCGCACAAGTGGCAAGCGGCCGCATTCAAGCGGTGGCACTCAGCCGCCCACTGCTTGCCGACCCCGATTGGCCGCGCTTAGTCGCATCGGGACAAACTGATTCTATCTTTTCTTGTATTCGCTGTAATCGGGACTGCCTAGGTGGGATGCAGCGTCACGAAGGCACGCATTGTATCTTTGACGCCAAACGCGCTGCGCGTGTCTTGCCTTAAACTTTGTCCCCGATGCGGGACAAAGTTTAATCTATATTTTTCTGTCTCCAAATTCATAAAAATAGCCGTGCAAACTGCACGGCTATTTTTTTATCTTGTTCTACCATTCACCTCGTCCCGCATCGGGGACAAAGTGAATTATGCGGGAAGATAGAGGAATATCAACCCAATCACTGCCATGCAAATACACATCGGCATGGAATAAAACATGGATTTCAGTGGGTCAACTTTACGCCCAAACTGAGAAGCGACAATGCCAACTACAACAAACGTTGTCAAATCGGCTGGGGGAAGCCCTTGCCCTGCGGAAGCCAAATGCGCACCGGCTACGGCCGCATGAGTGGCATCTACGCCAAAAGCAACCAATGCAGGGCCAAAGAAAGAAAAGACCACATTCTGACTGGTGGACTGCGAACCAGTCAACATACCAATCAAAATCATTGCAGCCGCACCACCAATTTTCAGTACATTGCTGTTTAATCCCTGTGCAAAAGCCGACACGGCATCGACCGAACCTGCAATATAGAAACTGCCCAACATAAACGCACAACAAATTTGCAAAAGCACTGTCATCTTTACCTTTGAAAAACTCTCGCGCAAGATATTGCCCGCATTTTTATATACAACCGGAAAAAAGAATGAAACCGCAATCGCACAAACAATGGACAACACAATTCCATTTGTCAGACCGCTTAGAATTGTCGTACCGGTCAGCCAATCATATAAACTGGTAGATATGCCATCTGCATTGGTATAAACCAAATTTTTTAAAATCGTTGGCCCAAGGTCAAAAGAGATATACGGAACGGGCACTGTGCGCAGTAGAACAACCAAAATCAGGAAAAGTAAAGGAATTAGGGATTTCCAATTATTCCTTAAAATTTGACCAGCTGTTTGGTCACTAAATTTAATGACTACCGTATCATTTGCGCCGGGCACATTTTCTTTTCTAATCAGAAAAAATGCACAGTATATGGCGACCAAAACAAAGGTAATGGATACCGTCACATAACCAATGTTAATGACCGGGTCTGCCGGTGTATTGACCAGCGAGGATGCAAGCGCAAGTGCCTGCGTCATAGGTGGCATAATGGAGCCAACGCAAGCGCCCATTACAATAATGGCACTGATTTTTTCATAAGATAAATTCATTGAGACCAAAATACCAATGGTCAACATCCCGATAACCGTAGCCGCTGCAATCGCATCGCCCAGCAGAGAACCGGCAATCGTAAGCGCCAATAAAATACACACAATCAAAATCCTTGGATGTCGGCCAAACTTTGCGGTCATCGCACCGATAATGGTATCAATCGTGCCCAGACGCAAGGAAATTTCGGCAAACAAACTGCCCGCAATCGAAAGTGCAATAATCCATGATAAACGATTTAACCCGTCAAACCATGCAGCAATCCAAAGTTCAGGATTATACATGCCAGACAACAGCAGCGTCAATGCTCCCGTGATAACCAGTGCAAGGTTTATTTTTCCGCCTATCACTGGAATTTTTTTACACAATACCAAAACCAGTAATACTGCCATCGGGACAACCACTTGAAACATGCACGTTCCCTCCATGATAAGAATTTGCCTTTTCTGTTTTTTGAAAACCAATTTTTTACACAAATCGTACAAAGAAAGGCGCCTGAAATCGCAGACGCCTTGTTGCTTTTAGATAGCACCAGTATAACTTTTAAAGCGAACCTCCGTCAAGCCCGAATGTGCTACATTATCCCGTGCAACGGTTTGGGCAAAAGGCTTTCAAATCATACGACGGTTTGCCTTCAACAATCCATTCGGCAAGCAACTTTCCCGTAATAGGGGAAAGGGCAATGCCATCTCCTTCGTGCCCAGCCGCTATGTAAAAACCTTTGCAGCACTCCACCGGCCCCAAAAAAGGCAATCCATCCGGTGTATAGGGACGAAGCCCAGCAAAGCAGCGAATCACGCTGACATCGCGCAGCGCGGGAAAAAAACGTAATGCTCGACGCAATATTACTTCTATGGCTTCAAATGTGTTTTCTTTATCATATGCAGCAAATTCACGCGTTCCGCCGATGATGAGTCCACCATCGTCCATCTGTTCAATCGACAACGAAGCACCTAACCGAATTGCTGTTGGGTCGGTCACCGCTTCCGGTTTAAACTTCACCACGTTATAACGCGCACATTGCACCGTAGCCGTCAGGAAAGGGCCGATTGGCTCTGTGACCATCAACTGTCCTTTGCGCGGTAAAATAGGCAACTCTACGCCTACAAATCGAGCAATCGCCCCCGCCCAAGCGCCCGCCGCATTGACCACAACGGGTGCATCAAAGGTGCCGCCTGTTGTCTGTACGCCTGTCACTGCGCCGCCCTGTATTTGCAATCCAATTACTTCAGTCTGTGTTAAAATGACCGCTCCCAGACGCTTGGCTGCCCGCGCATATGCCATTGTCAATTTCAGTGGATTGACTTTTCCACCAGTAGGGGAATAGAGTGCGCCATAAATATCTTGAGTTAACTGTGGTTCTAATTGGCGTGCCTCCTGCGGCGAAATCATCCGGATATCTACGCCACTTTTTTTCTGGTTGTCCACAATTTCGGATAAAATCTCCCACTGCATCTTATCTTCTACAGGCTGCATTCCACCGCAGGACAGTCGATAAGCAATATCTTCTCCCAGTTCCTGCCCCAACGTCTCAAACATCGCGATTGACTGTATGGCAAGCTCCATCTGTGCCCCCGGTTTTTTTGTGTGATACCCCACTACGCCATCTGTCGCACCAGCTGAACCACTGGCAATATCATCGCGTTCGACCACCAATACCCGCTTATTCCGTTTGGCCAACTGCCAAGCGATTGAACAACCGATAATACCTGCTCCAATTACAATTACATCATATCGCTCCGCCATCGTCACTTCCTCCGAAAGAACCAATTTTAATCGGTCGTACCGGCATACGACTTGTCTGCGGCACGACATCTGCCGGATTACGGCCGCTCTCGCGGGCTACAATGCGTTCTACAAGCCTTCCGCATGTCTTTCCTTGGCAAAGCCCCATACAGGCCTTTGTACGGCGTTTCACGCCGTCTACGGTGCTTGCGCCATCCCGCACCGCTTGTACGATTTCTTCTTCGGTCACTTCTCGGCATCGACAAATGATAATATCCTGTCCATCCATTTTTATTCCCTCCTGTCCTGCTTGGGGAGCCGCTTCATACTACGCACTTCATTCAAATATTCTTGTGGTATCGCCATACAGATAACAGCAGTACCCTGATAAGATTCCGGCTTGAGAACGCGCAAAATACGTCCTTTACAAACCACTTCGCCTGCGCGGTTGACCGCATCGACCCAAGCCCCCACAGCAGGAAGCGGTAAATATTCAAATGGGAAATCAATCGTTGCTTCTCGTTTCGAATAAGAGCGGTCTAAAATCGTGATAGCCAATCCAGGACATCCCGCTACACACAATCCACAGCCCACGCAGTTATCTTCATGTAGCTTGGGTAAATTGGTTATCTCTTCACCAATGGTAATCGCTCCGAATTTGCACAGCCCTTCACAGGGATTGCAAGGAATTTGCTGCACACATTCGATACAAGCCACTCTCCCGTGCTGCATACGCATTTCGGTCGGTACACCTGGGCAATGTGCCAATTCATCTTGTGAAGGTACGCCAGTAAAAGCAACACCGAGATTAAAATATTCCTTGTGTAAATCCTGCTTATTCTTATCCATTGTGTGATGCACCTCCCATACTGACATCCATTGCATTCAGTTGCTGTTGCTTTGCCGTTCTTCTGCGCACGCCAAACAAACCAGACCGCAACACATCCAGCCGCGCTGCAATCTCTGCCTTACGGCTTTCCGCGTCACATACATCAAGCAATCCCAGTGCCTGCGCCGCGGCAATACCCGCCATATTTCCTTCTTCCATTGCCGAAGATGCTTCCTCTACGCCCGTCACATCCCCCGCCACATATAGCCCCTGTATGGTCGTTTCCATATCCCAGTTATGTAGCGGCACATGCCCGCCAAATGCGGGAATATAACAAAATTCACACCCTGCCATCCAAAGCAGCTCGGTCATGGGATTCAGTCCGACAGCAAGACAAACCGTATCCGCCTCCAAGCGCTGTTCGGTTCCCGGAACGGGTGTAAACTGTGCATCCACTGCCGCAATTTCTACCTGCTCTACATGATTTGTACCAAGCACTTGTGTTATGGTATGCCCCACATAAATCGGAACACCTGCGCGCCGAATTTTGGCTGCGTGTACGGCATATCCGCCAATTTTGGGCGCACCTTCAACCAGCGCTATAACATCAGCTCCCGCCTGCATGAGCTGATACGATACAATCAACCCTACATTTCCTGACCCCAGCATCACAACACGCTGCCCCGGCAAAACACGATGGATATTCACCATTGTCTGTGCCGCGCCGGCTCCCATCACACCCGGTAGAGTAGAACCAGGAAAAGCCATATAGTTTTCTTTTGCCCCGGTTGCTACAATTACTTTTTGTGCTTGTACCGTATAGTGTGTTCCTTGATGAATGACCCCTAATGTTTTATCATGCGCCATTCCATACACCAGTGTATCCAGCCAGACTTTTGCACCGCTGTCTTGCACACGTTCAAGCAATTGTTGTCCAATTTGATATCCGCGCGTCCCCGCATAATGCACCCGTGACCCAAAAAATTTATGTATCTGTTTAAATAGCTGCCCCCCTGGCAAATGATTTTCGTCAATCACCAGCACATCCGCACCCGCATGAGCAGCCTGATATGCCGCACACAATCCGGCCGAACCGGCACCAATGACTACCACATCGGCTGTTACCTGCTTCATTTGTTTTCCTCCTGCCCAAACGCAGCCAATCCATGTTGTGTTTGTACGTTCATACCATCCCGGACGGGTGTAATACAAGTGCGCGTGTTGGGTACGCCATCCACAATCATCATACAGTCGGTACAGCGTCCAATAGCGCAGAAAATGCCGCGTGGTTCCTTGCGTTTGGCCGTTGTCCGAAACGCATGAACCCCTGCATTGAGCAATGCTGCTGCAATCGGTTCTCCTTCTTGTGCGCAAATCGGCTGTCCATCAAAGTAAATCGTTACGGTTTCAACAGGCGATAACGGGCCTAAAATTGGATGCTCCGTTACTCTCATACCGATTTCTCTCCTTTTTTTTCTATCAAAAAACAGGCGCGTTTGTAAAACCAAACGCGCCCGCCATTTCTCATGCGAATCCATCGCCATGCGCGCTTTGAAATGCTCATTACTTCAAAACCGCATATTTTTATTGATTCAAATAGCACAAACCATTTCAACGGGTTTGAAAATGCGAAACCATTTCTTTCATTGTTCGTGCTTGACCGGAAAGCTCTTCACTTGTTGCAGCCGCTTCTTCTGCTGTTGCCGAATTGGTTTGTACCACACTGGAAATTTCACTGATACCACTGGAAATCTGCTGCACCTCTTGTGCCTGCTTTTGGGAAAACGTGACAATCTCCTGAATTGTGCTGTATACTTCCTGCGCAGTATCTACAGCTTGAGAAAGTGCAGCCGCAGTTTGGTCTGCTATGGTCGTACCCTCTCCCACAAAACGAATCGAAGTCCCGATAAGTTGCGAAGTCGTTTTGGCTTCTTCTGCCGTCTTTCCAGCCAATGCCCGAACCTCATCGGCAACAACTGCAAATCCTTTACCCGCTTCTCCTGCTCTAGCAGCCTCAATTGCCGCATTGAGTGCCAAAATATTGGTCTGGAATGCAATATCTTCAATGGTTTTGATGACATTGTGAATTTGGTCGGACGAATCCTTGATACGGTGCATAGCTTCCAGCATTTCGTGCATTTTTTCCTTGCTTTGTGCCATCTGCTCCGACACTTCGCTTGTGATAGTTCCAGCTTGTTCACACTTCTGCGCATTCTCCGAAACATGTGCGGCTACGGTTTCACAGCTGCGAAGCAATTCATCGACCTGGCCAGCCTGTTCAACCGCACCTTGCGAAAGAATCTGTGCACTGTTTGCAACTTGGCTGGAACCGGCATCCACTTGTTCCGCAGCACTGCGCATTTCACCGATTACCTCGTTAAACGTATCTACAATATGCAAAATCGAATTTTGTATCTGCTTAAAATCACCATAGTATGCGCATTGTGTGGTGATATTCAAATCCCCAGATGCAATTTTTGTCAACACATCAGAGATTTCACCAATGACTTCCTGTAAATAGCCGGCTGTATTCTGGAAAGTCTGGCTGAGCATCCCGATTTCGTCCATGCTATCAACCGAAACCTGTACTGCAAGATTGCCCTGCTCTATCTGCTGTGCGCCATAGACAACTTTTTGAATGGGCTTTAGTTTCTTACGCGTGAACGAAATCAAAATAGACAAAGAAATCGCCAGTACAATCACAAAAATACCGACATTGATTGCACTTTGAATCAACAATCTTTTTTGAATAATAGATTCTGGATAAACCAGTCCTACTGTCCAATTGCTTAACGGCTCGGATTTCGTAATAATATATTTATTCAATCCATCGTAATCTCGTTGCAGCGATATCCCATTCTGCCCCGATAGCTCGTTTAAAAACGAAATATCGGTCAGACTCTGCGCATTGATTACCTGCGCTCCTGTGGGTTGATATTCCGGATTGACATGACTTAAAATATTTTTCTCATTATCCAACAGGTACAGATAAGAACCGTCTGTCTCCTCATATGTATCTGCAATATTTTGAATATCTCCAATCAGCAAATCCCGTCCCAAAACGCCGTATAGACGGTCACCAATATAGGTCGGCATGGAAATCGTGACCACAAATTGCCCCGTATTGGCGTCGATGTATGGTGTCGTTAAACTCAATTTTCCAGAATTGACTGCATTTTGATAATACTCTTTTTGCGAAGCGTCGTATCCTGCGTCCGGAATCCATCCATCTCCGTTAATCATCTGGCCATTTGTAAAAACAAAATAATCCGCGATAACGCCAAAATCCTGACCGTACTGTGTAGAATTTACAAGCATCTCTCTCAACGTCTGTTCCGTACGCATTTCATCTCTCATGTTTTCAATGGAAGCATTCAACACGTTTAACTGCTCGACGCGCACAGCAAGCCAACTTTCTACAACATCTTCATAATAGCTAACTCGTTCGTCTAATGTATCTTCTAAATCATTGAGAATAATCGTTCGCGTGACCACAAAATTACACACAAAAATAAGCAAAATCGAAAGACTGAAAATACCACTTACAACCAATGCCATTCGATTTGCCAACGAATGCCGTTTACCCCTATCCTGTTTTTTCATAACCAATCTCCCTCACAAAATTTAGGATAACAACGCATAACTTTTATTACACCATTTCTTCTCATACCTAAACATTTCCACACGCTGTATCCTTGAATTTTCTGATTGTTATTCTATCACATTTTCACAGCAGATTACACTCATTTTTCTAAATAAAGTAAAAAAACACTTGACATGCAAAAACATACCGGACATGTCTGTCCAGCTTTACAAGCATCGATTGTCCCTGCTATAATAAAGCACAAGTTGAAACAGCCAATAAAAGGAGGTTTTTTCTATGAAAGGCCTAATAATCTATATCCGCCGTGAAAAACTGGAAGCCGTTCAAAAAGTACTGCATCAGCGAAATGTGGCTGGCTTCAGCGTCGAAAATGCTGAAGGGTGTGGATGCCAAAAATCACAAATTGACTTAGAGAACATACCCTTTTTCCCAACGTTAGAGCCAGAATCCCATCTTACGCCCAAATTACGCATATATACCGTTGTTCCAGACGAACAAGTCCATACACTGATTGATGATATCTGTAACGCTGCTGCAACTGCGCGGTTTGGAGATGGAAAAATTTTCGTTACCCCTGTTGAAGATGCCATTCGTATCCGAACCAAAGAACATGGCGATATTGCACTGTAAAAACCTAGATAACAACACTAGGACAAAATCCTTCTCTTCCGGTATAATAAACATATATACATTCGCAACTTGGAGGCATATCAAAAAATGCTTAAATTTATCATCGGTGCAGTCCTCATCATACTGCTTGCCGCCATTGTCCTATCCCGCCGTAAACAACATACCAGCAATCGGCCTTGGTATCAAAAATTGATAGACTGGCTGTTGGCACGAGAACTGACAGAAACATCTTCTGCAAAGCATACGGCGCACACACATTCCGCATCCCGTCAACGTCCCATGAAAGCTAACCTCGAGCAAACACAGTGTATTCGCCCCACGACGGTAAAATCACTCTCTGAAATCTCACTCTCTTACACAACTAAAATCGGTGGGCGTTCCCAATCTATCACTGTATCGACGCTTCCTTTTCGTGTAGGTGCATATGGAGACTGCGACTGTGTCTTGAATAATCAGACTATCAGCCGTCATCATTTTGAAATTATCCGAAATAACTACGGTGAACTGTGTATACGCAACCTATCTCATACCAACGGAATTATTCCAATCTGTGAACCAAGTGGCCAAATGGCAGAACCTATTCGTGAACCGGGTAAAATCATTCCGATTAACCCCACCTATGGTATGTTAAGATTTTGGGCAGGAGAACTCTTTTTCACGCTTTCTCTGCAATCTGAAAAATGACAGTTCAAACAATAGCAATCAAAAAAACGCTTGGATTTATGATAGTAGTCATAAATCCAAGCGTTTTTCATACTTCAAAGACGTTTTTGTGCTGCAACCATTGTATCTGCGAAATAATCATGCGCCGCATAATAATCCAAACTACACGAAAACAAACCGCCATGTCTGGACTTTACACAAGAAAAATTTAATTTTCTCACTTTTTGTTCACGAGAGCGCGCCAATAACATCTGTTTTTCTGCAATCTGACCCTCTTTTTGAAAGACAGGAGATGAAAGAACCGAATAGCTCAACCCCCATAGGCCATCTGCATAATACTCCACATTTCCCGATTCTTTAAACGATTCAAACGTAACAGGAAGCAGATACGACGAACGGTTAAAACTAGACACAACAATCAAAATCAAATCTAATCCAAACATTGTTTGAGAAAGAATCTGTAAAGCTTTATCGTTATTCCATCGAGGGTCTGAGCCTGAACCCGGAATAAACTGCAAATAATCTATTATCACAATCGGCCGTTCTTTCTCACAAGCAAACTGACGAATACGTTCCGACAATTGCTCAGCCGTATCACACACTTTGAGTACACATAAATCCAATGCTTGGTCTTGATACCAATCTGCTATTTCATACACACGGGCATCATATATGCCGCGCATCAATTCACTCGACAAAAAAGGATTTTTGTGCTGCAAATACGATTGTCGCGCCAAAGTTTTACACATAAATTCAAACGGAGACTGCTCATAAGACAAAAACAGAACAGAATACTGCTGCTGTGCAAAATTAACAGCCATCTGTCCTAAAAAAGTCGTTTTCCCAACCGAAGGAATACCACCCAAAATATACAACCCAGCAGTCAAGCCTTTTAAATTCTGGTCAATCCCAGAAAAACCTGTCATACACTGTGCTTGATGACTACGTGCATCCAAATCAGTAAAAAACTGATTTTTCAAATATACCCCAATGTCTGAAAACTGACTTTGACTCGAAATGAAATTCTCCTGTAAAACACGCTGAACTGCCAAACGCAATCCTTCTGCATCATGCATCAACCGTTCATTTGGGTCTTTATACGAATCAATAATATCAACTAGATAAGATTGACCACCTATTGCTGCATAATCTTGCAAAAATTGATTCGCAGCCTGTTTACCACGTTCATCCTTATCAAAAGACAATAAAAAAACCGGACGTAGTTCACCCAAAGCATCTAAAAGGTGACGATAACCAACCCCATTACAAGGAATTGCATAACCACCACATTGATACACAGATAAGGCACAAATATACGACTCAACCAAAAAAATAGGTTGTCCCGATGTTAAAAATTCTGGAAAACAAATTGGTTCTACAACAGAGGGGGGCTTCCGAAAAAATTTACCAGATATCGTACGCAAAATTGCATAATCGCCCTGATGATATGGTAATCTCACAACACGACCTAGTGTAGAATCTACTTGTTCTATTGCACCAGACCATGCAATAATTTCATCCGTTAAACCACGAGATTTCAAATAATTAGAAGCCATTTTCTGACTTGACACAACACAATCGGGATAATATTCCAACAACCGAGGAATAATCTCAGCATCTGAAGTTAACGACCAATGTATACCTGCAACTGCAATAATATCGCCAAAAAAACCACATGAAAAACACTTTACATACTGCTTTTCGGGATAATAAACCATTGACGGATGTTTATCTTCATGAGAGGGACAAATACATCGAAATTTTTTTCGCAGAGAGGAGATTTTGCATTCACATAAAAGAAAATCTGGGAGCTTTTCTTTCAGCCGGCTAAGATTTGCTCCAAACATGTGGTGTACTCGATTTTCGTATGCCATAAATTTATCCCTCTCTGTGTGTGGCATAAGCATACCAGTAAAATATAATTCTGTCAAATACCAGAAATTTATAATTTTTTTGCAGTAAATCTGGATAAAAATAATTGATATCATGCAATACCATATACTTTTTTTATAATTTATTTCAGTAGGTACCATCAGAATTACCCTGCTAACCCATCAAAAATACCCGGCGGACATCAAAAATACCCGGCGATATTTAGTTGACAGGTACAACTTTTAATTTTTTCACTAGGGACTTATAAAGACTTATAAAGACTTATAAAGACTTACATGTTTTTTTATATAAAAAATTTTTGCTATTTTTTGGAATAAAATTTAGATATAAATAAACTTATTTTACAATTTATTTTGTTTTTTGTTATTTTTTATAGCGTTTTTGATTTGCTGTTTTGGCATCACTTTTACCCTGCTAACCCATCAAAATTACCCTGCTGACCCATCAAAATTACCCTGCTGACCCATCAAAATTACCCTGCGACCCATCAAAATTACCCTGCTTAAAACACGGTATTTCCCCTTTTTTGTGGGTTGATTTGGGAACCGGGTAATTTTGATGGGGGTAGCTGAAAAGAGAAAATGGGCATTAAAAATATTTTCACCTAAAGTGTTAGCTATCGCTAACTTTCTGATATAAAAAGTTATATAATCTATTACGTTCTGAAAGCAATCTTGTTTGTTATTTGCCGGTGAAGATTTTTTTAACAAGAATATAAAAATATATAGTTTTTTATAAAATAAAAAAGACCCAATTAAATCGGGTCTAAGGGTTCTTGGTCTAATTTTTCATCAGATAATATGATTAAGATTTTTTCAATCTCTCGATTGTTTGATAAAAATTCAAAACCGTCAATAAATTCCATCTCTGTCCAATATTTTAAAATTTCTGAGATAGAGTCGCGCAATCGACGTTTTTTGTTTTGCCGTACTTTTAGAGAAAAATCCTTGGAAATATTAGCCACTTTGTAGATAGTTTCCATCAAAATAGTGCGGTCAGAACGTTTGGTGCTTTGTCGCCGCCGACGCATTTGTTGTATGCGTCTTAAAAGATAGTCTTGAATTACGATAATATCTTCTTTTTTCGATACTGGGCTATTTAAAAGACGAGAGCTGAACGACATAATTTGTTTTTTGGAGAGAGAATAAGCAAATAGCATCGGTTTTGATAGGATTTTCCAACCTTCTACTGTTTTTCCGTTGATAACCATTGTCATACGACGCAGGTTTAAAAGATTTTCTGAAAAAGAAGCAGAAGCAGCAGGGCCACCGTTGATATGCTTGAGTTCGGGGTAGTAGGTTGATTCTTGAGAGAAGTCAACCGTTATATTACAATATCTACATTTTTCAATACTCTCAGATACAGCTTTTTTTTGTGATTCGGTTACTTTTGCGTCCGAGCCTTTGCCCGTCATTGTTTTAAATACAGTGGAAGCGGTAAAGTAAATTGTTCCGGAGTAAAACAAAGAACAGACCGCATCAAATACAGAGCGGTCAAATAAAGAAAAGCGTTGGTCTTCTGTCAGCATTTGCAAATCTTTGGAAATGCTTTGCAGACTTTCCCAAGACAATGTAACGCGAGTTGTAATTTCCACTGGACTATCGCGGCCTTCGATTCGCAAGTCCTGTGGCCCTTGTCCCATGAGATTGGGAAGGCTGTTGCTGATTTTGTCGTTTGTCTTATAAACTTTTGCAGGTAGAGCAGAGGTGATAGATACAATTTCAGGTTCTAGCTTGACAGTTTCAACGACTTGATTTTCAAAGTCGTCAAGTAGATGGTCAATTTCGGTCAGACGAATCAGGTCGAGGTCTTGTTCGTCTAGGTTTTTAGGGCGCGACAAATAAACACTCTCCTTTACCGCAAATCTTTGTTGTTAGTATAGTATTTTTTCATTATTTTGTCAATGAAATTGCATAAACCGTAAAAAATAATACAGATTATGGGAATAAAAGTGATAAAAATAAATGTGATATTAGAAACTTAGAGGGCTATGCCAACCTCGTCCCGCATCGGGGACAAAGTTCTAAAGATAACTTCGTCCCCGATGCGGGACGAAGTAAATCTGCGGAATCGAGCGAATGTGCCCGGCTTCGACTGGGGATGCGCTAGACATTATTTGGAAATCATGATAGAATATTTTCATCATTTGAGAAAAAATAAAATGGTATTCGAAAACAAAATCTAAGGAATCAAATCGGAGAAGGAGTACTGCGCGGAATGGAAGTATTGTTGTTCATCTTGCAAAAGGGAGGCGTTGGAAAGACCACATCAGCGGCTGCTTTGGCCTCCATTTTAACACAAGTCCATCATAAACGAGTGCTTCTGATTTCCATGGACCCACAGCGCAATTTAGATATTATTTGTGGGGCATCCACTCCGCGCGGCAGTGAACAACCAAGTATGTATCATGTACTGAAAGGAGAAAAGTCACTGGAAGAAGTACTGGTACAAACGCCCGTGGGTATGTTGGCGCCAGCCTCCAATTTGATGTATCAGTGGACAGGTACCCCGTTATTGTCTTTTGAAGAATATCACCGCTTGAAAGATGACCCAAAAGCATTGATGGAACAATTGAAAAATCGTTATGCACAGGTGACCAATCCACAACAAGATGACACCCATCGTTTGGAACGTGAGCTGAAACGCATTGCACAAAAAGACCTATTTGACTATGTAATTGTGGACTCTAATCCTGATTTGGGCTACTTAACAACATTATCCCTGCTCTGTTGGCCGGAATTAAAGGTCATCATTCCAGCTTTTGCCGAGGAAGCATCCAGAGAAGCAATTTTAGAACTTTATGATACCATTCGTGTGTTGGAACGCAAAGATTTCAACCGAAAAATTGACATATTAGGCTTTTTGCTTACTCGCTATGAAAATGTCCGGATTCACCGGCATTACGAAAAGTTTATGAATCGTATGGCAAAGAAGATGAACACACAGGTATTTCGCACTCATATTCGCAAATGTGTTGCGGTTCCTGAAGCAATGGCAAGTAAGCAGGATATCTGGTCCTATGCACCCACTTGTACCGCGGCGCAAGATTATGCAGCGTGGACAGATGAGATTTTAAAAATCCTTGGGGAGGGATAAGCACGGTGGCAAAAAAGAAATTTTTGTTAGACGAAGATGAGATGGATGCAATTTTAGATAATGATATCTTGGCCATTGATAACGGACAAGGAGAACAAAAAATTCTGGAAATTGTGCGTGGAACAGGCCAAGAACTAACAGCAGCCCAAGATTTTTACCAGATTCCATTGGAACAAATTGATTTGTTCTCGCTAAAGGGAGAATCTGATTTTTCCCATTGGTCGGAAGAAGAAGTGCAAAATGCTGTCCCCACATTCCAACAATATGGCGGCAGTTTTGAGCCGATTATTGTGCGGCAAAAACCGGATGGTGAACGGTTTGAAGTGATTGCCGGTGAGCAAAGATTGCGAGTAAGCAAGGCGGCAGGCGCTCAAACAATCACTGCACGCGTGATTCGGAATTGTTCGGACAGCGAAGCATTAGACATTTTTGCTTTGACCAACATTCAACGCCGCTCTACCACAATTCAAGACCAGATATATGGTTGGGGATTGGTCGTGGAAAATCACTCCAATCAAGGAGCGCGTTCGGATTTGGGTGCACAGGATACTTTGACCGCCTATATCAAAGGCGTGCAAACATCCCGTTCTCAGGTATATCGGTATTTGGCACTGCGTTCGCTTGTCCCGGAATTGTTGCCTTGCTTGGATAATGGTAAATTATCTATCCGAGCAGGGGAAAAACTGGCCGCACTTCAGCCAGAGCATCAGCGCGTGTTGCTTCCCTATGTTGCAATGATTTCAGAGGCAATGGGAGCGCAGCTTATCGAGTTAGAACAAGCTGGTTGGCAAGATACAGCGGCCATTGAATTGGTGACTGGAAAGCGAAAAACCAAACGGCAGAGCTATGACAGTAGCATGAGAACCGCAATGCTCCATGCAAGAAAGTATGTTGCAGGTCACTTTGATGAATCCTGTTATGAAGACCTCAGCACGATTATTGTAGATGCACTGGAAGCATGGTTAGAACAACATCCAGAAATGCGGCGCCCCAAATAAATATTTACATGAAGGTTAAAATGACTTGATTTAAAAATCCCGTCATATCCAAAACAGGATATGACGGGATTTTATTTTTGCATTATTGCATGTGATAATAGTGCGCATATACGCCATCCAGTGCGAGCAATTCTTCATGTGTGCCACGCTCTGTGATACCATTATCTGTGACGACTAAAATTTCATCCGCGCTGCGAATGGTAGATAGACGGTGCGCAATGGTAATCGTGGTTCGGTTTTGTGCAAGTGCTTCTAAGCTTTGCTGAATCCAGCGTTCACTTTCGTTATCCAATGCACTTGTAGCTTCATCCAAAATTAGAATCGGTGGATTTTTTAAGAAAACACGCGCGATAGAGATACGTTGCTTTTGACCGCCTGAAAGCCGGGTGCCACGTTCGCCTACAAAGGTATCATACCCATCGGGAAGGGTTTGAATAAAATCGTGAATGTTGGCTTTTTGGGCTGCTGCTATGATTTCCTCTAAAGTTGCATCGGGCTTTCCGTAAGCAATATTTTCGCGAATGGTGCCACAGAACAAATAAACATCCTGTTGCACAATGCCGATTTGACTGCGCAGGCTTTCCAATGTCAGGTCGCGTACATCTTGTCCATCAATCGTAATCTGACCGCCGGTGACGTCGTAGAAACGAGGGAGCAAAGAACAGATAGTCGTTTTGCCACTGCCAGAAGGCCCAACCAGTGCAATGGATTTGCCAGCCGCAATATCAAATGATACATGAGATAAGACCAAAGTATCATCATCACTGTAATGGAAAGATACATCGTTGTAGCGAACTGCACCGCGCACATTGGTCAGCGGTTTTGCATTGGGTGTATTTTGAATGTCGGGTACAGTCTCCATGACAGAAATAAAGCGTTGAAAACCGGATAATCCTTTTTGCATCATTTCGGTCAACTCTACCAAAATTTGAATCGGGCTGATGAAAATACCAATATACAGCGCATACATTGCCAAATCGGCCGCCTGCATTTGTCCATTGGCAATCAAGTAACCGCCAAACACCAGCGTTACCAGATACATCATACCTTGAAAGAATAGGTTGCAGCCCATAAAGCTGCCCATGCACTTGTAATTTGCATCTTTCGAGCGCAAAAAAGCATGATTTCGCTCTTTAAATTTGTCGTGTTCAATTGCTTCATTGGCAAAAGACTGAACCACTCGAATACCGGCCAAGGTATCCTGAAGGCTGGCATTGATATCACCTATTTTGCGGCGATTGTCCAAAAATGTTGCCTGCATACGACGATTTTGGTGCATAGAAAATGCAAACATACAGATAACCAAAATCGCAAGCGGAATGGCAAGCTGCCAGTTGATAAAGAAAAGAAATGCAAAAGAACCGATAATCTTTACCAGTGAAATAAAGAGATTCTCTGGCCCGTGATGCGCAAATTCAGAAATATCGAATAAGTCGGATACCAGCTTGCTCATCATTTGACCGGAATTATTTTGGTCATAATAGGAAAAAGATAAGCGTTCATAATGGTCAAACAGTTGTTGACGCATATCGCGTTCCATACGAGCGCCCATCATATGGCCTTGATAGCTAACGTAATATTTGCAAAGGCTTTGTACGAGATACATGACAAGAAGCCCGATGGCGATGGGCAGCAAGGCATTTAAAATCACCGTGCTGGATTTTGTAAAAAGTGTCTGGGTCAGTGTGCGGAGAATTTGTGGGTAAGCAAGGTCAACTAGACTGATGATGGTTGCACAGAACAAATCAAACCAGAACACCGCCCAATACGGTCGATAATAACCGATAAACTTTTTTAATGTGTGCATAAAATGTCTCTCTTTCCTGAAAATGTGTCGTTCCAGATAATAGTATCATAAATCAGTCAATGGGACAAGATATCGCATAGATACGCACGGGAAACGGCTGCTTTTGTTTTATAAGTCACCATGATATAATAAAACTATCTAAGATATCGGGGGTGATTCGGTGCAAGATACCAATTCTTTGGGAATGAAAGCGTGTGCGCGTGTGCATTTGGTCAATTCGGTTTTGGCGGATTGTTTGCGGCAGTTTGTAGCGTTGTTTCAATATGCAGGGATAGAGCCAGACTTTTCTGCACAAGATTGTTACTTTGAACTCAAAAATGACTTGATTGCTGTGCCACATCAGCTTTCTGAAGTTGTGCCCCATCTGATACATTTTTTATCCGAATATAATGATTGCATGGAAATGGAACGCTTACGCACGATATTAAGGCAACAAGATACTGCTATTCATCAGGCGTATCATGCAGTTGAGATAGAGCAGCAAGCTATCTTTTGGGGAGCGCGTGCAGCAAAGTGGAACGTGCGGCAGACAAACTATAATCCGGTCTATCTGGCAGCACTTAAACGATATTTGGCAGGGGAGATGCAACAGTTAAGCAAAGAACAATTTGAACAAGCGGTATCTCAAATGCCGACGCAAATAAAAGCTTGTTTTTCTTTTGAGCACAGACAGTCCGATTATGTACGGTTTTATCGCTTACACAATATTCCGATTTCAGAAGAAACCTTAGTACAACGCATACATATCGTTTATGATGAAGAAAATGAACCGCGTCAGGCGACTACTTATGATGCGCGAGAATATCGCCCAGCACAGGTATCTGGGCATCCGGATTTTGCAAGGCAAATTAGCGAGACACCAAAGAATTTGTTATTTGAGCATAAAAACTTTGTTTTAACGGGCGGAAATAAAGAAAAATTGTCCGCTTATATTTTAGCGCATGGCGGACAGATTCGGAAGAGTACGGTACGGCAGACCGATTATTTGATTATTGGGGATGATATCTGGCGCGAGACGAATAAAATTACACGAGCCAAACAGCTCAATACCCAGCAGCACAAAACCATACAAGCACTTTGGGAGCATGAGTTTTGGAGACTGGTAGAGCCCCATTAAAAAACGACCAATTCTTTAGAGAAAAGGTCGTTTTTTGTTATTCATTTATTATCTCACAGGGAAAATCAAAATCCATTTGAGAAGAAGGAAATCCTACCGAAAGAGAAGTGCCCATTGCAATAAATGCTTCGTGCTGTAACGGATGATTTTGTGCAGCATATGCGCCAGCGGTACCATCATGCAGAAATTCAATGTTGAATCTCTGACCGGTTGATTCAAACAGTGCATCGGATAAAAAATCCGAGTAAGGCATGTAGACAAGATTCAATTTGCCGTATCCTGCGCGCGAAGCAAAAAGTCCGTTATTTACATAGTTCGCAATGCTAATGATAATGGTATTGCATACGGGCAGGCCTTGCGCTGTAACCGTTTGAAAGAGATTTACAATCGTTTGAATGATAAAATCAGATAGTTTTTTTGCGGCTTGTCGTTCGGCTTGGGAAGTATCGTATTCGTATTGTGTATAAAGAGCAGGGACTGGGCAAAAAGTGTGCAGTTTCAAGTTACCATCGCATTGACTAAAATAACCCTGTTTGATATAACTGTGCCCAAAATCAAAAATGAGCGCGCGCTCACACAAGCAACTGGCATATTTTGCTGCGCCAAGCAGAGAAATGATGGCCGGATAGCGCACTAAAGAAAGATGTATTTGTGGAAGAGCTGAGGCACGCAGTTTGGTTTGTAAAATAGGAAGCAGAGCCGTACCCAATGTACCATTGAGCAGACCACCTGCCAAGTGGATACAGTCAATAGAAGCCCAATAGGCCCAGTGTTCGGAATGCCAGTTGGGATATCTGTTTTGAATGGATGGATGATTGATACCTTGTTTGAGTGTCCAAAGAAGTTGGCATAGATTTTGCGCAATATGTTCGACAACTGCGGTAGCCTGCGCAGATGTAGCGGGCATTTTGAGCGATTTTGCAAAGTGAAGGGGCCAATCCGTGGCGGAAATATCTTTTGGTAGATGCAAATAATCTGCGATTTGATGCAAAACCGCATTTGTAGAACAAACATCTTTTGCTGTCATGCCAGTGGGTGCAATAGGCAGATTATTGAGTGAAGCAAGTGGTAGTAAATATCCCTGTTCTTCAAAAGGATTTATCATAAAATATCACCGTTGGATTATTAGAAACATATGGTTTGAAATACGGTTTATGAAAAACTATATGGATATTATACGCATAAAGAAAGAAAAAGGCAATGAAATTGTAAGGTCAAAGAAAAGGGGCGTGCTTGGACACGGGCGGATATATGAATTTGGCTAAATGACCAAAATAAAAACAAAATATTTGGGATAAAATTGAGCATATTATACAATTTTTGTTGATTTTTATATTTTTTTCCGGTATGATAAAAAAGTAAGGATGTAAAATTGTCAACAAGAAAGAGGGGATATCAGGTGAAGCCGAAAATCACTTATTTGATGCGTGGGATTGCCTGTCTTTTGGTTAGTATTATGTGCATAACATTTCTGGTTCCGACTGCCAGTGCGTTGGATATTCGCGCCGCTTCTGCATTTGTCATGGACGCACAAACCGGAGAATGTCTCTATGAATATAACGGTGATGTTGCGCGCGTCCCTGCCAGTATGACAAAGGTGTTAACAGCCTATATTGTCTATCAAGAATTGGAAAAAGGAACGTTATCTTGGGATACACCCATTTCTATTAGCCATAATGTTGCCGTAAAATCGCGGGATAGCAGCTATCCAATGGCAGTTCCGCTGACAGAAGGAAAGACCTACACCGTAGATACTTTGATGCACTTGATTATGATTCCTTCAGCGAGTGCATCTTGTATTGCGATGGCAGAACATATCAGCGGCAGTGAAAGTGCATTTGTTGAGCGCATGAATCAAACTGCCAAGACGCTTGGATTAAGTGCAACGTATTATAATTGTCATGGCGCACGGGTGAATTATATTACACCGCGTTCACAGGCCATGTTGACTCGCCGTTTTTTGGAAGATTATCCCGATATCTTGCGAATCACTTCTAAAAGTGGTGTTTCTTTTAATGGAAAATGGTATAACAATACCAACCATTTGTTGAATACAATGGAGCCATATGAAGGTTTGGATGGTTTCAAAACCGGTACGATTTCACAGGCGGGATATTGTGTTACAACAACAGCCGAGCGCAATGGACGCAGAGTAATTTCAGTTGTTATGAAATCTACCAGTGACGCACAGAGATTTCAAGATTCTCGACAGTTGTTGGATTATGGCTTTGCAGAAATTGCAAAGCGTGATGCTTCACGACAGACCACCGCGCTTGCAATTATAGCTCAGCCCAATGAAGTACGACCGTTTGAACCATTTCAAGTGACTGCGCAGTTGACAGGGGTATCAGCACCCTATATTACGAACGCCCAATGGTATGTAAATGATGAACCAGTTGCCGGATATGGAAACAGTTATTTTCAGGTCACAAATGGAAAAACAACTACATTAGAATATACATTGGATACACTTGAGACGACGACCGCACAAATTCGATTGTCGCTGACCATGCCGGATGGAACAACACGTTCGGTACAGACAGAATTACAGGTTGCACCAGTAGAATTAAATTTGGATGCTTCCTTGAACTTGGAACGGGCTGACATTTATCCCGGCAAAGTTGTGACGATTCGCGCAGATGTTACAAGTACAGCCAATTTACCAGAGATTACAGTACCTGTACAGTGGGAATTAAACGGAGATATGGTTTTGGATGCTCCGCAGAGCGTGACGTTACAAAACGGTTATGGAACCGTGGATTTTGACTGGATTGCGCCGCAAGATGGACGCTATGAATTAACCGTGTATATTGGAAATGAACAGATAAGCGAAACACAGCTCAAGGCTGATTTACGAGTTGCGTAAAAAACAAATCGGAGCCGCAATAGAAAAGCGGCTCTATTTGTTTTCGGAAAAATAGAGCAAAAAAAGATATAATTGGTTGAAAAGATACAAATATTATTCATTTTTTGCAAAAAATGTCTATATTTATCGGTCGTATTATGGTATGATAAATATATCAACGAAAGAAGAGGAAACCAATGAAAACGATAAAAAGTAAAATACTACTAGGTATGGTAGCAACGATTGTAATCAGCATGTTTGTACTGGGTAGTGTCAGCATTTTTATGAACTTTACCAGTTCAATTGACATGGTTCAGACCTCCATGGAAGGCACTGCGCAGGTTACAGCAGACCGAATTCAATCAGAATTGAAGTCATATGAAGAAGTCGCACAAGCGACCGGAACCATGGTACAGTTGAGTAATCCTGCGACGACAGTTGCCGAGAAAGAGCAACTGATTAATGTATATGCTGAAGAATATGGCATGACACGAGGCAACTTGTTGGATGTGTCTGGTAATAGCCTGTTTGATGGCAATAATTATGCAGACCGAGATTACTTTCAATATGCAATGCAGGGAGAATGTTATGTCTCTACGCCGGTTCGAAGTGCAGTAACCAATGAGTTAACTGTGATTGTGGCAGGCCCTCTTTGGCAGGACGGTATTCCCGATACCACTGTGGTTGGAGTCGTTTATTTCGTTCCGGACGAAAATTTCCTCAATGATATCATGGCCAGTGTACATATTACAAAAAATAGCGTGCCATATATTATTGATAAGGATGGCAACACAATCGCAGACCCGAACGCTGAACGAGTATGCAACGAAAATATTGAAGAAGAAGCGAAAAGCGATGCTTCTCTGCAAAAGCTGGCAAGCTATCATGAAAAAATGCGTGCGGGAGAAAGTGGTATCGGTGAATATGCTATTGATGGAGTAGACAAACTGTTTGCCTATGCACCAATTTCCGGAACCGATGGTTGGAGCTTGGGATTAAGTGTTCCAAAATCTGATTTAATGGGGCCGGTATACCGTGGAGCCATTGCAACCATTGCTTTGATTGTGGTTTCCATTATAATTGGTCTTTTTATCTCTATCCGTCTGGCGGTTTCGATTGGTAATCCGATTGAATTGTGTGTACGCCGCATTTCGCTGTTGGCGCAGGGCGATTTAAACACCCCGACTCCACAAATTAAGACAAAGGATGAAACCGGACATTTGGTGCGCGAAACATCCCATATCATGAGAACCTTGCAAGGTCTGATTGGTGATATTCAGTATTTGCTCAATAAGATGTCAGAAGGCAACTTTAATGTACGTTCGAAAAACATCCAATATTATATCGGCGATTATCAGCAGCTCCTGCCTGCGATTAACAAGATTACACATGGTTTAAGTGAAATTTTATCCCAAATTCATGTTGCAGCCGAGCAGGTAGCAGCTGGCTCCAATCAGGTTGCAATGGGGTCGCAAGCATTGGCGCAGGGGGCGACCGAACAAGCAAGTGCAGTCCAAGAATTGTCTGCAACGGTCAATGAAATCGCTGCATACAGCCAAAAGACTGCCGAAATGGCATTGTCTACAAAGAGAGAAGTCGATAAAGCTGGAGCTGAGTTGCAGGAAAGTGACGAATGTATTCTGACTTTGAACAATATTATGCATAATATTTCCGATTCTTCAAAGGAAATTAGCAAGATTATTTCTACGATTGAAGATATTGCATTCCAGACAAACATTTTGGCTTTGAATGCAGCGGTAGAGGCGGCGCGAGCTGGCGAAGCCGGTAAGGGCTTTGCCGTTGTTGCAGATGAAGTGCGCAATCTGGCCTCTAAGTCTGACCAAGCGGCTAAGGCGACGAAGGAACTGATTGAAAAATCGGTTGTTGCCGTGCAAGATGGTGCAAAGATGATGGAAAAGGTCACTTCGACGGTCGAAAACGTGTTGACTTCGGCCGAACAAGCGGTTTCCAGTATGGATAAAGTTTCGGAAGCCGTACAGCAACAGCGAGATTCTATCTCTCAGATTACACAGGGTATCGACCAAATTTCCAGCGTTGTGCAGACCAACTCTGCGACAGCAGAACAGTCGGCTGCCGCAAGTGAAGAATTGTCTGGTCAGGCAGATATGCTTAAATCGCTGGTTCAGAATTTTACCTTGTATCGCGAAGATGATACAACACAAGAGTAAAATATAATATATTTTGAGGTTTAAAGAATAACGAAACTACTAAAACAGGCACATTGTGCGATTATTGCGCAATGTGCCTGTTTTACATATCGACAAAAAATGATTTTGTTATGCTAAATTTATCAAATAATACTTGACAAGAGAAGCAAGAGGGGCGTATACTGACCTCAATAAATCAATATTGCATCTTCAGGGCAGGGTGAAATTCCCTACCGGTGGTATAGCCCACGAGCCGAAAGGCATGATTCGGTGTAACTCCGAAGCCGACCGTATAGTCTGGATGAAAGAAGATGAATACCATACGGAATGTTATGTCCGTTTCTTTTGTGATTGTTTTGCCCTGGAATTTTATATTCCAGGGCATTTTTCGTGATAAGAAATATGGTTTTGGAAAATTGCCCTGAACAAATGTTCTGGGCAATTTTTTTGAAATGGGGTACGCTTTATGCAAATCTGTGAGGATAATCAGTTTATGCGATTGGCGCTGCAACTCGCACAACGCGGTGCAGGACAAGTCAATCCTAATCCAATGGTAGGCGCGGTTATTGTCAAAGAAGGGCGCGTCATTGGGCAAGGCTGGCATGAAAAATTTGGCGGGCTTCATGCCGAACGTAATGCACTGGCACAGTGCAAGGAGTCACCCGAACACGCCACCCTTTATGTCACGTTAGAGCCTTGTTGTCACCATGGCAAAACACCGCCTTGTACCGATGCAATTTTACAAGCTGGGATATCCAAAGTGGTCATTGGTTCATCTGACCCGAATCCATTGGTTGCAGGCAAAGGAGTAGAAATTTTACGCGAACATGGAATTTCTGTGATAGAAGGGGTTGAAAAGCAAGCGTGTGACCAGTTAAACGCCCCATTTTTTCATTTTATTCAACATAAAACGCCATATGGAATTTTAAAGTATGCTATGACGCTGGATGGCAAAATTGCAACCCATACAGGTGCATCGCAATGGATTACAGGTGAAGCTGCAAGAGAGCAAGTGCATCGTGACCGCAACCGCTATGCTGCTATTATGGTCGGTGTCGGCACGGTTTGCACAGATGACCCGCTTTTGACCTGCCGCTTGCAAGGTGGACGCAATCCAATTCGGATTATCTGTGATAGTAAGCTGCGCACACCGTTGACGGCGCGTGTTGTCCAAACTGCGCAAGAGATACCGACCATTCTGGCAACCTGTGTGGAGCAGGGAACGCACACACAACCTTATCAGGCAGCGGGCTGTGAAGTGTTGACCATTCCAGCGAAAAACGGGCATGTTGATTTACAGATTTTGATGCAGCAGTTGGGACAACGTGGCATTGATAGTGTATTGGTTGAAGGAGGGGCAACATTGAATTGGTCGGCATTGCAAGCCGGCGTGATTCATCGCGTACAGGCGTATATTGCACCCAAATTATTTGGTGGTGAGCAGGCAAAAAGCCCCATTGGGGGATTGGGCGTAGACCATCCCAATCAAGCCTTTCGATTGACTGAGCCACATATTACCGCATTTGGAGACGATTTTCTGTTTGAAAGCGAGGTTATTTCATGTTTACCGGAATCATAGAGGAAGTCGGACGAGTGCAACGGATTGTGCACGGAGCGCGCACAGCCGTTTTGACGATTGAAGCAAAACAAGTGCTGGAGGATGTGAAAGTCGGAGATAGTATTGCAGTATGCGGCGTGTGCTTGACTGTAACTAGCTTTTCCTCCCAGTCTTTTACGGCAGATGTGATGCCAGAAACGCTGAAACGCTCGGCGCTTGGACAGTTAAAATCGGGAAGTCCGGTGAATTTAGAGCGTGCAATGTCGGCCAATGGGCGTTTTGGCGGTCATATTGTATCGGGGCATATTGACGGAACCGGAACCATCACGCGCATTCGGCCGGAAGGAAATGCGGTGTGGTACACCATTGCACCGCCACCAGCGTTATTGCGTTATATTGTGGAAAAAGGGTCGATTGCCATAGATGGCATTAGTTTAACCGTGGCAGATGTGACAGCACATGACTTTTCGGTGTCCATTATTCCGCATACGCAAGCGGAAACAACGCTTATGTACCGAAAAGAAGGGCAAACGGTAAATTTGGAAACCGATTGTATTGGAAAATATGTCGAAAAATTGCTTGGAGCGCATCAGACAGGCGTGACAGCCGAATTTCTAACCCGTTGCGGGTTTTAAGAGGAGTGTTTTTTATGGCTCATACCATTGAGCAGGCGTTGGAAGACCTGCGACAGGGAAAAATTATTTTTGTGACCGACGACGAGACGCGAGAAAATGAAGGCGATATGATTTGTTCGGCACGATTTGCAACGACAGAAAATGTCAATTTCATGGCAACTTATGCAAAGGGTTTAATTTGCACGCCGATGAGTGAAGAAATTGCCCGCCGGTTGGGGCTTGACCCTATGGTTGCCGTGAACACTGACAACCATCAGACCGCGTTTACTGTTTCGATTGACCATGTGAAAACAACAACCGGTATTTCAGCCGAAGAACGCGGATATACCTGCCGTATGTGCGTGGACATTGACAGCAAGCCCGAAGATTTCAGGCGGCCGGGGCATGTATTTCCGCTGATTGCCCGTCGTGGTGGTGTGCTCACCCGTCCCGGTCATACCGAAGCAACCGTGGATTTGATGCGGCTGGCAGGTTTGCCTGAATGTGGCTTGTGCTGTGAGATTATGCGGGAAGATGGCACGATGATGCGCGGCGAAGAACTGCGTAAGCTGGCGCAAACATGGGGAATCACCTTTATTACCATTCGGGACTTGCAGGACTATTGTCGGCGGCATGACAAGCATGTCGTGCGGGAAGCGTGTGCAGATATGCCGACAAAGTTCGGAACCTTTCAGATATATGGATATATTAACGACTTGACCGGAGAACATCATGTAGCATTGGTCAAAGGAGAGATTGGGGACGGAAAGAATTTATTGTGCCGTGTCCATTCAGAATGTCTGACTGGTGATGTTTTTGGTTCTGCGCGGTGTGATTGTGGGCAGCAGTTGGCGGCAGCTCTAACGCAGATTGAGCGCGAAGGGCGTGGCATTTTGCTTTACATGCGTCAGGAAGGGCGCGGCATTGGCTTGATTAACAAGTTGAAAGCCTATGAATTGCAGCAAAAAGGGTTTGATACAGTAGAAGCCAATGTAAAGCTGGGATTTGCACCGGATTTACGGGAATATTGGATTGGCGCTCAGATTTTGCAAGACCTTGGCGCAAAGGAATTGCGGCTTTTAACCAATAATCCGGAAAAAGTATATGGGCTAGATGGATTTGGCGTGGAAATCGTGGAGCGTGTGCCCATTCAGGTAGCGGCAACCGCGCATGACCTGTTCTATCTCAAGACCAAACAGCAACGCATGGGACATATTTTAAATTATTGATTTTATATAATACAGGAAAGGATGCACAGCAATGAACACATTTGAAGGAAAACTGACCGCAAAAGGCATAAAAGTCGGCATTGTAGCCGCAAGATTTAACGAGTTCATCACCGGAAAGCTATTGGAAGGTGCTTTGGACGGTTTGACCCGTCACGACGTTTTACAAGATGATATTTCGGTTGCATGGGTGCCGGGAGCATTTGAAATTCCGTTGATTGCGTCCAAGATGGCGAACAGCGGCAAATACGACGCTGTAATTTGTCTGGGTGCGGTCATTCGTGGCAGCACCAGCCACTATGACTATGTTTGTGCAGAGGTTTCCAAGGGAATTGCACAAGTTTCGCTGGCTTCTGGCATTCCGGTATTGTTTGGTGTTCTGACCACCGATACGATTGAACAGGCGATTGAGCGAGCAGGCACGAAGGCAGGCAATAAAGGATTTGACTGTGCATGCAGCGCGATTGAGATGGTCAATCTGGTTCGTGAATTGTCCAAGTAAAGCCGATTGACACAAGAAAAAAGTCCTGCTGTTATCATAACAGCAGGACTTTTTGTTTATGAAGTGAAGCAGTAGGTTTACAGAGATTCTTGCATTTTTCCATACGATTGTTTTCTGCGCTGAGATAGCTCAGCAACAGCCGTATAGAGCACATCGGTAGAAGAATTGATAGCGGTTTCGCAAGAATCTTGAATTACGCCAACGATAAAGCCAACGCCGACAACCTGCATGGCGATGTCGTTGGGGATACCGAATAAGCTACATGCCAGCGGAACAAGCAACAGAGAGCCACCGGCAACGCCCGATGCACCGCAGGCAGAAACAGCAGAAAGCAGACTGAGCACGACTGCGGAAGCAAAATCGACCTGAATCCCCAGTGTATGAGCGGCAGCCAATGCCAAAATAGAAATCGTGACCGCAGCGCCACCCATGTTGATGGTAGAGCCTAGGGGGATGGATACCGCATAGGTGTCTTTGTTCAGGCCAAGTTCGGCGCAGAGACGCATGTTCACTGGGATATTTGCTGCCGAAGAACGGGTGAAGAAAGCGGTAATACCACTGTCTTTCAGGCATTTCAGTACAAGCGGATAAGGGTTTTTGCGGATACCAATGAAAACGATAATGGGATTGACCACAAAAGCGACAAACGCCATTGTGCCAACCAACAAGCAGATAAGTTTACCATAGCTAAGCAACGAGTCAATGCCCTGTTTTGAGATGGTGGTAAAGACTAGACCCATAACGCCGAAGGGGGCACAACTGATAATCCAGCGGACAATCTGGGAAAATGCCTCGGCAACAGCGTCAATTGCAGTTTTCACGCCATTTGGTGCCTTGCGCAGTGCGATACCAAGCAGAACCGCCCATGCAAGAATACCAATATAGTTGGCATTGGCCAGTGCGTCGATGGGATTGGCGACTAGGTTCATCATCAGTGTATGAAGAACTTCACCAATTCCGCCCGGCGGTGTAATGTCAGAGGTTGATTCTGCCAGAGTAAGTGTCAGCGGGAACAAAAAGCTGGCAATGACGGCAATAAAACCGGCCAGAAAGGTTCCCAAGAGATATAAACCAATAATATGTTTCATATTGGTTTGTTTGCCTTCCTGATGCTTGGATAGCGCTGCCATGACAAGGAATAATACAAGCAATGGGGCGACAGCTTTGAGTGCGCCAACAAAAAGGTCACCTAAAATAGACAGTGCGGACGCCTGAGGGACGGTAAGGCCTAGCAGGATGCCAACAATCAGGCCGCATATGATGCGCTTAACTAGACTAATGTCGTTCCAGCGCTTTGCGAGGTTCTTCATACTCTTTCATTCAACTCCCTTTGAAATTCCAGTGAAAATCATTATATCATACTTTTTTACCTTTGAAAACCGGATATTTCGCCAAAAATATTCGATTTCGCGCACAAAATAGAAAAGTGTGCGTGACAGACGGACAGATTCCGTGGAAAATGGAGGATGGGAAAATTTAGTATCAATTGCTTGTGAAAAGAACAAAATACCTCAAAATTTTACAAAGGCTTTGTCAAGGAACGATTGTATTTTTGCGTGCTTCGGACTATGATAAAACAGGAATAAGTTTTTTAAGACAACCCTGTGCACGGATTGCCTACAATTTAACAGAAGCAGCAATTTC
Organism: uncultured Butyricicoccus sp.; assembly: GCF_944381005.1. Classification (GTDB taxonomy): domain Bacteria; phylum Bacillota; class Clostridia; order Oscillospirales; family Butyricicoccaceae; genus Butyricicoccus. The sequence continues at coordinate 8,469 of NZ_CALWJM010000036.1, read as the reverse complement.
AGAAAGGGGCATGTGCCATGATTCCTTGCAAAAACACCTGTCTGATGTATGAAGAAGGCTGTCACAAGACCTGTCCAATTTGGCGGGAGCAGCAGAAAAAGCGCAGTGAGGATTATCGCCAGCGTATGGCGTACTTGAAAGCACATAATGAAGTATGCAGCACAGTGGTCAGTCAGCTCAAACGCATGAGTTGTCATAGAACTTATTTTTGACCCAAACGGAGGGCGTTCGGATTCGCCTCCGTAGATAGAAAGAAGGAGGCGGGGGAACCGCAATGCCAGATATCCGATTTACACAAAACCGTGAGCTGTCTTGGCTGCGCTTTAATGAGCGCGTTTTATTGGAAGCGACCGATGAAACCGTGCCACTTTTGGAAAGGCTCAAGTTTATTGCAATTTTTACAAGCAATCTGGACGAATTTTTTATGATTCGCGTGGGTAGCTTGTTTGATTTATCCCATTTAAAAGAACATTCTGTCGATAAAAAAAGTGGCTGGACACCAGCCGAACAATTGACGCACATTTATGAAGCCGTTCGCGTGCTCTATGCGCGTCGTCAGGAAATCTACTGTGAGGTAGAGCGGCAGTTGAGAGTGCATGGCATTTGCCGTCTGAATTATGCCGAATTGGAACAGAATGAAATTAAATTCGTAAAACAATATTTTAAAACGTCGATTGCGCCTATTTTGTCGCCGCAGATTGTTGACCCCCATCATCCCTTTCCGCACTTACAAAATAAAACCTTGCATATCGGCGCATGGTTGAAATACAAAAATCGCAGTGTGTTTGCGGTTATTCCAGTACCAGCAGCTCTGCCGGAAGTTATTTTTTTGCCGGGCAGCGAAACTCGTTATATTTTGACGGCCGATGTGATTTTAGAGCATGTCGGTCAAATATTCCATTATGATACCATTTTGGAAAAAGTTGTATTTTGCGTCACGAGAAATGCCGATATCAATGCGGACGATGAAGCATTTGATTTCGATTCGGATGATGATTTTCGTGGAAAAATGAAAAAGCTGTTGCGGCAGCGGCAACGGCTTGCGCCCGTGCGCCTAGAGTTGTCTAACCAAATCAGTCAGGCATTTTTGGCATATTTGGAAGAACATCTTCCGGTCAGCTCGGAACAGGTGTATGTAACAGATGCGCCGTTAAAAATGGGGTATGCGTTTGCCCTGCCAGCGCGTCTAAACGACACCAAACGGCAAGCCTTGACCGACCCTGCCTTTACACCGGGTATTCCGCATGGTGTGCGACTAGATAAACCAATGATACCGCAAGTGCAGGCGCACGATATTTTGTTGTCTTATCCATTTGAAGGAATGGACGCATTTTTGCACTTGATTCGGGAATCGGCAAACGACCCTGATGTCATTTCCATTAAAATTACCATTTATCGACTGGCGCGCAAAGCAAAATTGGTCGAGTATCTATGCGCGGCGGCAGACAATGGAAAAGATGTGACCGTGTTTATTGAACTGCGGGCACGGTTTGATGAACAGAACAATATTGACTGGTCGGAGCGGTTGGAAGATGCGGGATGCACGGTTATTTATGGGGTCGAAAATTACAAGGTTCACTCTAAACTGTGTCTGATTACCCGGCGCAGTCAAGAAAATGTAGAGTATATTACCCAGGTCGGCACCGGAAATTACAATGAAAAAACTGCATTGCAATATACTGATTTATCGTTGATTACCGCAAATCCAGGTATTGGACGCGATGCCAATCGATTTTTTCAAAATCTGGCGATGGGAAATATTACCGAAACCTATGAACATTTACTTGCTGCGCCAACTTCACTCAAACCCGAATTGATTCGCCAGATTGACCGGGAGATTGCGAAGCGCGGTCAAGGGCGCATTATGCTAAAACTCAATGCAATTACAGATATTGACCTGATTGAAAAACTCAAGCAAGCTTCCTGCGCAGGGGTGCGCGTGCGCATGATTGTGCGTGGTATTTGCTGTATCTTGCCGGGCGTACCCGATAAAACCGAGAATATTGAAGTCATTTCCATTGTCGGGCGCTTTTTGGAACATTCGCGTGTATATTGTTTTGGGCAGGGATTGGATGAGCGCATGTTTATTGCATCGGCCGACTTTATGACGCGAAACACCGAAAAACGTGTGGAAGTAGCCTGTCCGATTTATGATACGGCAGTACGCGAAAAAATCCACTATATTATGGATACCTGTTGGGCAGACAATGTCAAAGCGCGCGCATTGCAGACAGATGGAAGCTACATTCGGCGCCCAGTCCATGAAATTCCGGTAGATAGTCAGCAGCTTTTATTAGCACATGCACAGGAAGTGGAAGAAGTAGCGCCCGTACAGGAAGCAAAGGAAACGTTTTGGAGCAAATTGCGCCGTCGTTTTCATTCGTCTTAATCGGTGAACTATCTCGCAAAAAGTAGTAAAAAACGGCTCTTTTCTATTTGGAAAGAGCCGTTTTTTGTTGAGATACGGATAAGGATGGATGTGCGAAGCAACAGAAATAAAACGGGTAAATAGATACGCCAAATTGACCTTGAGAGTGCTTTAAAGGTTTGATATACTGAGTTTAACGATACCGCTTGCGGGAAAGGGGAAAGAGAGATGACAGGTCGAATCAAACGAGTGGTTTGTGCATTGTGTGCGGGCGCACTTTTGAGTGCTTCGGTAGGGGCAACCGATTGGGGGTTATGGTATGGAAAGGGAGCCAATCAGCCGCCACAGGGAGAGGACAGCGTGCAAACCTTGGCGCAGTATGGGGCGTACTTTATGGGGGATACCACCCAGAAAAATCTATATTTAACCTTTGATTGTGGTTATGAGAATGGATACACAGCAAAAATTTTGGATGTGCTCAAAAAACATCATGCGCCAGCGGCATTTTTTATGGTAGGAGATTACTTGGATACAGCCCCAGAGTTATCCAAGCGCATGGCAGAAGAAGGTCATATTTTGGGGAACCACTCAAACAAACACCCTAACATGACCAAGGTATCCAAAACACGTTTTGAACAGGAACTTCGTACACTTTCTCAGAAATATAAAAATCTAACAGGACAACAAATTGCACCGTTTTACCGTCCGCCAGAGGGTTCCTATACCTATGAAAATTTAAAGTGGGCGCAGGCAATGGGATACCATACCATTCTTTGGAGTGTCGCGTATGCGGATTGGGATACCAGTAAGCAGCCTTCGCGGGAATCGGCACTAAAAACACTCAACAGTCGGGTGCATCCGGGAGCAATTGTACTATTACATACGGTTTCGGCAACCAATGCGGCGATTTTGGATGAACTTTTGACCCAATGGGAACAGCAGGGTTATACATTTTCTTATTTATCTGCCTTACCGGGGTTATCCAATCCACCCAAAACCGCCGTGCCGAGTGATTGTACGTTTATGTTGAATGGAACGGTCAAGCAGATTGGTGCATATCAAATCGACGGCGCAAATTATGTCAATTTACGCGATATGGCAGCGGTGATGAATGATACGGCACATACTTTTGGGGTGTCTTATGATACACAGACTAATACGGTTTCCATACAGTGTGGACAGGTGTACCAGCCCACAGGGGTAGAAGGACAGGGCCAAGCAGATGTTGCAGCAATGCAGGCCTATGCAGGTACACAGCCTATTTTGGTTGATGGAGTGCCGAAAACGCTTGATGTCTATGTCATTGGTGGAGCCAATTATATTAAATTGCGCGATTTTAGCCCGTGGTTGATTACGGATATTGCATATAATGATACCCTTCAGCAAGTGGAGATACAAATATAAAAATAAAATGCACGGCAAATGCCGTGCATTTTATGCGTTAATAATGATACAAAACGTAGGAATCAAAAGATATGTGCCCTTTTTTGCACATTTTGTCGTTTGCTTGACAAAATGTGCAAAAACGTGAGAAAATAAGCAATAGAATACCGGATAAACACAGAGAATCGAGCAAAATATTCCACAGAAAGCCGGGGGAACGATGGATTTTACAATACAAGATTTCGTGCCGGAATTGAAGTTTTTTTTAGAAGCAGTTGCGGACAGCATGACCGGCTATTTATATGCAATGGATATTGCAGCAGACCGCTTATATGTTTCACATAACACACAGGTAGAATTTGAGTTTTCCGAAACAATATTAGAGTCTGGATATAAAACGTGGATGGAACACATTCATCCAAGTGACCGCGCCCGTGTGGCGCGGTCGAGAGAACAAATTTTTCGGCAGAATAAAAGAACATTTGATGACGAATATCAAATGCACACTTTATCTGGACGGTATTTTTGGATTCGTGCGCGTGGGCGTATTTATTCAGATGATAAAACGGGCAAGCCACTTTACCTTGTTGGTGTATTGGAAAATCTGGAGCAACAGGGCACAGTAGACCGTGTAACAGGGCTGCGTTTTTATGAACAGTGCAGTCAGGCGGCAGAACGCTTACTCGCACAAAAACCACGTCCGCGCGGAGGAATTTTGTTGTTTGATATGGATGATTTTACCCGTATCAATACGTTACACTCCCATACATTCGGTGATATGGTGATGCGTACAACGTTGCAGGATATGCAGGCACAATTGCCGGAACTTGCCACGCTCTATCGTTTTAATGGCGACCAATTTCTAATTTTATATCCGCAAGCAACGATGGAAGACATGCGAAAATTATTTTTCCGCTTGCAGGAATACACCCGTCAGCCACATAAGTTGGACGGGGTCGGATACCAGTTTAGCATTTCGGCTGGAATTGCAATGCTGGATAGCAGTATCTATGATTGGAGCGACTGGCTGCGCAATGCTGTTGTTGCAATGCGTTTGGCAAAGGAAAGTGGAAAGAACAGGGTCGAGATTTTCCGGCATGAAATGTTAGCGGACAAGCTGCGAGAACAACATTTGGTGCAGGAAATGGCAAGCAATATTTTGCGCGGCTGTCATGGTTTTTCTTTGGTATATCAGCCTATTTGTGCGGTGGATTCGCTCAAACTGGTCGGAGCAGAAGCGCTTTTGCGGTATGAAAGTGCGATGTATGGCAACATTCGGCCATCAGAGTTTATCCCATTGTTGGAAAAAGAAGGGCTTATGACCGAAGTGGGAATGTGGACATTACGCGCTGCCGTTGCAGCCTGTAAACAATGGACAGAAAAAGAGCCTGACTTCAAAATCAATGTCAATGTGTCGTTGCATCAATCGCTAGGAGAGAGTTTTGACCGATTTGTCATGGATACGCTGAAATCGGCTGGATTGGACGCGCATCATTTGGTTTTGGAATTGACCGAAAGTTACTTTATAGATGAGGGAAGATTGAGCAAGTGGCTGAATTATTTGCGTAAACAGGGCGTTCAGTTTGCAATCGACGATTTTGGAACGGGTTATTCTTCGTTGGGGCGTTTGCAGCAGCTGCCAAGCGATATTGTAAAAATCGACCGGTCTTTTATTACCGATATCCACAATGATTCGTATAAATATAATTTTGTCAAAGCCGTGATTGCACTATGTCATAATGCAGGGTTGCGGGTGTGCGCCGAAGGAATAGAAGATGAAGATGAATTGCGGGCGGTCAACCACTTGTATGCAGATACCTGTCAAGGGTACTATACGGCAAAACCCATGAATTTCGATGATTTTACGAGAGAAATGATTGAAAACCCATGCCGTTTTCAAGGATGTACCCTGCCAAACCGCACGGAAAACCATAGAGATAGCTTGCTATCTGACAATGATTTGTTGCGCCGTGTATTGAATACGGCTCCCATCTGCGTGAACTTATGGAATGAACAGCGGGAACATATTGCTTGTAATACAGCGGCGGTCGAACTGTTTGATCTGCGGGATGAGGGCGAATATCTGGAACGTTTTTTTGAGTTATCGCCCAAATATCAGCCAGATGGTAAACTGTCAACGATTGCAGCCTTTGAAAAAATGAATGAGGCGATTAAAAAGGGAAAGGTCGTTTTTCCGTGGATGCACTGTAAATTAGACGGAACACCAATTCCGGCTGAAATCACGCTGATTAATATGAAATACAATAGAAATAATTTTATTGTATGTTATACAAAAGACCTGCGGCATGAGGGATGAAAAAGAAATATTGAAAATATTTGCAAAGATATGTATAATTATTAAGAAACGGTTTTCATTTTAAGGGGGAATGATGTATGAGTTATACACGCATTTGGATTACAGGGTCTAGCGGACGTTTGGGCGCAGCCCTGTGCCGGTTGTTGACTAATATTCAATATCGGATTTTGCCAAGTGATTTGGATGTACCCATTGGGGATAGCCAAGCGGTCAATCAGTTTGCAGATGTCAACCATCCGGATGTAATTATCAACTGTGCGGGTCTGACCGATGTTCAAAAATGTGAGGCTTGCCCGGAAGAAGCATACAAAGCCAATGCGTTAGGGGCGCGTAATCTGGCGATTGCCGCACGGCGATTGGATGCAAAGTTGATACAGATTTCAACAGATGACGTGTTCGGTGGGGGTGGCAGCAAGCCGCTGCATGAATTTCTGGAACCGCATCCGGTTACGATTTATGGAAAAAGTAAATATGCAGGAGAGCGTTTGGTGCGTGAACTGACCGATAAACACGTCATTGTGCGTTCTTCTTGGATTTACGGTGCAGGCGCAAATGACTTTTTACATTCGGTACTCAAAGCAGGAGAACAAGGGCAAACAATTTCGGTACCAGAGAATACCATTTCTTCGCCCACCAGTGCTGATGTTTTGGCTGGGTTTATCCATAAATTGATTGAGTCAAGAGAGTACGGCGTGTATCATGCGTCCTGTACGGGGGCTTGCACCCGTGCAGAATTTGCACGAGAGATTTTGCGGCATAAGGGGTATGATGAAAATTTAGTCGTTGAAACGGCGGCACAAAGTGATATGCGGCCACGCTTTACACTGTTAGATAATATGATGATGCGCATGACCGGATTATATGAAATGCCCGAATGGAAGCAGGCATTGTCTGATTACTTTAACAAGGAGGGGGTAAAGTAATGGAGAAGAAGGAGAAAAAGCCCATTGGCCTGACAACACGCATTTTTATTGCGCTGCTGTTGGGCGCAATTTTAGGTGTTGTGCTCCATTATTTTGCACCGCACAATTACTTTTTTGATACCGTATTGATTGACGGCGTTTTTTATGTTGTTGGACAAGGTTTTTTACGTCTGATGCAAATGCTGGTTGTACCGCTGGTGCTGTGTTCCTTGATTTGCGGTGCTTCTGCGATTGGTGATACCAAAACATTGGGCAAAGTTGGCGTGCGTACGGTCGGTTTTTATATTGTAACGACTGCACTGGCGGTCGCTGTTGCGTTGACGGTTGCAAAAATCATCAATCCCGGTATGGGAATGGATTTAAATACACTGGAAACGACAGAAACCGGTATTTCAGCTTCTCAACAAACTTCTATGGTGGATACTTTGCTGGATATCATACCGAAAAATCCGCTGGAATCGCTGGCAACGGGCAATATGCTTCAGATTATTGTGTTTGCAATCATTGTCGGCATTATCTTGGCGAAGCTGGGAGATAGAACACAGACCATACATAATTTATTCCAGCAGGGTAACGACATTATGATGGAAATGACCATGATGGTTATGTCGTTGGCGCCGATTGGTGTTTTCTGCCTGATTGCACGCACTTTTTCAGGTATGGGCTTTGATGCGTTCCAGCCGCTCATTAAATATATGTTGGCTGTTATGCTTGCGTTGGTGGTACAATGTCTGGGTGTCTATCAGATATTGCTCAAAGTGTTTACCGGATTGAATCCCATTCGGTTTATTAAAAAATTCTTGCCTGTTATGGGATTTGCTTTTTCTACGGCAACATCAAATGCAACCATTCCGCTTTCTATTGATACATTGGAGCGCAAAATGGGGGTATCCCGCCGCATTTCATCGTTTACGATTCCGCTGGGTGCGACGATAAACATGGATGGCACTTCTATTATGCAGGGTGTTGCGGTCGTGTTTATCGCACAGGCTTACGGAATTGCCTTGACCCCGATGGATTATATTACGGTTATCGCAACCGCGACACTGGCTTCAATTGGTACGGCTGGTGTACCGTCGGTCGGCTTGGTTACCCTGTCAATGGTGCTTACATCGGTAGGTTTGCCGATTGAAGGTATTGGATTTATTATGGGTATCGACCGTATTTTGGATATGTCGCGTACAGCGGTTAATATCACAGGTGATGCGGTTTGTACGACTATTGTGGCACATCAGAATAAAGCATTGGATAAAACTGTGTTTGCACAGCAAAATGATTAAAGAAATAAAAACAGTCTGCTTTTGCAGGCTGTTTTTTTATCATATCAACTGATGTTGTCGAAAAAAGTCGTTGACAGTTTGCGGCTCAGATGCTATCCTATATAAGCTATCCGCAAGGATGGCGGCCAGATTGGTTTTCAGTCGATGGGTTTAAAAAAGTTTTTTGAATAAAATTTGAAAAAACGGAAAAAACTTGTT
>NZ_CALWJM010000035.1 GCF_944381005.1 uncultured Butyricicoccus sp. | reverse complement strand
ATGGAAGTTTAGCTCAGCTGGGAGAGCATCTGCCTTACAAGCAGAGGGTCACAGGTTCGAGCCCTGTAACTTCCACCACAAAAAAAGACGCCAAACGGCGTCTTTTTTATTTTCTTTCCCTGCGCTTAAATTCCAAAATGTATGGGAACATTTTGTATGCTTCTTTCGTTTTTAAGATAAGAAACCGCTCACGGTTATCCTATTAAGAAAGAAGGTATATCTTATGAAAAAACTGTTATCTCGTATTCTCGCCTGCACGCTGGCGCTGTGTCTACTGACCGCCTGCACAAACAAAACTTCTGCAACGACATCAGATACCCTTGACAATGCAACCCAAACAACCGCTGCTGATTCTGATTCGCTATCTTTTTCTGATTTAAGTCAGTTACTGGGCAAGTCCGATGCCGATGTTACCCAGCGCTTGGGCGAGGGTCAGGAAAACTTTTCCGCCGACGGTTCTTTCTTTATCGGCCGCATCTATCAACCCACCGTGCATGACACAAAACTTCAAATGTACACCATCTGTGCAGATGATGAAGCCCATACCGTGGATTCGCTTTCGCTTTGGATTACAGACGGTTCGACACCGGTATCCGATGACACGGTTTCCTCTTGGATAGACGCGCTCACCGAACACATCGGTGCTGACCCCACCATCACCGAGCCAAGTGAAGAAAGCGGCACCCGTACATGGCGCTGGACGACAGATGAAACCATCTGGAGTCTGCAACTACTCGAAAATATTCTGACCCTGTCGGTTCAACCGCAACTGGGCGGCGAATTGCGCTAAACAAAAAAGTTCTGCCAATATTGGCAGAACTTTTTTGTTTTCATGCGTTATACGCCCATCGCTTGCAGCGTGTGTTCTAAATCGGGCGTATGCCCTGTGCCGACATACTGCGCCGCAAACGCATTGGCAAACCGCACGCGCTCGGCATCCTCAAACCCTGCCAGCAGCGCAAAACAGCTCGCGCCGTTAAAGTGGTCGCCCGCACCGGTCGAAATCTTGGGCTGCTCGACAAACTGGGTGGGCTGGCAGGTCAAGCCGCGCTCTGTTTGCAGCAATGTTTGATGTACGGTATGAATCAGCACTTGCTGCAATCCATACCGTTCTCGCAGTCCTGCTGCAATTTCATGCAGTTCGGCTGCACCACCGAGCAATTTACCGCCACAGTCTAACGCTTCGTTCTCGTTCAAACTCAATACCACTGTGCGTTTGCCCGCAAACTGTCCGAGCAGGGTCAGCACGGCTTGCAATTCCTGTGCGCTGTGCCGCGTGCAGTCGCACAGGTCAAAAAACGCATACCGTTCAAAATCCGCCCGATACGGTTGCACCGCCTGCGTGAATACAGCCTGCCACAGCGCCTGTGCAAAGGGAAGTTCACTCCAATTGACCAGCGCAATCAAATCGGCTTCGGCAAACTGTGCGGCGGCTTGCGGCACCTGTGCGCACACCTGCTGCCACGGGTCGCCCGGCAAGGTGGGCGCTGCCGCCAAGAATACCTTTCCGTCCTGAAACTCCAGCGCGGTCGCCTGACCCGCCGGTGCAAAACTGCACAACCGGCACGGCATGTCCTCAAAGGCTGCATCGACCGCCGGTGTACCCAACATGCCGATGCACGTCACATCCAATCCAAGCGTGCCCGCCGCCCGGCTCAGGTTGGGCAGATTGCCACCCAACTGCCGCCGCTCTACCGCCAACTCTACCGAACAGCTTTTACCGCCATGTTCGACCAGATATTGCCCAAATGCCGCAATCGTGTCAAAATATGTGGCAGGCGTGTCGGCTGTCGCCGTGCGGCACACTGGCCGCGCAATCGTATCCACAAAGCCGTCAAATCCAACCGTCATGCGCTTGCCCTGCACGCGGCTCAGCGCATCATGCAGCGCACTCATAATTGCGCAGCCGCCGCTTGGTCTGCAACGACATAACAGTTTGGATGGGTTTGCAGCACGCTTGCCGGAACTTCGTTGGTCACCGGCCCGCGCACCGCTTTTCGCAAAATCTCGGCTTTGTGTGCGCCGTTGGCAATCAACACCACGGTCTTTGCCGCCATAATCTGCCGGATTCCCTGCGAAATCCCCTGTGTCGGGTGGAACTTATCGCCAAAGTATTTGCTCATCACGCCAAGCGTCGTATCGCTGAGCGGTATAATATGCGCATCCAAGTCAAAATCTACGCCGTTTTCATTGAATCCAAGGTGCCCGTTCATGCCAATTCCCAAAACCGACACGTCCAGCGGCCCAAATGTGGCAATATACTGGTCAAGCGCTTTCCGTTCGGCTTCCATGTCGACGGCTGCGCCGTCAATGATATGTACCCCGGCAAACGGCGTGTTCAGCTTGGAAAGCAAGTTTTCCTGATTAAACAACCCGCAAGAACCTTCGTCGGTGTTGGACAATCCAACCCATTCATCCAGCGAAACATAGTGTGCGCGAAATATCCACTTGCCCTCGGTTGACCATATCGACAAATTCACGCACCATGCCCAGCGGTGTGTCACCGCCCGGAAAACTAATCAGTCCATCCGGACGCGCTTTGACCGCCTGTGCCGCCAACTCTGCCGCCTTGCGGCTCATCTCTTCGTAATCCTTGCAAACAATGACCTGCATTTTGCTGTTCCTCCCGTTTAGTCAATCAGATGAATCTCGCGCAAATATTCTAAGTTGCGCTTGGCTGCCGCAAACGCCTGACTGGTCGTGGCGCGGGGCACATCCTGCTCAATGACCCCGATGCCCTCGAACCCAATCTGCGCAATCGTGTCGCGCAGCGCTTCAAAGTTAATGATACCATCGCGCAAGTCGCACATAACATCCAAATCAAAAGCGGTATCCGAATCCAAGCCCTCTGCCTGCACGCGCTGGAACACGTCAAAATCTACATTCTTAAAATGCAGATAGGCAATCTTATCGGCATGTTTTTTCATAAACTCCAACGCTGAGGTATCGCCCCGCTGCCCGCTGCCGTTGACATAGGCGTGATGACCGGTATCAAAGCACAGCCGCACGCCGGTTTCGTCCATCAGGCGTTCAATCTCGGCTTCGGTTTCAATCATCGACTTGATATGCGGATGGTATACCACCTCGATGCCGTATTCGTCGCGCGTAAACTGTGCCATACGGCCAATTTTCTGCAAAAATGCGTCCCAGACAGCCGGAGCAAATCCGGCTTTTTTCTCACTGTATGCACCGACGTCCGATTCATCCATCGCCACCAGATATTTTGCGCCAAATGCGTTCAAACGCTTGCACAGCGCTTCGACCGGTGCGCGGAACGCTTCAAACGAATCATAGCGGTCAAACTGATAGCAGCAAGTACCCGAACATACTTTCAATCCGCGCTGATTCAGCTCGGCGCGCAAGACAGATTCTTCGGTCGGCAAGTATCCGTCCGGCCCCAGTTCAAGCGCCTGATAGCCCGCTGCCGCGGCTTGGTCTAAAAAAACGTTCCACGGTGTACCGGACGGCGTGCCGTCTGCATACCACACGCCCCAAGAGCAAGGTGCCGTTGCAATCGTTACTTTACTCATTGTAATCATTTCTTTCTTTTATCCGTTTTGTACTTTTTTCACGCTCTAACAGGCGGCCCAAAAGACCGCCTGAAAAGAGGAGGCCGCGGGAAAGAGATGGAAGCAACCGACTACTTTCCCGCGGCTGAGAGGTTTGTTTCATTTATTGACATCAGCATACCACCAAACCCGCGGTCGGACAATGGAAAAAAATTGATATTTCTAGGGAAGTTTTGACCTTTTTATCCGGCCGCCTTGTGACTTGGAAAAGATGCACAAATACCATAAACTTCTTTGGTCGAAATATCCAAAATAAAAAACCGCGCGTTCGCGCGGTTTTTTTGTCTATTCTCAGTCCAGATACGGCTGCGCCAGCTTGCGCAAGTCCTCCATGTGGTCGGGCAGCCACTGTTCAAAGCTCTGCCCGCTCGCGGCAACGGTCTTGCCCACTTCGACCAGAAAATCCGGAATCCGTTCTTCCAGCATCGGGCCCCAGTTCTCGCCGAATCGCTCCTGACCCAGCACCGCACTTCCGCCGACATGCAGGGTAAAGGCGGGAAGCGGCTTTTTATCCACAATCTTCACACCGCCATGGAATCCCAGTGCACCTACCTGATGGGTGCCGCACGACGAGGGACAGCCCGAAATGTGAATCTGCGGCAGCGCACCGTCCGGAATCCCGGCATTGCGCACCGCCTTGACACAGGCATGATACAGGCTTTGGGAATCGCGTGCGCCCTGCTGACAAATCGCTGCACCAATGCACGATACCGAGTGTTCAAACAGCGTCTGCGCCCCGTCAGCGGTCACTTTCTCCACGCGCTTTGCTTCGTCGGCATTGCAGTTGATAATATACATGGTACCATCTGCGCCCAGACGCACTTCTACCGCATCCATATCCAAAATGGTGTCGCGCAAATCGGTCAATGTCTGGCGTGCCGGCATTCCGCCCAGCGGGTGATAAGACACCGCATACAAGCCGGGCTGCTTTTGCGGCAAAATGCGCTTGCCGCTTATCTCACCGCTGCCGGTCTTGGTCACAGGCTGTGCGGTCACGCTCAAATCCAAACCGCCTGCCGCCTTGACTGCCGCCAGCTTTTCGGCAAATGCCTGCCGGTAACCGTCCTCACCCAGCGCCTGCTGCATGTAGCGCGTGCGCGCTTTGGCACGCATTTCGTAGTTGCCATGCGCAAGGAAGGTGTCAACCATTGCGCGGGTATAATACAGCAGTTCGGAACCGGGCACGCCCTCTGCCATCTTCAGCCCCATGCGCGGGTTTGGCCCCATGCCACCCGCACTGTACACGTCAAACGTGCCGTCCTCACGCGCAACAAATCCCAAATCTCGAATGGTGGCATGTGCCAGATTGTTCGGATGATTGGCAAAGCCCACTTTGAGCTTACGCGGCATTTTAATGTCATATAGAATGGACAGCAGATAATCGCCCACCGCTTCGGCATAGGGAATCACGTCGAATGTTTCACCGGGCTGCACGCCGGACAACGGCGGCGCCATAACATTACGGGGATGGTCACCGCCACCGCCGCGGCAAAAGATACCGTGGTCAAGGGCAGCCGTCGAAATCGCCAAAATCTGGCGGCCGGTCAGGTGGTGAAGCTGAATGGTTTCGCAGGTGGTCAGCTTCATGGTGTCAATGCCATAGGCCTTTGCCGTATCGACCACAAAGGATAGTTTATCCTTGGTCATACGTCCGGCGGTCATGCGCAAACGCAGCATACCGCGCTGTCCGTCGCGCTCGGAATAGCTGCCAAATCCACCGGAAATGCCCTTGTATTCCTTGCGCTCCATCTCTCCGGTGTAATACAGGCGGGTGGCCTCGTCAAACTTCTTCAAGTCGTCCCGAAACGCTTGCATGATTTCTTGTCTCATTCTTATCATATCCTCCTTGCATGTTCGGTCTGCTCTTTGGCAGCCATCCGTCGTTTATTGTCTAACTCCTGTTATCCTTATTATACCACAATCACACCGCAGTTACCCAGTGCAATTTCCCACAAAAAACCATCTCGAACCGACCTTGGCCTATCTTATCAATGGATAAGAAAAATTTATGTTGTACGGCCGACCGATAAGCCCAGCGTATCCGCCCACCACTGCATATGCTGTGCCGCCGAATACAGTCCATCTAAATCATTGGGTACATTGTGCTGGTTATCCGCATCGACCACCTTGACATCGCTGCCCTTGCCCGAAAACATCACATGCCATTGCCCTTGCGCCCGGTCGTGCCAAGTGCCGCGCGCAGTAATCACGCCTTCCGCTGTCGCGCCGGTCACGGTTTCCAAGCAAATTGGATATGCGCTGGTATTGGGCAGCGTCAAAACGACGCTTTCCTGCCCCATCGCCAGCATACGCACTTGCCGCCCGCCGTTGCTGTATCCGTTGGCTTGTTCGGCTGGGTCATTGGGGATAAAATACAGAATCCCGCCCAAAAGCGTCATGGTATAGCAGGGCGTGCGCGTGAGCACCTCCACGTTACCCGCTGCACCCAGCGATAAAATACCAAATGCACCCGAAAAATATTTGCCCTCAACGGTCGAAAGGCTGTTAATATCGGTCAGGCGTCCGGTGTAATCGAGCACTTTCTGCCAGCCCTGTGCAGGCGACCAAGTATAAAACCGATAATCCTGCCCGGCTTCACAAAAATAGAACAGGGTCGTGCCGTTGACGCTGCCCAGCGCATCAATCGAAGCCTGTGCGGTATTGGAGAAAAATGCGGGCATTTCTCCTATCATCACATGCTGCAAGGTCTGGGGGTCAAAATAATAAATCGCCTGTTCGGTATATCCGAAAATACCATCTGCCCCGGTTTCGGTAATAGCGTGCGTCACGGTGATTTCCGATGCCGCCCGCTCGCGCCCATTTTGCCGCCGCACGATTTGATACTGTCCGCCGCCCGCGTTGACCACCTGCCAAGTCGAATCCTGCAAGGCCACCGGGTCAACCGTCGGAATCACCGGTCGTTCGGCGGCTGCCTGCGCTAACAGTTCGGCATCCAGTGCGCCCTGTTCGGCAAGCGCCTGCGCAAGCTGTTTGCCGTCCGCGCGCGTGGCAAACAGGGCATCGACGGTCAACGACACCGCCTGACCGCGTGTGATGGTCTGCCCGCGTCCGGCTTGGTAGGCGGCTGCGGTCAAAAAGGTCTGTCCCCCGGCGGTCTGATTGTCGCTATACCCCAGCGCACGCCCCAAAAACAGCATATACTGGTCACAGGTCATGGCCGTATCGGGTGAAAACGTCGTCGAGCTGGTGCCCTGTGTCCAGTTGTTCTGATACAGCCAACTCACATAGGGCACCGCCCAATCGGGCACATCGGTAAAGGGGATGGGATAGGTTTGCGCGGGCATGTCCTCCTCCGCGCCGAACAGCCGCACCAGCATCACCGCGCCTTCGGCGCGTGTCATCGCGCGGTCGAGCGCGTCGCCATCCTCCGCCCCCACCAGCAAGCCAAGCGAATGTAACAGTGCTGCATCGCTCTGCTGTTCGGGTGTCGCGGCATAGGCCGGAACGGTCAGCAGACTGACCGCGAGCAGCAGGGCAACCAACCGATTTTTGACCATAAAAGCAACCTCCACTATCAAACGTGTGTTACGCCACTATCCATTCTACCACAAACACCGCTGCACACGCCGCGCACGCGACCTGAAACAGCGAAGCATTGCGCCACGCCAGCACCCCGGCAACCGCCAACCCTGCCACCGCCGAAACCGGTGTTGCAGTCGCGGTCAGAATGGCCGGAAAGGTCATGACCGCCAGCGTTACATAGGGCATGTAAAACAAAAACGAACGAATGGTTTGATTCTTGATTTCCCGCCGTATCAGCGTGAGCGGCAGCACGCGAATCAGATAAGTGACCACCGCCATCACCAAAATATACACATAAACACTACGCTGCATGGGTTTCATCCTCCACAATCGGGAATTTCAGTGCAGCCGCCCCGGCAATCAGCACGGTCAAGATGATGATGCGCGTGCCCGACGACAGTGCGCACAGTCCGGGCAGCCATGCAAACAGCGCACTGAGCAGCATGGACAGCACGACCACGCCGGCAATCACTCGATTTTTGCGTGCCGGCGGCACAATCACCGCCAAAAACATGCCGTACAGCGCAACCGAAAGCGCACTGACCACGCGACCGGGCAGCGCATTGCCGAGCACGATTCCCAGACAAGTGCCCAGCGCCCAGCCGGGTGCCGCGACCGAAATCGCCCCCAGGCAATAAAACGGGTCAAGCCGCTTGGGGACGGCGGCAGAAATTGCAAAAATTTCATCCGTGACCGTGTACCCCATGAGCAGACGCTGCCAGAACGGGGTTTCGGGTGCAATCTTTTGACTGAGGGCGCACGACATGAGCAGATAGCGCAGATTGATGACCGCTTGGGTAAACGCCATCTCTACATAAGGCGCTCCGGCGGCTATGATGCCCAGTGCGGCAAATTCTCCGGCTGACGTGTTGTTCAACAGGCTCATCAACGTCGCCTGCGGCGCGGTCAGTCCGCTGACCTGTGCCGCGATGCCCAGTGTAAACGATACGGCCAGATAACCCAATCCAATGGGTATGCCGTCGTGCAGACCCTTGCGGTACCAGCTACCGTGGGATTCCAGCATAAACAACTTCGCTCCTTTGCGATAAAGATAAATTCATCCCTATTGTATCACGAAGGACGCGCTGTGTAAAAGTATATCCTATCCCGCACCCAAAATTCGGTTTGGGTTTTGCCCTTCTTTCGCCCCAAAACAACAAAATCCCTGCCATCTGGCAGGGATTTTTTCATTATTTATACCATCACCGCTGCGGGCGTGCGGCTTCCAGCCGCTCCAGCATGGTGTCCAGCACAGAAGCATCTACAAGCTGCCGCGCCGCCAGTGCCACTGCACCCACGACCGGACTAAACCGCGGCTTGACAATATGGCATCCCAGTGCTTCCACGCCTTCATAGAACGGTTTCAGCACCAAGTCGCCCGCGTGGAACAAGCCGCCCGCATAGGATACCGCCGGAGAAGCGGCAAACGACAGCTTGTTTTTGGCTGCGGCAACCATCTGGGTCAGCTCGTCCGCCGCCGCGCGGTAAACCTGTTTCATGGTCTCATCGCCGCTCTGCGCCGCCTGCAACGCAATGCGCTGAAGCGCCGCCACCTTGGACGAATCCTGACGGAAATCAATTTGCAGCGTCTGCGCAAAATACAAGTCGTTTTCGGTCAGGTTGAAGTGCTCACGAACCAAGTCATACAGCACCGTCCGCGGCAAACGGCCGTCGGCCTGTTTGACAAAGGCCGCGATAACCTGCCGTCCGACCCAACTGCACGAACCTTCGTCGGCAAACATCAGCGACCAGCCGCCCACCCGGCAGGCATGATGCGATTCATCCTGCGCATAGGTAATCGAACCGGTTCCGGCTACGACATGAATACCCGTCTTGCCGCCCAGCGAGCCGCCCCAGCCCGCAACCGCATCGTTTTCCACCTCAAGTACACGGCAATCGGGCAGCAGCTCGCGCACCATGCGCGGCATGAACTCCTCGGTTCCTGCCACCTCGCCATATAGCGGAATGCCAAACATCGCGCCGGTCACATCTGCGGCCGTCTTTCCGGCATCGTCCAAAACCGCCTGTACACAGGTTTGCAGATGCTTTTGCAGCCCATCTTCACCCAGATACGCCAAGTTACACCCGCCGAAAACGCGATGCGCCAGCATCTGTCCACTTTCATCGGTCAGCAGCAGTTCGGTTTTGGTCGAACCGCCGTCACATCCCAAAAATATCATGTTGTCCTCCTTTTCATCGCATACACGACCAGCAGTGCGCCCACGAAACCGCCCGTGCTGACCACAACCATCATGGGCTGCACGCCAATCACCTGCGCGATACCGCCGTTGAGCGCATTGCCCACCACGGCGCCCAGACTGTTTCCAACCGCCGAGTAGAGCAAATGGGCGGTTGCCAGCAGTTCGACCGGCACGGTCTCCAGCACAAAATCCACACACCCTGCCATGAGCGTTGCATAGCACAGACCGTGCAGCAAGTTGACCGCAAATACCATCGCAAAGCTGTCCGCCAAGCCGAGCGCCAGTGTTTTCAGCCCGAAAAACGCCATGCCTGCCGCCAGAAAATAGGCTGCCGGACAGTGTATCCGCCGCCGCAGGGCGCTATATGCAAACATAACCGGCACTTCGCTGACCGCCTGACAGAATAAGCCAATGCCGACCTGTTCTTCGGTGCCGCCCAGTCCGGTCACCATGACCGAAAAAAAGCTGTCGAATGCGCTGCTGGTAATCGAGCACAAAAAATACGCGACGACCGCCAGCACAAACACACGGTTGTGCGCCAGCACCCGCAAAGCCTGCGGCATGGAGACGGCACGCGCCTGACCGACCGTGCGCTTGGGGTTGGGCAGTGACCACACCGTGACCACCAACAACACCAACAAGACGCACAGCACCGGCAAACCCGGCTTTGGCCCAAAATCAGCCATGACCACGCCGAATCCGGCCGCCATGAACGCATAGGACAGCGAACCGCCCGCGCGTGTAATCGCATAATTGAGCGTCCAGCCGTCCGAAATCAGCCGCACGGCCCACGAATCTACCAAACCCATTATACACAGAAACGTCAGATAAAGCAACATTGCCGCCAGTGCCGTCAACACCCTTTGCCCGCCACTATATACCAGCAGGGCATATGCCGCACAGCCCAGCGCCGTACCTGCGACCGCAAGCTGTTTGGCGCAGGCAAAGCGGTCGTTGAGATATCCCCACAGCGGCTTTGCCACAGCCGCTGTGATGGCGGCACAGGTCATCGTCACCCCGATTTGAAACGGCTCATACCCAAACCGCTGCAAAATCGGTGTGATAAAGGAATTTCCCACACAGCTTGTCATCACGACAATGGCTTGCAGGCACAAAAACCGCCCGTTCAGATTGCCTTTTTTGCCCATTTTCCCCACTCCCTTGGGCTTTTTTGTTTGAAAAAAGAGCGGCACAAGGCCGCTCTGATGGGCGCCCGGTTACGGGCGCCCCTGTTTTCAACAAAACCGGTTACAGCTTGCTTTCCATGCGCGAAAAGAAATCCGGATACCGGCGCTGGGTCACATCAATTCCGCAATACGCCGACAATGCCGCGCTCAGCGTTTGCAGGGCGGGCAGATAGACCAGCCCTTCCAGCATGGGATGCGGCGCAGGCGGTAAAATCAGGTCATGCGCGCCCCGACGGTCTTGTATATCACCGCTGATGCGATAAGTATGCGCCCCCTGTTCGTATGCAAAGTCGGTCAGACGGCGCATTCGCACGGCATCGCCGTCAGACGGCATCAGGCACAGCAAATACGACCGCGCATCAAGCGCATTTTGTATGCCGTGCAGATACTCCTCAAACTCATAGCAGCTCACCGGCCGGTAGGTGGTCTCCAACAGCTTGAGACCGCCTTCCAGCGCTGCGCCATAGGCTGCGCCCTTGCCCAGCACATACAAATGCCGCGCCGGTGCCAAGTCCGGGCACACTGCTTGCGCCCACGCTTTGGCGCGTGTCAGGTGTTCGGGGAGCTGGCCGACCCACGCCTGCAAGCCGCTCTGAATGTCGGCGCACCATGCGGCTGGGGCTGTGCCCTGCGCCTGTCCGAGCGCCAAGGCAAGCAAAACCAAAGTAACCGCCGTTGCGGTCATACCCTTGGTCTTTGCCCCGATGGTTTCCTGTCCTATCGGCAAGCCAAGTGCAAAATCTGCCTGCTGACCGACCGGTGTATCGGTCGA
The DNA here is from genome assembly GCF_944381005.1 of uncultured Butyricicoccus sp. Taxonomy (GTDB): domain Bacteria; phylum Bacillota; class Clostridia; order Oscillospirales; family Butyricicoccaceae; genus Butyricicoccus. The sequence goes on along the minus strand of NZ_CALWJM010000035.1, from coordinate 31,826 downwards.
TTCGGTCACGGCAATGACCGGAATCCCACGGGCGCGCAGCGCCTGCACCTGATGATAGGTGTTGGTACTGCGCCCGCCCTGCGACACAGCCACATATAACAATCCCTCGGTGTCCACAACGTCCAGCGCCTGCATGTGCGTGGGAATCACCGGCGTTGCCTCGACCCCAAGCGCACGCACCCAGAACGGTGCCGCGAGCACGGCTGCGTGATAGGAGCTGCCCGAACCAAACAGGATGACCCGGCGCACGCGGGGAAAGGTGGGCAACGCATATTGCGATTGCCCCGCCAACACATCTGCAAGTACTGCGGGCTGCTCGTCTACATATGCCTGCATCACATTCATGCTTATCGCCTCCTATGGGGTGTCAAACGGTCAAATCTTGCTGCAAATATCCTGGAACAGCTTGATGTCCTCCATTGCATCGGCAAAACTGGTCTTGGGCTGCTTGCCCTGCTCGATGCAGTCATGGTAATAGCGCAGTTCGTTTTCAAACGAATCGTGATAATCCGGGCCATATGTAATGGTCTGCGAATCGGTCTTGGTCGATTCGACCACCTCAAATGTGTGCGGCTGATAGCGCAAATAGGGCGTTTCATGCTTAATCTTCATGCGGCGGCTATGCTGATAAATCTCAATCGCCGCGTCAAACTGCACGATATCCTGGTCGTTGACGATTTCGTATACGCCCAAAAAACCCTTGAACTGGAACACGATGATAACATGTTCCCCATCCACGGCAACCGACTTGACTTCGGGCGTATAGCCCACCAGCTCACGCACTGCCGACAGCGTATGGCAGCCCAGACCGGACAGCATGGTATAGGTGATGCGCTGCTGCTCGGTGCAGTCCTTGCCCAGCGCCTGACACAGTTGGTCGTAACGGCGCTGACGGCTTTCTTCGAGTGCAGCCGCCGGAATATCGTTTTGTGCCAGAATGGGCTGGCGCGCCTGTGCCATAAAGTAATCGCCTTCCAGAATGATATCGCGGAAGCGCATATATTCAATCGGGCGGTCGTCCTCCGCCAGCAGCTTTTGACACTGGAAGAAGCCGGTTGCAAAGCGGCGCATATAGCCTACCATGCAAATCTGCTTTGGATGCTGTTCGGACAGCGCCATCAGTTCTTCCAGCTCCTGCGGGCACAGGCAAACCGGCTTTTCTACAAACACATGCTTGCCCGCCTCAATCGCTGCCTTTGCGTATTCGGCGTGATACTGGTCGGGAGACAGCACAAACACGGCGTCTACGTCGTCGGCCTTACACAAATCAAACGGGGACGCATATGCCTTAGCCTGATACTTGCTGGCAATCGCGGACAGCACCGACGGCGATACATCCGATACCGCGGTAATCTGGTACATATCGGACAAATCGTTCAAAATCGGCAGGTGCATCATCTGTGCAACCGTTCCTGTTCCAATCAAACCTGCTCGAATCACCATGATTTTTTCTCCTTTCTCTTACAAAAGCCGGACGAATCGCAATCCGCACCGGCTTATTCTTTCTGTCTGTGTTCTGGCTCTATTATAAAAAAGCGGCTGTTGTGTGACAATGGAATCTCTTGCCGTGTTTGTGGCATTTTTTTGCCCGCGCCCCATAATACAAAAGTCCTGCCATGCGGCAGGACTTTTGACCGTTCGAGCGAATGAAAAACACCATCCCGGCAATTGCTTTTCCGGGCACTCAACCCTCACTGGCACGATACGCACGGCAGCTCGCGCGCTCGGCAATCTCACATGCCAGCGTCAGCGAGGAAACGTCATGCGCGCCCTGCATATTGGTCAGCCGTTCAAGCGTCTTTTGTGCAATCTGGTCCATCGGCTGATGTACGGTGGTCAGCGGCGGGCTGAACCGGCGCGCCATCGAATTGTCGTCAAATCCCAATACCGAAATATCTTCGGGCACGCGCTTGCCCATCTCGTGCAGACGGGTGATGGCACCGGCTGCAAGGTCGTCGCTGAACGCAAACACCGCTGTCAAATCGGGGTTGCGGTTGAGCAGCGCTTCCATTCCGTTATATCCATCATCAAACGTCATGCCGCCCGGCTGGGTCATGCCCTCGTCAAACGGCAGATGCGCGTCTTCAAGCGCCTTGCGGCAACCGGTCAGGCGCTGGAAGCCGGACGAAATCGCGCGCGAAGCGTCGGTCAAAAAGCCGATGCGCGTGTGTCCCAACCCTAACAGATAATTGGTGCCGTCATATGCCGCCATCATATCGTCAATGTGTACCGCCGAGAACCGGCGGCCTGCTGCCAGTGCGCCGCACACGATAACCGGCAAATTGCGGCGGCTGAGCGCGTCGGCAAGCGGGAAGTCGATACTTTCGTGCAGCAAAATCACGCCCATCGGCTCACACGCCGAAATCAGTGACATCGTGTTCTGCGGGTTGTCCATATCTGCCGGCAGAATGATGAGACGCTTGCCCATGCGCTCGGCATAGACGCGCAGCTGCTCAATCATATCATTGAAAAAGCACTGGCGGAAGTGGGGCAGAATGACCGCAATGACCGCACTGGTCTTGCGGCGGCCGCGGAAAGATGCCGGGGGCGCATATCCGGTCTTTTTTGCCATCTGCTCGATGCGCAGACGCACAGGCTCACTGATAGAACCGCGACCGCTGAAAAAGCGGGAAGCGGTTGCCGGAGATACCTCGCACAATTTCGCAAATTCACGTATTGTCATAATTTATGTGCCAACTTTCTCTTTTTTCTGTTCTGTGCTCGGCGCATCAATCGAGCAAATGTTGATATTCTTTCCATAGGCGCAGCAGTTCGGGTTCGGTCAGGCGCGCCGTCAGGCAGCCTACTGCGGTCACGCAGGTGGCGCCGGTCAGGTTGCCGAACAGCACGCTTTGTGCAAAACTGTAATCGTGGTACAGCCCATACAGCAAACCGGCAAGGAACGCATCGCCCGCGCCGGTAGAATCGCGGGATACAACCGGCAGGTTGGGAATGATTTTTTCCCGCCCATTCTCCCGAATCAGGCAGCCGTCCTTGTCCAATTTGACAATCACCTTGTCAAAAAAGCGTTCGAGCACGCGGGCGGCATCCGAAGGATTGTCCGTGCCGGTAATTTTGAGCGCTTCTTTTTGGTTTGGCGTGTAGTAATCGGCCAGTTCCAGATAAGGCCGGTAGGTTTCCAAACTCATCTGGTCATCCCATCCGGTGTCAAACACCAAAATCGTGCCGTCCGCCTTGAGGCGGCGGTATGCGTCCAGATGTTCGGTTCCCATCTCGGCTACCTTGGCGCCCTTAGAGTGCGCATACACCGCATCGTCATCGGCTTGGCTGTGTGTTTCATCGGCCTCGGTGTACGAAACAAACGTGCGCTCTCCGGGTGTGAGCAGCGCCGCGGTGATGTTGAGCGGGATACCCGACACGCCCTGTGCCAGATTGTAAGGCTGCACGCCCTGCAACTCAAACTGACGGCGGGCAAACTCGGAAAACATGTCGGTTCCCAATCCGGTCTGGATGCGAACCGGCACGCCCAATCCTGCCAAATTGAGCAGCGTCGCGGGTACGCCGCCGCCCATTTGCAGCGAAAAGCCGCGGGCATACAGTTCTTCCCCCGGTTCGGGGATTCGGGGCAAGCCTTCAAACAGCAAATCAATGTTGATGCGTCCCGCACCTGCAACAAAAGACATATCTGCCCTCCCTTACACGTTCAAAAACGGTGCATTGAGGTCAAAATACGCATCGACCAGCTTGACCGCGAGCGAATAGGAATTGACCAGCGGGTGCAGCATCAGGCAATCGACTGCGGCGGTGCGGTCGCGGTCTACGATGGCTTTGGCGGCCAGACGCTCATAGCTCTTGACGCGGCGAATCAGTTCGAGTGCACGCGGGTCGGGCGATTCAACCGGGTGCGGAACCGCGCCCGCACGCGAAATATCACAAGTGATTTCCACAATATCGTCGTCTGCCAGTCCGGGAATGGCGCCCTGATTGGGTGTACACAAAATCATGCTGCCGGTCTGTCCCGATTCGACCAACTCGATAAAGCGCAGCGCCACACCCGCGTAACCGCCTGCGTCCGGCTCAAACACGTCGAACTTCCACGCCTTGTTCCGGCGCACGCCGGTTTCATTTGCCATATAAGCATCTTCGCGTTTGCCATACCACTTTTCATAGCATTTCAGGCAGCTTTCAAAATCGTTTTCGATGTCCATGCCCGACAGTTCGGCGGTCATCTGGCGGTTAATGTCCTCGATAACCTCGCCGCGGGTCACGCCCGCCTTTAAAATGTTTTCAACCGCCTGTTCGCGGTAATAGAAGTAGTACAGGTATTCATTGAGCACACAGCCCATGTGCTCAACCAAGTCGCGCGTAAAGAATCGCAGGTCGGTTTCGGTGTAAGCATCGTCGCGGGCAATCAGTTCGGGCATTATCTCCTTGCCGTCAATCTGAATCGAGCGGAAAAACGACAGGTGATTGAGTCCGTAACACTCGCCTACAATGCGGTCGGCCGAAACGCCGTACAGGTCGGCGAACTGGTGCAGCATCCCGCTGGGGGCATCACAAATGCCATAGGTGAAGTCGTACCCCATATCGCGCAGCGCCTGCGAAACCACGCCCGCCGGATTGGTGAAATTGAACACTTTAACCGTGGGCTTGGACAGACGCCGTATTTTTTCACAGTATCCGGCCAATGCAGGAACCGAACGCATAGCAAACGACAGTCCGGCGGCTCCCGTCGTCTCCTGACCGAGCACACCCAAGTCAAGCGCGATGCGTTCATCGCGTACACGGGTATGGTCGCCGCCGACGCGAATGGTGGTGATGATATAATCGGCATCGCGTACCGCTTCATCGGCATCGGTCGTCAGCGTAAAGGTTAGGTCGGGGTTGAGCATCCGCGCGACATGACGCGCCATGCCGCCATAAATGCGGAGCTTTTCCGCGTCGATATCCATAAATACAAGTTCGGTAATATGCAGGTCACGGGCGCGCTGTGCAATGCTCTTGGCCAGAAACATGGAGCGAACACCGCCGCCACCAATTACTGTCAGTTTCATATCCGCTGTTGCCTCCTTGTCAGCAATCGAAAAAAGATTCCTCGTATGTTACAAGATACCAGTTGATGCAGTCCGGTACAATGGGCGAAACGTCTAATCTTTATTTCTGTAACGTGAAACAACACCGGTCAAGTTTTTCCGCACATACGGCAGCCGCGCCGATTTCCGCCGAAACACACGCCATCGGGTTCCAGTCTGTCCCGCGCTGCGCACCGTCTGTGCGTCCTGTTTTGCCGATTCCATTCCTTTGCATTTGCCACCCTGATTATATCATAAATTTTTATTTTTGTGCAAAAAATCTGTTACTTTTTAAAATTTTCTTGTGTACTGCGGCGCAAACCGCCCCCTTGCGCATCGGGGCAGACTATGTTAAGATGAGAAAAAACAAGGGCGCTGTGTGCGCGGAGGAGAGGAACGAACATGGGATTATTTTCCCCCAACTATGACCGGCCAGGGCCGGGGATTGACAAGAATACACCACCCAAAACCGGTTTGTCACTTTTTGTCGAAATTTTTGTGCGCGAGTTTTGGCAGTTGGTTAAGTTGAATCTTTTATTTTTGCTCACTTGTCTGCCCATTGTCACCATCGGCGCGGCAATCGGCGCCATGAATAAAGTAACCGTCCGCATGGTGCGCGACATTCCAAACGATGTGTGGAGCGACTATTGGCGCGGTTTTCGTGAGAATTGGAAAAGCACGACCGTTTTGGGGCTGCTGGGCGCTGTGTTGTTCGGCGGCGGATTTCTCGGCCTGTGGCTGTATGAGCCGCAACCAATTTTGCGCGTCGTAACCGTAGCCGTGCTAATTTTTATGAGCATGTTCTGGTTATATCTTTATCCGCTGTTGACCTCGACCACGCTTTCGGTGTCTGGTGCCATACACGACGCACTTTTGCTGCCGATACTGTGTTTTTATCACAGTTTGCCCGCCTGTCTGCTGATTTTCATTCTTTTTATGCTGCAAATCTTATTTTTCCCGCTTTCTTTCCCGGTTTTATTGCTGTGCGGCTTTTCCATCCCCAGTTTTATCGCCAGTTTTGCCGCTTGGAGCGGGATTCGCAAGCATATTGTGCGCGACCAGGAGCAGCAAGCGCCGTCTGATACCTGATTTTGTTTCCTTATTTTGCACGATATATTTTCTCTTTGATACACAAATAACAGAGGCGGTCGGATTGCTTTGCAACCCGACCGCCTCTGCTTTGTAAAGGGAGGAAATCGAAAAAGAATGGTTATTTGCTCTTGCTCATCTGTTCCAGCCGAACGCTTCGAGTGTGCGGAATGGCTTTCCACTCCAGATTCGGTTTGTACAGCGCATAAATGTTAATCGGAATCCAGCTCATAATAAACAGCCAGTAGCCCAACACGCCTTTACCCATTGCCAAAAGCGGCTTGCGCTCCAAGATGATGACCCCAACCGCCAACACGACCGTGCCCACAAACGAAATCGCGGCCGACATCAACGGCTGATACAACATATCACTATACGGCGCAAGCGAAAAGTGCACTTGCAGCACGCACAGCACGCCGGAAAACAGGAAAGAAAAGATGTACAATACCTGAAGCAGCGGCGCAAACAGAAATAGAATCTGGTCAAGCCGTGCGTGAAGCTGTCCATGTGCGCAATTTTTGTCGGTAATCAGGCGCGGGCCGTATACGCGCAGGCACTGGAACAGGCCGACCGACCAGCGGCAGCGCTGCCGCCAGGACTGCGCAAAGGTCAACGGCTGCTCGTCGTAGGTCTTGGCGTTGGGCACCCATGCCACCCGCTCGCCCGACAAGATGCACTGGGTTGTAAACTCAATATCTTCGGTCAGTGTGACCGTGTTCCAGCCATCATGCCGGCGCAGCCAGTCCATTGAAACCATAAAGCCGCTTCCGTTGACAACGGCGGACAGGCCAACCCGTGCGCGGGTATGGCTGAACAGGCGGTTGACCATCCAGTAATAAATCGAATAACACGCCGAAATCGTGGTATCTTGCGGGTTTTTGCTGTCGCGGTAGCCCTGACCCGCCGGAACACCGGCGCACCATGCGTCGTTCATGGCCGACAAAAAACCGGGGTCTACCAGATTGTCTGCGTCAAAGACGCAAATCGCGTCGTAACGGTTTTGCGCCATCAAGCGGTCGATAATCTGCTTGAGGGCATCGCCCTTGGTGCGTACCGGATGCGCACATTCCATAATCAATGCACCGGCACGCTGTGCCACACCGGCGGTATCATCGGTACAGTTGTTGGGAATGACTATCACATCATACAATTCTTTGGGGTAATCCTGCTGTTGCAGCGTCTCAACCAAATGGCCAATGACGGCCTGTTCGTTGCGCGCGGCAACCAGCACAGCAAACCGGCAGCGCGGCGCCTGTTTGGCCCATGCCCGCGCCGGGCGCAGCGCCTGCGGCAGATACAAGGCAAAATATACCAAATACAGTACGGAGATGGTACTGATAAGAAAAATACCTGCTTTGAGCCACGGAATTGCAAACATAAATCGGTCACTTCCTTTTCTGTCTGTATCACTGTATTAGTCGTCCTAGTACAGTTAAGATATCACATCCTTTTGCCCCTGTCAATCACTTTAATCAAATTTTAAGGAAATCGTAACTAAATTGTAAAAAAGACTGTTTTTTTTATAAAAATTAGACAAAATACGCGAAACATAAACCCTATCTATCGAGCAGCGCCCCCTTTTTTATCCCCGCTGCATATCGCGCAAACAAATTGCCCGCTGTGCGGCCGAAATTTACACATTCCGCCTTGTATAACCCGTCCGTCTTTGCTACAATAAGGATAACCCTTAAATATTTTTGAAAACAATGGAGCGTTTTTATCTATGAAAAATCCCATTCTTACCATCGAAATGGAATCGGGCGCAAAAATCGTCGCCGAACTGTACCCCGACGTTGCCCCCAACACCGTGCGCAACTTCATCCATCTGGCGCAGTCCGGCTTCTATAACGGTACCATCTTCCACCGCGTCATTCCCGGCTTTATGATTCAGGGCGGTGACCCCGAAGGCACCGGCATGGGCGGCCCAGATTACTGCATCCGCGGCGAATTTACCGCCAACGGCTTCCAGAACGACCTCGCCCACACCCGCGGCGTGCTGTCGATGGCGCGCACGATGGACCCCGATTCGGCTGGCTCTCAGTTCTTTATCATGACCTCGGATGCCCCCCACCTTGACGGTCAATATGCCGCTTTCGGCATGGTCATCGAAGGCATGGACGCTGCCGATGAAATCGTCAACGCCCCCCGCGACTGGCACGACCGCCCGCGCGCCGACCAGAAAATGGTATCGGTCACCGTCGAAACCTTCGGTCAGACCTACGACGCACCTGAAACCGTTTAACCCCTATTTTTCTTTGAATGGAAAGGAATCGCCATGCGTTATTCCAACCGTGATTCGTTTATTCTGTCCGCTCCCGGCGCGATGAATCTGGAGCCTTGCAGCTTGGAATCTATCATGGCCGGTGCGGTAGCTGGCGCACGCGGCTGCGTGCTGCCTGTGGACACCTCCAGCGACGGCATCACGCTCGTTTGTGACCAGGGCTGCTATCGTGTCCCCATGACCGGCGAAATCTTGCCCGTACACGAAAATACGTTTGAAGTCCTGCGTGCAGCCTATCCCAAAATCGTATCCTTCGGTCAGGCGCTCGAACTGGTCAAGTCGTCGGGCGGGCGTCTGGGCATCGAACTGCATCACCCCCAAACCGCTGCCCAAGTCCGCGTTTCGCTCAAATACTCTGACTATCTGGAAAACGCTTACTTCTGCGGCCTGTCGCTGGCCGATGCCGCCGCGCTCGCCGCGCGCTACCCCGATTTGCAGGTCATGGCCGACCTGACCGAAACCCCGGAAAATCCTGCCGCCTTCGTGCGCCAGATGCAGGACTTGCGCTTGTTCGGTCTGCGCGCAAAAATCGACGTGCTGACCGAAACCCTGTGCACCGAGGCGCTGCGCTGCGGCCTGTTCCTCGCCGCGGTCGATGTGGACGAAGCGGGCGCGCTGCACGAAATGATGGTGCGCGGCGTCAACTTCCTCGAAACCCATCGCCCCGACCACGCTTCCTGTCTGCCGGTCGTGCCGGTTGCACCCGAACCCGAAGTGCAGCCCGAACTGGAACCGGTCGTTCAGCCCGCTGACACTGTCCCCGACTCACTCGCATCGGACAAACCACAGCCCTTGCCCAAAACCGATATACCGGCCGGCTCGACTACGGCTTCGGATATCTTCGACGAACTCGGTCTGTCCGATTTCCCCGATTTGTCTGATATCCTGCGTTTTTAACATTTCTTTGGGGCCTTTGGCCCCTTTTTTTCCGTCTATCGCCGGACTGCTTTATTTTTCCTTTGGAGGGAATCTTTTTTGGCTGATATTACCATACAGAATCTAACAAAATACTACGGCGACCGCCTGATTTTGTCCGACCTCAACTTCGACATCCAACCGGGCGAGAAAGTCGCCATCCTAGGCCCGAACGGTGCGGGCAAAACCACCCTGCTGCACATCATCGCCGGACGGCTGCCCTATGACGACGGGCATGTGTCCATCGGTGCCGGACGCACGGTCGGTGTCATCGACCAGATGCCGGTCTACGACCCCACCGCAACCGTCGAAGATGTTCTGCGCACCGCCTTTGCCCGCGTGCAGGAAGTGCGCGCCGACATGGACGAATTAGAAGCGCAGATGGCGCAGCACCCCGACAACGACAGCTTATTACGCCGCTATGGCGCGTTACAGCAAAAACTGGACGCGCTGGGCGGCTACGACCACGACTTTGAAGTGGACAAGGTGTGCAACGGTCTGGAAATCCCGCAGGCGCAGCGCACCCAACTGTTTGCACAGCTATCGGGCGGCGAGAAAACCCGCGTCAATCTGGCGCGTATCATTCTGGAACAAACCGATATTTTATTGTTGGACGAGCCGACCAACCACTTGGATTTAGACGCCGTGCGCTGGCTGGGCGACTATCTGGAAACCTATACCGGCACCGTGGTCACGGTGTCCCATGACCGCTACTTTCTCGACCAGTGCTGTGACCGTATCATTGAAATCCACGACACGACCTGCGAGTTTTACGCCGGTTCCTACTCCTACTATGCCGAGGAGCGCGAACGCCGCTATGAACAACGCCTTGCCGAGCACGAAAACCAGATGGCAGAGCGCAAGCGGTTGGAAGCCACCGCGCGCAAAATGCACGAACACGGCACCGAAAAACTTGCAAAACGCGCCGCTTCGATTGAAAAGCGCATTGCCCGCATGAAAGTCACCGACCGGCCGCGCAAAGAAAAACGCATGGCGGTTTCGTTCGGCGACCCCAACTATGAAACCGAAGATGTTTTGAAGGTGCGCGGTATTACAAAGAGTTTTGATGGCCGCCCTATATTACAGGACGTAACATTCAACGTGCGCAACGGCGAGCGCGTCGCCATTCTGGGCGACAACGGCGCGGGCAAAACGACCTTGCTGCGTATCCTATTAGGAGAAGAAACCGCCGACGCGGGTGTGGTCAAAAAAGGACAGGGCTTGCGCCCGGCCTATCTGCCCCAGCAGGTACACTTCGCCAACGAAAACCGCAATTTGATTGATACGCTCATCTACGACAAAAACGTGACCATGCAGACCGCCCGCAATCGCTTGGGCGCGTTCCGCTTTTCGGGCGAAGACCAACTGAAAATCGTGCGGATGCTGTCGGGCGGCGAAAAAAGCCGCTTGCGCCTGTGCGAACTCATGTATGACCCGCTCAATATGCTCATTCTGGACGAGCCGACCAACCATCTTGACCTGATGAGCCGCGAATGGATTGAAGAAGCCGTCGAAGCCTTTACCGGTACGCTGCTCTTTGTCAGCCACGACCGCTATTTTGTCTCACGCTTCGCAACCCGTATCCTATATTTGGAAAACGGCACTTATACCGACTTTACCGGCAGTTACGAAGCGTTCTTAGCCTATCGCGAGCGCCAAAAAGCCGAAACCGCTGCCCGCATGGTGGTGCAAACGCCCGACAAACCCGCACAGGCTGCCCCCGCCAAGCCCCGCCCCAAGGGTGGCACCAAAAACATTGCCAAAAAAGTCGCTGTGCTCGAACGCGAGATTGCACAACTGGAAGAACAGATGACCGCACTTGAAATGCAAATGGCCGAAAACAGTGCCGATGCTGGCCGGCTGATGGAACTGGTACACGAACGCGAGCAGGCCGAAGCCCTGTTGACCGACAAGATGGCACAGTGGGAAGAACTGGCGGCGCAAATCGAATGATACATTTCGCTCGATGCACATGTGCCAATGAACGGGTACGCACCACACAAAAGAGGGTCTTATAATGAAAAAACAAGTGATATTTTGGGCAGTTTTGGCCGCACTGTTCGCCGTGCCCGGTCTGTTCTTTTTGCCATATTCGACCGTCCGTTTTGGCGGCCTGTTCCTCGGCGCACTGGGCGCGGGTTGTGCCGCACAAGCGGTTTGTGTCGCCCTGTCGCCGCGCTTCCGCATTGCACATGTGCTGGCGTGGCTGGGGCGCGTGCTGTTTGCACTGTTTTGTGTGTCTTTCGTGTGCATCCAAGGGCTTATCATCAGCGGCGAACGCGCTGACCCACAAGCTGAAGATGCACAGTATGTGCTTGTGCTCGGTGCACACATCCTGCCAGACCGTCCTTCGGATGCGCTGATTGAGCGGCTGAAAACGGCAGACGCCTATCTTACCGCCCATCCCAATGCCACCGCCATCCTGTGCGGCGGGCAAGGCCCCAATGAACCCATGCCCGAATCCCATATGATGAAACAATACATGGTCGAAACGCTGGGCACCGACCCCGACCGCCTGCTTATTGAAGACCAGTCCCACAATACCATCCAGAACATCGACAACGCAAAAGCGCTGTTTTCACTGGAAAACTATCGCTGTGCGGTCATTTCCAGCGACTTTCATCTGGCGCGTGCCCGCCGCCTGATGGCACATGCCGGACTTGACCCCTACGGCATCCCCGCCCCTGTGCCCGATGTGCCGCTGCTGGATGCCGCTTCCCACATGCGCGAATACTGTTCCACCCTCGGCTTGCTGGTGAGCGGGCGTTATTTTTGAGTGGCGGCGACAAGTTTGATTACGGAGGGTTATGAAAACATGATTGATAAACTAGATGCAATCGCAGCGCGATTGGACGAGGTGCAGGCGCGGCTGTCTGCGCCCGGTCTGTATGATGACCCGGCTGCCGCCGCAAAACTGCTCAAGGAACAGCGCCGCCTTGCACCCATCGTCCAAGCCATCCACGCACGCGCCGATGCCCTGCGCACTATTGAGGATGCACAGGAACTGCTGCGTGACCCCGAAATGCGCGACTTCGCACAGGAGGAACTGACCCAAGCACAGGCGCGTGCCGCCGAGCTGGAAGAAGAACTCAAAATTTTGCTGCTGCCCCGCGACCCCAATGACGATAAAAATATTATCGTCGAAATCCGCGGCGGTGCGGGCGGCGAAGAATCGGCGCTGTTCGCCCACTCGCTGCACCGTATGTACACCATGTACGCCGAAAAACGCGGCTGGAGCACCGATGTGTTGTCCATCAATCCCACCGAACTGGGTGGCTGCAAAGAAGTCGTGTTCCAAATCGCCGGTGATGGCGTGTATTCCCGCCTGAAATTTGAATCGGGCGTGCACCGCGTTCAGCGCGTGCCCGAGACCGAAAGCCAAGGGCGCGTTCACACCTCCACCGTCACGGTCGCCGTGCTGCCCGAAGCCGAGGAAGTTGATTTTGAAATCAACCCCGCCGACCTCAAAATCGACACCTTCCGCTCGTCCGGTGCAGGCGGTCAGCACATCAACAAGACCGAATCGGCTATCCGTATCACCCATTTACCCACCGGCACGGTGGTCGAATGTCAGGACGAGCGCAGTCAGCACAAAAACCGCGATAAAGCCATGCGCGTGCTGCGCACACGCCTGTACGAAGCCGAGTGCGAAAAGCAAAACGCCGCCATTGCCGCCGAGCGCAAGGCACAAGTCGGCACGGGCGACCGCTCGGAGCGTATCCGCACCTACAATTTCCCAGAAAACCGCGTGTCCGACCACCGCATTAAACTGACCATTTACAAACTGGCACAGTTTTTAGATGGCGATATGGACGAAATTTTAGACGCACTTATCACCGCCGACACCGCACACAAACTGCAAGCACAAGAGGAGATGTAAAAAATGTATCAGTTTCCCGCTTTTCTCAACCAACTCATTTATAGTTTTCATTGTTGTTTCTTTATTTTACCATAACAGGAAGTGTATCCCATGAACACCTTACTGCTGCACCCTGACACGCCGGGCGATATCGAACGGGCGGGCGCATTGCTCGCCGCCGGTCAGGTCGTGGGCATCCCCACCGAAACCGTCTACGGTCTGGGCGCAAACGCACTCGACGGCGCGGCGGTCAAGCAGATTTTTGCCGCCAAAGGCCGCCCCGCCGATAACCCGCTTATCGTGCATATCGCAGACTTTTCACAAATTTTTGATTTGGTTGCCGCCGTGCCCGATGCCGCCCGCCGTCTGGCGGACGCTTACTGGCCCGGCCCGCTGACCATCATCCTGCCCAAAGCCGCCTGTATTCCGGACGAAGTTTCGGCTGGACTGGAAACGGTGGGCATCCGTCTGCCGTCGCATCCGGTCGCCCGTGCGGTCATCCGCGCCGCGGGCGTGCCCATCGCTGCCCCCTCTGCCAACACATCGGGCAGGCCATCCACCACCACTGCCGCACACGTCATGGAGGACATGAACGGCAAAATTGCCGCCGTGCTCGACGGCGGCGCGTGTCAGGTGGGCGTTGAATCCACCGTCGTATCGCTGGCGGGCGAACAGCCCCGTTTGCTGCGTCCGGGCGGCATCTCGCTCGAACAACTCGAAGCCGTGCTCGGCCCAGTCGCGGTTGACCGCGCCATTTCTCAGCCCATCGGCGACGACGTGCGCGTATCCGCGCCCGGTATGAAATACCGCCACTATGCCCCCCATGCTCCAGTTACTGCCGTGTGCGGTGACCCGGCAAAGGGTGCCGCCTATATCGCGTCCCATCTGACCGCACAGGCGGGCGTGATTTGCTTCGACGAGTTCGCCGGACAGTTTGACGGGCATATTGTGCGCACGATTGGACGCGCGGACGACCCGGCGGCGCAGGCGCACGCCATTTTTGACGCGCTGCGCGCGTTCGACGACACCGACGTGACCGCCATCTTCGCCCAGTGCCCAGACGATTCGGGCATTGGTTTGGCTGTCGCAAACCGGCTCAAAAAAGCCGCTGGATTTCATGTAATCGAGGTGTGAACCGATGAAAATTTACGGTCTAACCGGCGGTTCGGGCGCGGGCAAGAGTGCCGCCGCCCAGCGGCTGGCCGCGCACGGCTTGGGCTGGGTGGACGCGGACGCGGTCTACCGCAATTTATGCGTGCCCGGAAGCGCGCTTTTGGACGCATTACACGCGGCATTTGGGGACATCCTGACCCCAGACGGTGCGCTTGACCGCCCGGCTCTGGCGCGGCTGGTGTTCTCCGATGCCGACGCGCTTGCGCATCTCAACGACCTGACCCGCCCTTATATCTGGCAAGCCAGCCGCGAACGCTTTGAACATCTCGCCGCGCAGGGCACCGACTGCATTTTATACGACGCGCCCACGCTGTTCCAGACCGGTTTCGACCGTCTGTGTGATGCGGTCATCGGCGTAGTCGCCAGCCGCGAAACCCGCATTGCCCGCATCATGGCGCGCGATGGTCTGACCCGTGACGCGGCTGCCGCCCGCATTGACGCACAGCCGGACAGCGCCTTCTACCGCGAAAAATGCGACTTCATTCTGGAAAATGACGGCGATTTGTCCGCGCTCGAACGGCAGATTGCCGATTTGTGCCCGCGTCTGCTGTCCGGCACCTAAATCATTCGCCCATCTACAAAAGGAGGATTCTTTGTTATGGATTTATGCTACGAAAAAAAGCCGGGCTGGGATAAGCTCGACAAACAAGCCTGCATGGAGTATGCCGAGGGCTATAAAGCCTTTTTAGACACCGGCAAGACCGAACGCGATGCAGTAGAAGCCATCGTCGCCCGCGCCGAGGCCAAGGGTTACCGCCCGTTTACTCGCGGTATGAACGTGCAGCCCGGTGACAAGTTCTATCAGGTCAACCGCCACAAAGGTGTCATTTTGGCGCATATTGGTCACGCTTCTCTGGCTGACGGCGTGCGCCTGACCGCCGCTCATCTGGATGCCCCGCGCATTGATATCCGCACCGTACCGCTTTACGAGCAGGACGGCATGGCGTATTTCAAGACCCACTACTATGGTGGTATCAAGAAATACCACTGGCTCGCCATCCCGCTCGAACTGCGAGGCGTGGTGTGCGTGTGCAAGGATGGCAAAGTAACCCGTGTGCCCGTCCACGTTGGTGACAAGCCCGGCGACCCCAAGTTTGTTATCACCGACCTGCTGCCCCATCTGGCAAGTGAGCAGATGGGCAAAAAGGCTACCGAGGTCATCAAGGCCGAAAATATGAATGTTTTGCTCGGCTCCATCCCCAGCGAACACGCGGAAAAGGACGACAAGGACAAAATCAAGCGCGCCATTCTGGAATACTTGAACGATGCTTACGGTATGAGCGAAGTTGATTTCCTGTCGGCTGAACTGTCCTGCGTTCCGGCGTTCCCGGCTTGCGATATCGGCTTTGACCGCTCGTTTGTCGGCGCATATGGACATGATGACCGCGTGTGCTCCTATCCGGCAGCAACCGCCCTCATCGACGACGATGAAACCCCGGCACACACCGCCGTTTGTCTGCTCGTAGATAAAGAGGAAATCGGTTCGGACGGCGTGACCGGTATGCAGAGCCGCCATTTTGACACCTTCCTTGGTGACCTGTGCCGCGCTCAGGATGTTTTGCTGGATGCGTGCTTAGAGCAGTCGGTTTGCCTGTCCGCCGACGTGTGCAACGCCTACGACCCCAACTTCCCGGACGTATCCGAAGGGCGCAACGATGCCCGCGTCAACTGCGGCCTTGCCATCATCAAGTACACTGGTGCACGCGGCAAAAGCGGCACGTCGGACGCTTCCGCCGAACTGATGGCGCGTATCCGCTGCATTCTGGACGGTGCTGGCATTACCTGGCAGACCGGTCAGCTCGGCCGCGTTGACCAAGGCGGCGGCGGCACGGTCGCCATGTATTTGGCAAACCGCAACATTGACACAGTCGATGCCGGTGTACCCGTACTGTCTATGCACGCTCCCTTTGAAACCATTTCCAAACACGACTTGTATATGGCTTATCTGGGCTTTGGCGCGTTCTACCGCGACTGATTTTCACCCAGAAACCAAAAAACCGGAAGCCGTCTGGCACATGCCAGACGGCTTCCGGTTTTTCATTCTGCAACTTTGGGTATTTTGAACCGCATGAGCGGACAAAAGGCTTTCTTTAAGGCTCACCGTCATAGGGATGCCCAAAGGCACCGAAATGACCGCAGTTTTGTGCCGCAAACTGTGCCGCCGCCTGCGCACTCTGCACCACATCGCCGCCGGTATCGGCATACCGCACCAAAAATGCCGCGATAAACGCATCTCCTGCGCCCAGCGTGTCCACCAGTTCAGGGGCATAGGCGGCGGGCTGTTCATAGACCGTGCCTCGGTCTAGGATGTACGCCCCTTGACTGCCCCGTGTAAAGACAACGGTAGGCGTGCCCTGTTCGGCTGCATATGCCGCAAAATCGGCAACCTGTTCCCGTGAGCGGCCGCCCGCCGAAAAAAATGCGAAGCGCAGCAGCGGGGCAAGTTTGGCAACGTTGACATGGGTGAACCCATCGTTGGAAAAATCCATGGACAGGTTGGTTTTGGCTGCCAGTGCGGGCAAGGCATCGTCCAGCAAACTGTGAATACTGGTGTGGGTCACGTCAAACCCCGCAATATAATCGCGGTCTGTCCGATTGAGCAAAAGCTGCATCTGGTTTTGCACGGTATCACAGCCGTTGTTGCCGGCGAACTGCCGGTCACCATCGTCATCGAGCACAATGTAATTACAAGCGGTGCGCCCATGCCCCACGCGCAAGCGGGTCAAATCGACCTGTTCTTGGGCGAGTGCCTGCTGGAAATGCAAGCCGGGTGCATCATCTGCCAATATGCCCAGATATCCCGCATCCTGTGCCCCCGCACGCCGCGCCAGCACCGCCACATTGACCGCGTTGCCGCCCGGATAGGAACGGTTTTGAAAGCGGTATGCGTCCATGACGCTATCGCCCAGACCAAGCAGTTTCATCTCGCCGCCCCCTTTCGTGCCTTTAATACTTCTCTACGCCCATATACCGCCGCGAGGACATCGGATGCCCCATGACATAGGACAACTGCAAGCAGTATTCCGAAGCCAGACTGTGCAGCACCAGCGGTGCCACATACGGTCTTGTCCATTCGGGCAGGGCGGACAGGTCAAGGGCTGCCGCGTCAAGCACGGTCAGCTTATCGGTGATGCGCTGCAAGAACTTGACCGCACGTTCTTCGACTGCACGGTATTTGCCCAGCCCCAAAAAGGCAACCACTGCCGTCTCCTTGCCAAAGGCTTCGCAAGCGCCGTGGAAAAACTCACCGGCGTGGACAGGGGAGGAATGTTTCCACACCGATTCCATGAACGAGCAGTTGGTTAAAATATAGGCAATGCAGCGGTCAAGCCCGGCAGAAACCGTGTAAATGACCGGTTCTGTGCGGTGTGCCCGCGCAAACTCACGCGCCGGGGCGCGATACTCGTCCACCGCCTGCTTGCACACGCTCTCTAATGTCTGCATCGCCTGCTCGATGTCGGGCAGGCGGCTGGTGTCGTTCCACACGTCGAGCAGCCCAAAAACGGTCTGGTACACAATGGGGAAGATGGACAGCACCAGCGGATAGGGGTTTACCGGGTCGTCGTAGTACCAAATCGGGCAGTCTACTGTCTGCGCGATGGCAGAATCGGTGCCAGTCGTATAGGCCGCCGTCAATGCTCCGGCCTGTGCCGCCAGCTTCGCCGCCTGCACGGTCTCCGGTGTCGTGCCGCTCTGCGAGTTGAGCACGACCAGCGTGTGTTCGTCCAGCCGGCACGGCGGGTCGTGTACGAATTCATTGGACGAAAATGCCGCAGTCGTTACCCTGTCGGTTTCGCGCGGGATAAGGTAGGTGAGGGGGTACAGCGTTGCGAGCGAGCCGCCGCACGACACGGTATACACCGTGCGGATATCGTGCGCACGCACTGCCTGACACAGCGCGGCAATTTGTGTGCGAACCAGTTGCATTTTGTCTTCGTGCATCGTACATTCTCCTTTTTTGGTCGTCTGGGGGTGTTGGTTTACTCCTTGACCGCGCCAGCGGTCAGCGAAGCACAAACCTGTTCTTGGAATATCGTGAATACGATGATGGATGGAATGACCGCCATCGTAATCGCCGCAAACATTGCCGTGTAGTTGAAGCTGAACGACGAGGTGAAGTAACCGAGCGACAGCGGCAGCGTGCGCACGTCGGTCGAGCTGGTCAGAACGAGTGCAAAGGTAAATTCGTTCCAGCCGTTCAAGAACGCCAGCACAGCCGCCGAAGCCAATCCGCCCTTTGCACAGGGCATCATAATCTGGAAAAACGTGCGGCAGAAGCCCGCGCCGTCCACATAGGCGGCTTCTTCCAGAGAAGGCGGGATGGCTGAGAATGCGCCGCGCAAAATCATCAGCGACAACGGCATACTGAGCGCCGCATAGACGATGACCAGACCGGTGCGGGTGTTGGACAGACCCAAGGTTTTGATAACCGTATACACCGGATTGATAACCGCGGTCATGGGAATGACCATCGAGGTTGAGAGCAGCAAATACAGCGCATTTTTAAACCGGAAGCGGCAGCGCGCGAACACATAGCCCGCCATTGCCAGCAGCAACACATTGATAACCGTGCTGGTGGTTGTAATGATGACGCTATTCCAGAAAAATTTCATAATCGGGGAGATTTCCAGCGCCTGCACATAGCCGTCAAAGCTGAAGCTGGTGGGCAGGGCAAGGCCGTTGGACAAAATCTCCTTGTTGGACTTGAACGACGACATAATGACCCAGACAATGGGGAACAGTGCAACCAGCACGCAAAGTCCCATATACACATATTTGAGGAAGGTCAGCAGCCAGTCTTTTGCAGTTTGGTTTTTATACATGCCCATGCCCTCCTTAATAGTCGCTTTCATTCATGCGGAACGCCTTGTTAATCAGCACCATAGAGACGACACCCAGCACGATGATGAACACGCCGATGGTGTTGGCGTATCCATAATTGTTTTCCTTCATCGCGGTCTGATAGAGCATCAGCGGCAGGTTGGTGGTTGCCGACTGCGGGCCGCCGCCGGTCGTGATGTAGATAAGGCTGAACAGTTGGAGCATGTAAGAGGCCGCCATGATGACCGTCGTACCAATCATCTTTTTGACCAGCGGCAGCATGACGAACACATCGAGCTGGAATCCGGTCGCGCCGTCCACGCGCGCGGCTTCCAAGATGGATTCATCGACCGACAGGCATTGCGACAGCACAAGGGTGGTGGTGTAGCCCGCGAACAACAGCCAAGTCATTGTGACCGAAGGGAAGGCGGTCGCCTGCTCAAACAGCCAGTTGTGCTGGAACTGCTCCAGCCCCAGTGCGCCTAAAACCGAATTGACAACGCCATACTGTGGGTTAAACACATTGACAAAAATCATGGCGATTGCCGACTGGGAAATGATGTTGGGAATCATGTAGGACACGCGCACGAACTTCCAGCCACGCGGCTTTTTGTACAGGATGAACGCAAGCAGCGTGCCGAGAAATACATGCAGGGTGCAGTGAATCAAAATCCACAAAATCGTGTTGACAAACGCCTGCTTAAAGACCGGGTCGGTCGTCAGCAGTTCGATATAGTTTTGTATTCCGATAAATTCAAAGCGGTTGGGCATCAGGCGATACTCGAACAGCGACGTTCCGAACACCATGACCAGCGGAATGGCATAGATAAGAAGAAACAGAACAATCGCGGGTGCGAGGAAAGCCGCCATCCAGATTTTATTTCGTTTCATGGGCTGGTTCTCCTTTCCTGAGCAGGACAGGGCTGCCGCGCGGCGGCAGCCCTGCTCAGTATGCGCGCACCCTGCGTTTGATGGCATGGGCGCGAGCCAATCGTTTACTTATTCTTCTGTGCCGCGTCGGTCAGCGCCTGGCAGAACTGTTCGGGGGTGATGTCTCCGGTTGCCAGTGCGGGCATCTGCTGCGAGACAACGTCCTTTACATTCGAGTACATATTGCCCGTAAAGTTATTCGAGCGGGTGTCGATAGACTGCGACATTTCCAGGAACTCGGCCAGAAGCGGGAACTTTTCCTTGGCTGCGTCGGTGACTGCCACTTCGGGCGATGCGGGCAACATGCCCTGTGTTTCCAGACCGAGCTGCTGTGCGTACTTGGAGGTGAAGAACTTAACCATTTCGACCGATGCTTCTTCCAGTGCCGGGTCGTCCTGCTTGGTCACGAACATGCCTTCGAGCGGTGCATAGTAAACGTATGGGCCAGGGAATGCGGCAACGCCAACCTTCTGGTCAAAGCCTTCGGCGGTCTTGGTGGTGTCCGAGAAATCACCAATCATCCATGTGCCGTTTGCAATCATTGCGGTGTTTTCCGAGAAGAAGTTGTTTGCTGCGTTCTCATATACGCCGCCAACGGCATCCTTGGTCGTGTACTTCTGGAACATTTCCTGAATGGTTGCGGCTGCGTCGATAACCGGCTGTACGTTGTAGTTATCCGGCTCGCTGGTCTTCATAAATTCCAGTCCTTCGTCGCCGCTGGTCGCAATCATCGCGCCCATCAGAAGCTGTGTGCACCATGCACCGTCGCCGGTGTCCATCGACAGCGGGGTAATACCAGCCGCCAACAGCTTGTCGCAGTTGGAGAAAAACTCGTCCCAAGTCTCTGCCGGCTTGATGCCAACCTGGTCAAACAGTTCCTTGTTATAGAAATAACCGATGAGCTGAAGCTCATTGGACGACGCATAAATCTTGCCGTCGCGCGAGTCAACCGCCAGCGCTTCTTCGCTGTAATTGGCCTTCCATTCGGGGTCTGCCTCGACATAGGGAGTCAAGTCCACAACCAAATCCTTGGCAAGCGCCAAATCCAGCAGCTTTTCACCGCCGCCATAGACGACCGGTGGCAGCTCGCCGCCCGAAATCATGACCTTCATCTTTTCCAGATAATTGGCATCACCGGGGATTTCCTCGATTTCAATGCGGTACTTGCCCTTGTATTCCTCGTTAAACTCCTCTACGAGCTGCGCAACCACGGGTGCCGACGTGTTGACACCGACTTGGAAGGTCGGATAATTGATGACGACTTCTCCGCCTTCTCCGGTGGACTGCGTATCATCTCCGCTTGTGCCGCCGCCGCATCCGGCGAGACATCCGGCTGCCATCAGCGCTGCAAGCGCCATCGCTGTGATTCTCTTTTTCATGTCGTTTCCTCCTCTTTTGGTTCCGGTGGGTGTCCGTCTTGGCCACCCCTTCTCTCTGTCCTCATTCTAGCACATCCGCTTAAACAAAAATTGGATGTTCTTGCTCGTTTTCTTGTCGCCATTTGACCGGTTGTGTTGTGCCATATTTTTCCTGTAAAAGAGATAAAATATTCTCTTGGCTGGACTCTGGGTGCAGTGGTATGATAAAAGAGAAACCAAAAAGAGGATTTTTACCATGGCTTTTCCCATCAAACGCCCCAAGCGCTATTCCTTGCTTTTGACCAGTCTGGGGCTAACGTTCGCACTCATCGCTGTGCCCATTCTGGCATCTCTCGCCGTGTTCTTCGGCACGGTTTCCCAACAGATGCAGCAGCGCGCACAGGATACCGCTTGGTTTTATGTTGACCAGACCGTGCGCAGCAGCGAAAACGCACTGACCCAGTGCCGCAACATCGCCTATTCTCTGCTGGGCAACGACACCATTCAGCTTGTCATGTCCGACGGCAGCACGCCCACCGGCTCACAGAAAAACATCCTGCAAACCGAACTGGGCAGCGCTACACTGTATAATCACGCATGGGATGAAAAGTATCTGCGCTCTATCTTCCTTATCCGCAACGACGGTACGGTGTTCCCGTCCTCGCGCAGCGGCTTATACCCCAGCGCTTCCACGCGCATCCTTCATGTAGCACAGACCTTTTTAGAACATAACTCCACCCAAACACTGGTCGCCATTACCGATGCGCCCGATTACGCCTATCTGGTACTCGATTACAATGACCTGAACAGCTTGTCCCGCTTGGGCAAACTCATTTTAGAAATCGATGTGGGCGCACTCATCAATGCGCGCCCTTTGCAAACGGTCTACCCCGGTGCCGAAGTGCTGCTTTCCAACACCACCGACGGCACTTTGCTGGCATCTGCCAGCACCCGCGACCGCATTGTACTGGCCTCTGACCTGTCCCATGTGCGCGACACCGCCGCCGGCACCACGCAAATCATCGACTGGGCGGGCGACCGCTCGCTGCACTACCGCGCCGCCATCGGCAAAATGAACTTGGATGTGTGCATCCCGCTCGACGAAATCCTGACCGGCGTGCGCACGACGATTTTGTGGTATGTGCTGCTGACCCTGCTCATTCTGGTCGCCGCGTTGGCGGTCGGTCTGGGCGCTTACCGCATGATTGTACGCCCGTTTGCCCACACGCAACAGACGCTCAACCGCATGGCAGAGGGCGATTTATCGGTACGTATGGGCGCGCCCGAATACCGCGAACTAGACGGGCTGGCCGCCGCGTTCAACCGCATGGCCGACACCTTGACCGACTTGTATGAGGACGCCTATCAAAAAGGTGTCCTGCTGCGCGAGAGTGAATTTAAAATGCTCGAAGCGCAGATTAACCCGCATTTTATCTTTAACGTGCTTCAGGTCATCAACCTGCGCTGTCTGGAAGCCGGGCAGAAGGAGACCAGCCGCATGGTCACCGACCTTGCCGGACTGCTGCACGGCACCATCGGCAAAAATGGTGCCCCCAAAGTCACCTTCCAGCAGGAACTGGACTATGTGCGCTACTACCTTGACCTGCAAAAAGCGCGTTTTGAGGACAATCTGACCTATGAAATCGACTATGCCGACCCCGCTATCCTGTCCTACTATCTGCCCAAGCTGACCATTCAGCCGCTGGTCGAAAACAGCGTCGTACACGGGCTGGAGCCAAAACGCGGCGGCGGCTGGGTGCATGTCAAAATCTGGGAGGAGGACGACAGCGTTTACATCCGCGTGGAGGATAATGGCGTCGGGTTCCGTATGGGGCATACCGAATCGGCACCAAGCAAACACAATCATATTGCGCTCGACAATATCCGCAAGCGCATCGAACTCATGTATGGAGCGGCGGGCACGTTCCGCATCCGCGGCACGCCCGATTGCGGCACCGTCGCGCTGCTCATCATCCCAATCGACAAAACGGAGGGCGAACACGATGTACAACGTCATGCTGGTAGACAATGAACCGGCCATCCTGCATGCGCTGGCCTATTCCATCGACTGGGCGGCACAGGACTGCCGCATTATGGCAACCGCACGCGATGGACGCGAAGCCATGCTCCAATTTGACAAGCAACCGCCCGATATCGTGATTTCGGATATCCGTATGCCCGAAATGGACGGGCTTGCGCTGGCAAAATGGATTGCCGACCACTATCCGACGTGCAAGACCATCATTTTGACCGGCTTCCCCGACTTTACTTACGCACAACAAGCCATCAATTACCGTGTCGTCGATTTCGTGCTGAAACCGACCAGCGAAGAAAAGTTGATTGCCGCGCTCAACACGGCCAAAGCGCGGCTGGCCGAAGAACAGCCGCTGCACGCTTCCAATTCGCGCGCACTCGAACAAAATTTACTGATTCATCAGCTTATCTTCGACCCCGGACAGTCACTTCTATACACCATGCAGCGCATTCACGACTTGGGGCTGGAGCTATCGCAATACTACGTTTTGCGCTTCGGTGTCAGCGATTCGCGCGACGATGCCGCACGCATCGCCTTTTTGCAGGACGTACAGGACATGTGGCGCGAGGTGTTCGAGGAACACACGCTCTATTTCGTGCCACGCGCCGAACGCTTTTGTTATATCGTCCTGTGCGCCGATGCCGCGTTCTCTCCGACGGCAGGCTGTAACGCGGTCGTGCAGACCGTGCAGCAGACCACCGACTTTCAAATCACCGTCGGCATCAGTGCCCACCACACCGACCCGCTCGACCTGTCCCAAGCCGCGCAGCAAGCCGACCACGCCCAACAAATGGCCGAATATAGTCCGCAAATGCCGGTCATCTCGTTTTCACAACTGCCCGTGCTGTCCGACCAGCACGCCACCCGTATCACCGAGGAATTACGCCTATTGCAAAGTGCGCTGGAAAACCGCAACCGCAGCACGGTCGAAAGCGGGCTTGACCGCCTGTTCGCCTATCTGCGCCGCGAAGCCATCCCGTTCGCCAGCGTCAAGCGCATTGCGGTCATCCTATACGAATGTGGGCAAGGTCTGCTCATCAGTTACAGCATTGAAAGCCTGCTGGCCGATGCGGCAACCCCCGGTCTATCTGCGCTGTTGGAGGGGGGCGACATCGGTAATGTACAGCACCGTCTGCACGACTATTTGATTGCCGTGCTCGACCGCATCTGCTGCAACGCAACCGACCTCGATGACCTGATTTTTCAGGTCAAGCAGTACATTGACCAGAACTATGCCGGTGAATTGTCGCTTGAAGGGCTGGCAGAATATGTCCACCTGTCGGCCAGCTATCTGAGCAAGCTGTTTAAGCGCGAACTCGGGCAAAATATCAGCAACTATATTCAATCGGTTCGCATTGAACACGCAAAAGTTCTGCTGCGCACGACCTCCATGAAAACCTATGAGATTGCCGAAGCCGTCGGCATCGCTGACCCGGTCTATTTCTCCAAGATTTTCAAAAAAGCCACCGGTCAGAAACCCAAGGATTTCCGCGCCGCGGAATCGCCGTAAATCCCGCCGCGCTGCGGCGTTTAGACACAGAAAGGAAGGAACTTCTATGCAGGTAACAATCGGTACGGCGCCCTGTTCGTGGGGCGTGTGGTGGGCAGACGGCACACCGTCTAAAACTCCGTGGAATGTCTTTCTGGATGAGGCCGCCGAAGGCGGTTACAAGGCGCTCGAAATGGGGCCGGACGGCTATCTGCCGACCGACGTAGGGCAGTTGCGCGACGAACTGAGCCGCCGCGGGCTGACCATCTGCGCGGGTACGGCGTGCTATGAGTTTGCCAATATGCGTTCATTTGCCGACGCGCGCGAGCGGGTGGACGCGCTGTGCAAGCGGCTGACCGCGTTTGATGCCAAGTATCTGGTCACGATGGACGGTTCCCCAATGGGCTATTATGGCGAGTTCAAACAGCAGCTCACTGCCGACGACTGGACGCGCTATTATGCCATGTTCGGCGAGATGGGGCAGTTTACCCGCGAACAGTACGGCATTGAGACCGTTTTCCATCAGCACAACAAAACCTTGATTGAAACCGAAGCCGAACTGGTGCGGATTATGGAGGACAGCCAGTTAAAACTGTGCTTCGACACCGGCCATTATGCCGTGGTCAACGGAAGCTGGCAGGCGGGCGACCGCTGCGCTTTGGACTTTATGCGCAAATACGCCGACCAGATTCCCTATCTGCACTTCAAAAACGTCAACGGCGCGGTGCGCCGCCGGATTCTGGAGGAGCATTTAGCGCCCGGTGACCCAGAAGGGCAGGACGTGATGTGCGATTTGCCCGACGGCATTATTGATTATGTCGCGTTCAAAGACCTGTTGGAAGAACTGCACTTTGAAGGAATCGGCATCATTGAACAGGATGTGCCCAACTGCACGACCGAACAGGCCTATGAAAAGGCAAAAAAGAATCTGCACTATTTACAGCAGATTGGACTCATTGGATAACAAAAAACCGAAGTCCTGCCAAGCTTTGGCAGGACTTCGGTTTTTTTCATTTTATGCGGCGGGCATGAACTTGGTAACATAGCCCATAATCAGAATCACAACAATCGCAATCGGAATAACCACCGTACAATAGGTGCGCGCCCAGTTGGGGAACTTGCGTCCGGTGCCGCTGTTGGCCTCTGCCATGAAGTTTTTCCAGCCCCAGCCGCTCTTTAAGCAGCAGAACAACACATAGATGCACGAGCCTATCGGCAAAATGTTGTTGGATACCAGAAAATCTTCAAAATCCAGAATGGTGCCGCCCAGCGGCTGCACATGACTCCACAGGTTGAAGCCCAGCACGGCGGGCAGGGACAGCACAAAAATTCCAATGGCGCCTATCAGGCACATCTTTTTGCGCGACAGCTTGGGGAACAGGTCGGTAAAACACGAGATGATATTTTCCATGACACCGATAACCGTGGACATCGCGGCAAAAATCATAAACAGGAAGAACAGCGCACCCCACAGCCGTCCACCCGGCATCTTGTCAAAGATACCCGGCAGGGTGATAAAGATAAGCGGAGGGCCGGAACCGGGGTCTACGCCAAAGGCGAAGCAAGCCGGAATGACAATCAGGCCGGAGCACAGGGCAACGAAGGTGTCGAGGGCTGCCACGTTGATGGACTCGCCCAGCAGCGAGCGTTCACGGCCGATATACGAACCGAAAATCGCCATGCCGCCCATACCGACCGACAGGGTGAAAAATGCCTGACTCATGGCTTGGTACATGACGTTCCACACACCGTTTTCGGTAATCTTGCTGAAATCGGGAATGAGGAAGTATTGCAGGCCAGCCTGTGCGCCGTCCAGTGTGATGGCGCGAATGGCAAGCACTGCCATCAGCACAATGAGCAGCGCCATCATCTTTTTATTGACCGCTTCTACGCCCTCCTTGACGCCCAGTGAACAAACACCGAAGCCAATCGCAACCGTGACCGCCATCGCCAGCACGGTCAAACCGGCATTGCCGGTCATGTTGTCGAACGCTGAGGCGACCTGCTGAGCGGTCATGCTGGAAAATGAGCCGTTGACGTACTTAACAAAGTAAATAAACATCCAACCGGCAATCGTGGTATAGAACATCATCAGAATGACGTTTCCGGCAATGCCAAAATAGCTCCACCAATGCCATTTACTGCCCGCTGGCTCCAGCTCATGAAACGAACGCGAAATCGACCGGCGGGATGCACGGCCGACCGAAAATTCCATCGTCATGACCGGAATACCAAACAGCAGCAAAAATGCCAGATAGAGCAGGATAAACGCTGCACCGCCGTATTTTCCGGTAATATAGGGGAATCGCCAGACATTGCCCAGACCGATGGCGCAGCCGGCTGAAATTAAGATAAAACCCAGGCGTGAACCAAAGGTTTCGCGGTTTTGCATGAACGGTTTCCTCCTTAAACGGTTTCGTCAAACACAAACGCAGGGGTGCAACGCCCCTGCGTTTGATTGATGCGATATGGGTTAATTTGCACCGAATTTCTGAATATAGCCCATAATGAAAATAAAAAATACGATTGCGGGCAAAATCCAAGTGAAATATACGCGAAGCTGCTTGGGGAACTTCAGCCCCTCGCCAGCATCGGCTTCGGCAATGAAGTTTTTCCAGCCCCAGCCATAACGCGAGGTGCAGAAAATCAGATAGACCATCGAGCCGAGCGGCAGCAGGTTGTTGGACACCAGAAAATCTTCCAAATCCTGAATGTTGCCAACGTGCGGAATCTGGAACCCGCTCCACAGGTTAAAGCCCAAAATACAGGGAATGGAGATGAGGAGCACAAAGAACAGGTTAAAGATGATGGTCTTTTTGCGGCTCCAGCCCCACAAGTCCATACCGAACGAAATGATGTTCTCAAACACCGCAATGATGGTCGAGAATGCTGCCGCTGCCATGAAGATAAAGAACAGCGTGCCCCAGATGCGGCCGCCTGCCATCTTGTTAAAGATGTTGGGCAGGGTCACATACAGCAGGTTGGGGCCGGAATCGGCCTGAATCCCGAACGCCGAGCAGGCAGGGAAGATAATCAGACCGGACATCAGGGCGACAAAGGTATCCAGAACGGTGATGGAAATGGCTTCGCCGGTCAGAGAACGCTCTTTGCCGATATAGGAACCGAAGATTGCCAACGCGCCGATACCCAGCGACAGCGTGAAGAATGCCTGTCCCATTGCGGCAAATACCGATTCAAACAGGCCGCCCGGTGCGTCAAACAGCTTGGAGAAATCCGGTCTTAGGTAGAAGTTCAGACCTTCGCCCGCGCCCTCCAGCGTCAGCGAACGGAACACCAATACAATCATGATACCCAGTAGGCACACCATCATGATTTTATTGATTTTTTCTACGCCGTTGCGCAGGCCGAACGAGCACACGCCGAAGCAGATGAGCACGGTCACAACCATGCAAATGCCCATATACACCGGATTGGACAGCATGACGCTAAACGAATCGGTGATGTAGGTCGGGTCAACGCCGACAAATTCGCCCTTGGCCATCTTATACACATAGGCAATCATCCAGCCGCCGACCGTGGTATAAAACGCCATTAACAAATAGTTGCCCAGCATGGCTCCATAGCTATATAGATGCCATTTGCTGCCCTTGGGTTCGAGGGCGTGGAACGAGCGCGCCGCCGAAAGCTGGCTGGCACGGCCGACCGAAAATTCCATGACCATAATGGGCAGACCCAAAATGAGCAGAAACAACAGGTAAATGAGCACGAACGCCGCACCACCATATTGACCGGTGATATACGGGAATCGCCACACATTGCCCAGACCGATGGCACATCCTGCGGAAATGAGGATAAAGCCCAGTCTGGAACTAAACTTTTCTCTTTCTTTCATTGTTTTTTTAACCCCTTCTGCGGAATCACACCGCGTGGTTCTATTCTAGCACAGTTTTTATACTGGTTCAATAGAATAACTTGAAGTTGCTTAAACGCTAACACGTTAAATCGGCAAAGAATCGAGCGAAAACGGTCAAAAATTGTAATTTTTCTGCCCGAACAGCCGTGCGCCAGCGCGCCCGCAAAAAAACGCCCTGCCAGATAAACTGGCAGGGCGTTTGGATGCTCCGGATAACGGGCGATTGTTCGCCGTATTACATCGGATATTCTTCTTTTTCTTTGTCGCGCGGCGGCTCCATCGGGCGCAGATTGTACGAAATCGCCACGTTCATCGACGGATTTTCGCGCTTAAAGTTGCGCGTCAGGCGCTCGCACACCATTTGCCCCATATCATAAGTAACCGTGGGCAGCAAAATAACCAACTGTGCCGGACTGTACCGCGCAATCATGTCACCGCGGCGCAGCGACAGGCGTGCGCTCTCCATCAGACGTTCCATCACCTTGGCAAGTGTTTTGCTTTCGGGCTGGCACACGCGGTTGTCGGTCACGGTCAGCAGGGCGACAAAGGCGCGTCCGCCATAGCGCGCCAAGCTGCGCGCCTGCAAGCGGTAAATATCCTTGAAAATCTCATAGGGACACACAAACGCGCCCGGCTGGGCATCGCTTTCACGCAAATCGGCGCTAATCGAGTCGATATCCGCGCCGACCTTGCGTTCTACCGCTGCAATGCGGTGATACAGTCCGCGCAATTCTTCCGAAGGCTGCACGCCAAGCTGGCTGTAATATAACTCGGTAATCTGGTTATAATGCTGGATGGCCTCCTGATTGCGGCCGCTCTCAGCCAGCGCGAAAATCAACTGACGGTTGATGTTTTCATCCATCTGGTCAATCGTCAACGCCTGACGGCACAACTGGATGATGAGGTCAAACTGTCCGCGCGCATGTAAAATCTCAATCAGCCGATTGACCGCGCGCAGATAATAGGTGTGCATCCGAATTTCGGGTGCAGAAACCCAAACTTCACCGCTTGCGTCGGACATAAACCGGCCATGATACATCTTGCACGCATCGAGCAGGCGTACGCGGGCGGTTTCCTCGCTGGCACGACCGGAAAGCCCTGCGGTACACAGTGCCTCAAAGTGTTCAAAATCGTAAATGCAGTCCAGCGCCGGATTCCAGCGGCACGACCGCTGCCGTGCAATGATAAATTCCATGTCTTGCGGGGCACCGCCAGCGGCCAGCGTTGTGCGCAGTCGATGCACCAGAATTTTCAGTGCATTGCGTGGATTTTTGCTTTCTTCATTTGGCCAAAGCGCCTCGATAATTTCGTCATTGGGCACGGCGCGATGATGATTCAAAATCAGATACTCAGCCAGATGCTTGAGTTTTTTGGACCTGCCAATCTGTCCACTGACCAACTGGTCATCCACATAGATTTCAAATCGTCCCAATGCGCGAACTTCCACCATAGGCATACGCATATTCTCCGTTTCCAACAGTGTGCCGGCCGGCGACTGGTTTGGGTACATTCTATGTCGGCTCCCGGCATCCTCTTTATAAATATAACTATACCATATCTCACGCCTATACACCAGTGGGCGGCCGATTTTTTTTTACAAAATATTTGTTTTTTTCAACAGCCTTGCTGTGCACAACTGTGGATAACCTTGTGGATATTGTTGATAACCCTGCGTTGAGGATTGCTGTCGAACGGCCACTTTTTTGGGTACATTCCCACGAAATCATTACCTCATGTATAATTTTTTGCGCACAACCGCTCAGGTGGTCTGTGGATAACCTTGTGGACATTGTTGATAACGTTTGGTTATCGCCCGCGAAAATCCACGGATATTGCTGTTTTTTCGATTACCCTGTGTAAACTTGGCTTGTCCACAGCGCGGTGGATAACTGTGGATAACTCTGTGGACATTGTTGATAACTCTATGTAGATTATAATTTGTGCCTAAAATCATAAAAAATATGGGTATACAGAGCGTAAAACCGACTCAAAATGCACAGAATACAAATTGACCTTGCAAAATTTCGCGCGTGCCGCCCGATGCGGCAACACAAAGGAGGCTTATTTTTATGGAACACGAAAAAGACACCCCCACGGGAAACAGCATCACGCAGACCGGTTCGGTTACGGCGCGCACTGGTCGCGGCGTGATTCATTCTATCACCATCGTGGGGCAAATCGAAGGCCACATGGAAGCCCCTCAGCAGACCAAAACCACAAAATATGAACACATTATCCCACAAATCACCGCCGTCGAGGAGTCCGACGAAATCGACGGTTTACTGATACTGCTCAACACGGTCGGCGGTGACGTGGAAGCCGGTCTTGCCATTGCCGAACTGATTGCCGGCATGAGAAAACCCACGGTTTCCTTGGTTCTGGGCGGTGGACACTCCATCGGTGTGCCGCTCGCCGTCGCCGCCAAGCGCTCTTTTATCGCGCCTTCTGCCGCCATGACCATCCATCCGGTACGCATGAGTGGGACGGTCATTGCATCCCCCCAGACGTACACCTATTTCCAGAAAATTCAAGAACGCATTGTGGGCTTTATCACGGCACACAGTCAGGTTTCGGCAAAAGAATTTACCCGTATGATGATGGAAACCGCCGAATTGTCCGCCGATACCGGCACCATTGTGTCGGGTGATGAGGCGGTCGCCTGCGGCCTGATTGACCGCGTTGGCAGCCTGTCCGACGCGCTCGATGCCCTGCACGAAATGATTGACGCAAGGCGGCCGCTGTGCCCCATCTGCGGGCAGCGGCATGGACGGGAAACGTCCTGAGAAGGAAAGTGAAAACTAGTTGCATTTCCAACCATTTCTGAAACAAAATAGATACAAAAAAATCCCCCGTGCATAGCACGGGGGATTTGCTGATACCATTCAGACTTACTTGCTTTCCTTTGCTGCGCGGATTGCGTCAATCATCAGCGGAACTACCTTGAACAGGTCGCCGCAGATGCCGTAATC
>NZ_CALWJM010000034.1 GCF_944381005.1 uncultured Butyricicoccus sp. | reverse complement strand
GCGAACTCGCGGCAGAGCTTCTGCATCATTTCCTGCTCTTTTGTAAGCCTAAAATCCATGCTATGAAACCTCCCAAAAAAATTTTCATATATTTTTAACACAGTCCATACCGGCGCGCCGCACGCCTGCGGCCCACAGCAGTTGTGAGCGCGCGCAGAGCGCCGGACAGACCGAAAAAAGGGGTCTTGCGGTATGGTTTTGGGGCGTGCGCTAACAGCGCACATCTATAATCATTATACCGCACCCGAAAAGATTGTCAAGAATTTAACGCACATTTCTTTGCGTTCAACATACAGATTCTTACAAAAAGATGCACATTTTTTTGAACTACTTGATGCTTTTTTGTAAACTCTTGGGTAAGAGTTGTCATTCTGTCAGCAGCTTTGCGGGCGCGGGCACACACCCCGGCAGCACCAGCCAAAATACGATACCGCCCGCGACGTTCTCGGCGCCGCACTGACCGCCCAAAAGCTGCGCCGATGCCCGCACAATGGACAGCCCGACCCCTGTGCCGCCCGATGCGCGGGAGCGCGCCTTATCCGTCCGGTAGAACTTTTCCCACAGCTTGGGCAATTCCTCCTCGGCTACGCCGTCGCCCTCGTTGAACACCTCGACCCGCGCACCACCGCCCGGCTGCGCCATCACCCGCAATTCAATGCGCCCGCCGTCGGGCGTGTAGCGAATGGCGTTGGTCATATAGTTCATAATTATCTGGTCAACCTGTCTGCCGTCGCTGTTGACCACGGCTTGACCGGTACACGACACCTGCAAGCCGCGACCGGCGCGCAATACCGCGGTTTTTTCCACCACACCGCGCACACATTCGCCCAAATCCACCGGCTCACTGTGTACGATTTCGCGCCCCAGCTCCAGTCGGGACAGGCTCAAAAGCTGCGTGACCATGGTATTCATGCGGTCGGCTTCCTCGGCAATGGTGTTGCAATAAAAATCCCTGTCCTCGGGCGATTCGGCAACCCCCGCCGTCAAGCCCTCGGCATATCCCTGAATCAGGGCAATCGGCGTTTTCAGTTCGTGCGACACGTTGACGATAAATTCCCGGCGCATGGCGTCAATGCGCTCTTTTTCCTCGATTTCACGGGCAAGCTGCTGGTTAGAAGTGCGTAATTCCCGAATGGCTTCTTCCAGATGGTCGGACAGCAGGTTCAAAGAGTCGCCAAGCTGCCCAATCTCGTCGGTCTGCCGCCCCTCGTACTTTTTGGAAAAGTCCAGCTTTGCCATTGCCTTGGCCACGTCGCCCATCTCTATCAGCGGGCGGGTAAAATGCGACGCCAACACCGCACTGAGTGCCAGACAGATAAGCAGGGTAATCAGACCGGTAATCAACAAAAAGGTAGAATTAAACATGGAATTTTGCTCCATGTAGGCAAACGGGATGCGCTCGACCAGATAATCTTCGCCCAGCTTACCCACTAGACACAGGAAATTTTCGTGCAAGTCGCGCATCTGCACCACGACAAAATCCACGCCGCCCGCGTCCAGCTTTTCCCGATTGGCGGCCGACAATGCCGAGCGTACCAACTGTTCCATCTTCCAATTAGAAAAGAAATTCTGACCAAATGGGCTGCCCTCACTGCGCGATGTATCGGAATCATAAATCAGTGCTCCGGTGCTGTCCACGATACTCAGGCGCACACTATCGCTGTTTTCGATGCGAAACAGCGCATTTCGCAACGTTTCGACATCCTGATTGTGATAGCTGGTGCGGATTTCGTTATAAATATCGGTCAGCGAGCGCTGCCGCTGTGCCATGTAATAACTGTCATAAAAAAACAAGTTTAAGCTGGTGATGACCACGATGAACACCAGCGCCACAGCCGCAATCGCCGCAAAAAATTTAATCTTGACCGAATGCAGCCGCGCAAACCGCATGGAAAATGTGTGAAAAGCTTCTTTCAGCACCGCGATACCTCCTTCTCTTGCCCGCTCGCTCTGGCGGTGCGTCCAAAAAAGGGGATGGCAAAAGCCATCCCCTTTCAATACCAGCAAAGCTGGATTCTATTTTTTGTTTAGCGCTGCGGCATGTCCTTTTCTGCCTCAGCAATGGCTTCCGTCGGCGTCTTGCCGCCGTAGATGATAGACAGCAGGCTGGGAATATAACGGTCAAACATGCTGAAACCGATATAGGTCAAGCGGCGGATAACATCCAGGCTGGGCATGGTGTCCGCATCGGTCACGCCAGTGGTCTTGTAGCGAACCTCGCCATCTTCCATGTCCATCTCAAAGTTACCAACATGCAGGCCGTAGTTTGCGCGGGTCAGGTACTCGGATACGGCTGCGCGCTTGTCCTCAGCGACCTTCATCGGCAGATAGGTCAAAAACAGCATGGTGTGCGGGTTTTCCTTATATGCCATGAAGCGAACTTCCTTCATTGCGTCGGTGTCCATGGAGAAACGAATGCGGTTGTTCTCCTCCTCCAGCGCGAAGTTCAGTTCCATATCTTCCTTGTAGTACTTTGCAATTTGCTTCAAATCAAAAGCCATTGTTTTGTCCCTCACTTTTTCTTAGTTCTTGGATT
Source organism: uncultured Butyricicoccus sp. (assembly GCF_944381005.1). GTDB lineage: Bacteria > Bacillota > Clostridia > Oscillospirales > Butyricicoccaceae > Butyricicoccus. The sequence continues at coordinate 61,716 of NZ_CALWJM010000034.1, read as the reverse complement.
TTGTTAGAGATTGATACGCTTCCGCGGCACTCATACCACCATATAGGATAGCCAGAATCCCCGGCGCATATTTATCGAACATGCTGTTGCCCAAATAGAGCAGGCGGCAAAACGCTTCCCGGTCAATTTCGGTTTCCCGCCCCAATGCGCTGACAATCTTATAATTGACATCGCCTTCGTCTAAATCCATCTCGAATCCACCCAAAATTACGCCATAATTGACGCGGGTGATGTATTCGCAGACGGCCAGACGGTGTTCGGGTGGGATACTCAGCGGCATACGGGAGAGAAAGAGCACGGTGCGGTTATTGAGAATCGTAATATCCAGCGACACATTGGACAAACACTGTGTCTGAAAGATAACCACAATCCGGTCGGCGTCACTCTCGTCCAGATGGTACTCAATCTGTTCGCCCTGTAAATAGGCTTCCAGCTTTTGGCGTGACAGCATAGCGCCACCTCCGTTTTGATACAACCTAAGCATACCACAGATAGCAGGAAAAGTAAACCAATTTCGCGCCTTGCAGCCAGTTCTTACCGTGTTTTCGCAGGGGTGGGCGCATCGGCATCAAAGCGATAGCCATAGCCGCGCACCGTGCCGATGAGCGCCCCGCAGGGGCCAAGTTTTGCGCGCAGTTTTTTGATGTGGGTGTCCACCGTGCGCAAATCGCCAAAATAATCATAGCCCCACACGGCATTTAGAATGGTTTCACGCGAAAGCGCAACATGACGGTTATTCTTAAAATAAACCAGCAATTCATATTCTTTCGGGGTCAGCTCGACCGGCTGGCCGCCGACCGATACCGCGCGGCTGCGCTCGTCAACGGTCAGGTCGCCAAAAGTCTGGGCGGCTTGCTCCTCCGATGTGCCCGCACGTTTGAGCAGCGCTTTGACCCGTGCCGCCAGCACCAGAGGCGAAAAGGGCTTGGCCACATAGTCGTCGGCTCCGGCTTCCAGTCCGTGCAGTTGGTCGGTGTCCTCGGCGCGCGCGGTCAGCATCATCACCGGCAGCGGCTTGCCGTGGTCACTGGCGCGGATTTCGGCCAATACGCCAAATCCGTCCCGCTTGGGCATCATCACATCTAAAATCACAAGCGCAAGTTCGGCGCGGTGTGCCTCAATTAGCGCGAGTGCTTCGGCACCGTCTCCGGCTTCTAAAATCGTATGCCCGTCACGGCGCAGAAAATCGGCCACCAAACGGCGAATCCGCGCTTCATCGTCGGCAATCAGAATAAGCGCCATGCTGTTTTCTCCTTCCAAACGTACATTGATATTATAACCGATTATACGCGATGTTTTTGAATATTTCGTGACCAAATCAAAAAAATTTTTTAAATCTTCTCAAATTTTCACCTGCAGGCTGCAAAACGGGGTCTGGGGTCTGCGACCCCAGCGCAGTCCAGCCGCGCAGGCTGGTCGCGGCGCGCACGCCGCGAAACTCCCTTTTTGAAAATCCGGCTTTCGGCCGGATTTTCAACTATCTGTTCCAAAAAAGCCATGCCGGTATCCCGGCATGGCTAAAACATACTCTGACCAATTTTCGCCCTATGAACGAAAAATCAGTCCGCCGCGTAAGCCGCGACGATTTCACCAATGTACATCGTATGGTAATTGCCGTCCGGATACCACTTTTCCAGCGTTTCATCCTGTAAAAAGTTCTCCTTCGGCATATCCTGTGCATAGCGCTTGCGGCACACCAGCACCAGTGCAGCTTCCTCAAACGTCACGCCGCCCTCAATAGCCACCGGCGTTAAACCAGATTCGTGCATCTTATCCATATCACGCCCCGACTTGCTGCCCAGCACGTTGAGCGCGTCACGGTGTCCATCCTTCAAAAAGGACAGTACAAAGGTGTCATCCGCGTCGATAAAGGTCTTGGTATAGCGGTTTTCGCGCACATAAACGGTTACAGAGGGCTTGCCCCAAATCACGCCGACTGCACCCCAGCTCACGGTCATCATATTGAACTTTTCCAGATTGCCCGCGCCCAGCAATGCCCACTGTTTGGACAGCATTTCAAACGGGTTGCAGGTCAGGCGGCTTGCGTCGATTGCTTTCAATGCCATGTTGATTCCTCCTCGATATGGTTGGGTTTATGGTAAGTTTTGCTTACGCAGTTTCATTTCGCGCCAATCATCCTTGGAAATCAGGATTTGACGCGGTTTGGAGCCTTCAAACGGCCCGACAATGCCGCGTTCCTCCATCTGGTCTACAATGCGCGCGGCACGCGAATAGCCCAGCTTGAGCCGGCGCTGGAGCATGGAAACCGATGCCTGACCGCCCTCCATGACCACGTCAATGGCTTCATACAACAGTTCATCTTCCTCGCCGCTGCCATCGCCCACGCTGCCGCCAGAACCACCTTCGCCAGCCGCCTGCTTTTCGATGTGCTCCAGAATCTCCTCGCTGTAATCTGCCGTCGAATTGGCTTTGACAAACTCAATTACCCGTTCAATCTCATCATTCGAGATGAAACAGCCCTGTATACGCTGGGGCTTGCCCTCGCCCAGCGGCGCGTACAGCATATCGCCCTTACCGATGAGCTTTTCTGCACCGGTCTGGTCAAGAATAATGCGCGATTCAATCTGCGATGCTACGGCAAACGCAATACGCGACGGGATGTTGGCTTTCATAATACCGGTGATAACGTCTGCCGACGGTCTTTGCGTTGCGACAATCAGATACATGCCCGCCGCACGCGCTTTTTGCGCGATACGACAGATGGAGGTTTCGACCTCCTTGGCGGCAACCATCATCAGGTCGGCCAATTCGTCAATCACGATGACGATTTCGGGCAATACCTGATACACTTCGGGCGTGCCGCCCTCGATTTGTGCGGCTTCGGTCTTTTTCTTGCGCATGAGTGCGTTAAAATCTTCCAGTTTGCGTACCTGATTGTCGGCAAACAGCTTATAGCGCCGTTCCATCTCTCCGACCGCCCAGTTGAGCGCACCGGCTGCCTTTTGCGGGTCGGTCACGACCGGAATGAGCAGATGTGGTATTCCATTATAGTTACCCAATTCAACCATCTTGGGGTCAACCATAATCAGGCGCACTTCTTCGGGTGACGACTTATACAACAGCGAAATCAACATCGAGTTGACACACACCGACTTACCCGAACCGGTGGTACCTGCAATCAGCAAGTGCGGCATTTTTGCGATATTGCCCACGACGGGCGCGCCCGTGATGTCCTTGCCGACCGAAAATGCAACACGCGATTTTGCCTTTTCAAACGTCTCCGAGCCGAGCACCTCACGAATATTGACCATTGTAACCGTCTTATTGGGCACTTCGATACCGATGGCGACTTTATCCGGAATGGGTGCGATACGCACCGAAACCGCGCCCAATGACAGCGCGATATCGTCCGACAGTGCGGTAATGCGGCTGAATTTAATGCCGCGCTCTATGGTCAGTTCAAACCGCGTGACTGACGGGCCGCGCACAATGCCGATAATCTGCGCTTCGATGCCGAACGACTCCAAAGTATCGACCAATCGCTGACTGTTTTCGGTCAGTTCGGCCTGTACATTGCCCTTTGCGCCGCCCTTGGGCACATCCAAAAGGTCAATCGGCGGGTGCTGGTAGACCGGTGGGGGCGCTTTCTGGTTCTCATCCATCTGCGCATTGAGTTCGGCTTGCTCGCCGTCCGACATGCCTTCGGCCTTTTTGTTGCTGCTCGCCTTGGCCTTGACCGGCTGCGCCGTCTCGGCGGGCGCGGTCTGGCTTTGCTGGTCTGCGTCCTCTACGCTGTCCCGATTTTCCAGCAACGACAAAATATCATTGAACGGGCTTTCGTCCTCATGGTCGGACAATTCGGGCACGGCGACCGGCTCCAATCCGGGCTGGTTTTGTACCGCATCCATAACCAGTTCGGGGATGGGCACGACCGGTTCCCGCAAGGGCTGTGTATCCTCTTGGGGCACATCTTTATGCGGGGTTTTATGCGTCTCAACCGGCGGTTCATCCTCGTCATCCAGCGCAATGTCGAATGCTGCACGCTTTTCGGCGCGCTGGGCACGGCGATTTGCAATCGCCTCGTGTACGTTGGGCAGGACGACCGGTGCATCCTCAAAGTCATCCTCATCGTCATAATCATAGTTCAGCGGGCGCAGCGCGTCCCATACCGCGCCCGGCGTAATGCGGCAAATCAGCATGATATCGACGATGAGCAGCAAAACCAATATCAACGTAGCACCGATACCCGAAAACGCCCAGCGCAAAATACTATACAGGCCGCCCGAAATCAGGCCGCCCGCTTCCAGTTTGGCGCCGTCTCCCACCAGCCGAAACACGGTCAATCCGGTATCGGTATACGATGGGCCACAGAAAAACGCATGGGCAAGTGCGCCGAACAGCACGGGCACGCCCGCGATTGCCGCGCCGCGCAGTCGTACTGCGCCGCGCCGACGGGTCATCAACAGCGCGGTCAAGCCAAACAGCGCCACCGGCCACAGGTACAATCCCCAGCCGAACAAGCCGCCCAGTGTAGTATGAATCATGCGCAAAACTGCGCCGTCCTTTTTCAAAATGGCAATCAGGCAGAATACGCCCATCACGCCGTAAATGACCGCCCATGTTTCGCGGGGCAATCCCTCATCGGCATCGGCCTGCGGATTGCGCACACGGGCTGTGCGCCCGCGTTTTTGCTCCTGCACCGACGCGCGCCCCTTGGATGCGGTCGATTTATTCGCCGGCTTCCGACCGGAAGCGGCGCTTTTCTTCTTTGTTGCAGCCATACTGCACTCCTTCCCTTAAATTCCCACCTGTGCCAATCCCATCAGCACCGTGACCGTTCCAACCGCCGCGCAGTACAGCACAAACGGTCGGAAATTGCCCCGCCGCACCATCGTGCGCAGCAGGCGAATGGCAAACAAGCCGGACACCATCGCGGCAAGCACACCGGCAACATAGACCGATGTTGCCACTTCGACCTGTTCGGTCTGCGCTGCTACCTGACCCATGCGCAGAAAATCCCACGCCAAAATCACCGGCACCGACAGCACAAGCGAAAACCGCACGGCAAAATCGCGCGTGAACCCGCGCGACAAACCGGCAACCAACGTCGTACCCGTGCGCGACAGGCCGGGCAAAATGGCAAAGCACTGGAACACCCCCACCATAAAACCATCCAGATAAGGTGTGTTCGTCTCGTTTTTGCGTCCTTTGGGCAGTTTTTCCGCCCCATGCAGCAAAAACGCCGTCACCAACAGCATACTGCCGATGAGCAGCGGCGAATCCATAATCTTTTCCAGTATGTTTCGGAACGGTACCAACACCACCAGCGGCAAAAGTGCAAACAGCAGCAAGACCAAAAACCGGCGGCGCGGCTTTCGCTCCACGCGAAATCCTGCGGCCATCCATCGAAACAGCTCGACAAACAACGCGCCGATATCGCGCCGCATGGCGATGAGCACCGAAAACAGCGTGCCCAAATGCAGCCAGACCGACAAAAGCAAATAATTGCCCTCGTCCAGCCGTCCAAATAATCCCCCCAGCAGCGCCAAATGACCCGACGAGGACACCGGTAAAAACTCGGTCAAGCCCTGTACCACGCCCAGTACCATCGCCTGCAAGGCATTCATATGGTTGATTCCCTCCATTTGCAAAAGTGTTATACAGTTTTATGATACCACAAACCCGCCAAACTTTCCAACCTTTTCTGGGGGATTTGGTCTGCCCACCCGGTCATGTCATGCCGAAAAAATGGACAAATTTTAAATTTTTTGCTGGTATTTTTTAAATTTTTGCGAAACATTGTTTTTATCATACACGGTATGATATAATGTGTTATCATATGCCGAGATTGGGCGGGAAATGTGCCGCCCGCAAAAAAATACCCAGCCTTTGCGCTGGATGCCATGCCGCCAACTCGGCGGCAAAGGAGAGGAAGTGCTACCATGAAAGGCATCATTCTCGCAGCCGGGAAAGGCTCCAGACTCTACCCCATGACCCGCCCTACCTGCAAACCATTGCTGCCTGTCTATGACAAACCCATGATTTATTATCCGCTTGCCGTGCTCATGCAAGCCGGTATCCGGGATATCCTCATCATCATCCCGCCCGGAGAAGAAGGCCCCTTCTACCGTCTGTTGGGCAACGGTGCCCGCTGGGGCGTCAATATCTCCTATGAGGTGCAGGAAGTCGCCCGCGGCATTGCGGACGCTTTGCTGATTGGCGAACGCTTCATCGGCAATGAGCCGGTTTGCTTGGTGCTCGGTGACAACATTTTCCATAGCCTGTCGCTGGAATCCACGCTCGCCAAGGCCGTTCGCGCCTCTCATCAGGGCGGTGCAACCGTGTTCGGCTACTACGTCCACAACCCCCGCGCCTTCGGCGTGGTCGAGTTCGACGACGAAGGGCGCGCTATTTCCATCGAGGAGAAACCCCGCCTGCCCAAGTCCAATTACATCATTCCCGGCCTGTATTTCTACGATAACTCGGTTATCGAAATCGCCAAAAATATCCGCCCGTCGGCGCGCGGGGAACTGGAAATCAGCGATGTCAATTTGGAATACTTACATAGAAATCAACTCCGTGTAATCAAACTCGACCGCGACTTCGTCTGGCTGGATGCCGGCACAGCCGACAATCTGTTGACCGCCGGTATGGGTGTCAAGGAAGTGCAGGACGACACCGGCCGTTATGTCGCTTGTTTGGAGGAAATCGCCCTCAATCGCGGCTACATTGATGTGGATGACGTACACCGCATGGGCAACGAACTCAGTCAAACGCTTTACGGTCAGTACTTACTATGCCTTTAATTACTTCCTGTATTTTATCATCTGTCGAATCAAAGGATTTTTATTGCAATGGCTGTCTACACCAAAACAAAAACCTACCACACAAAAGCCCATATGGGTATGATTGACATTACAGAGGACTTTCAGGCCGCTGTATCCGAAGCCTGCCGCGAAACCGGCATGTCTTCGGGCACGATTACCGGCTTTACTACCGGCGGCGTAGCCGGTCTGACCACGCTGGAATTTGAACCGGGCATGGTGCATCACGACCTCAAAGCCGCTATGGATGTCTTTTCCCCCTATACCGATGAAACCGGACGGGTCATTCACTACCACCACCATGACACCTGGCACGATGACAACGGTTCTTCTCATATCAAAGCCGCGCTGCTGTCTCCATTCATCGTCATCCCGTTCGTAGACGGTAAATTGACGATTGGCCCTTGGCAAAACCTGACGCTGGTGGAATGTGACACCCGCAACCGCGTGCGCGATGTCGTTTTTCAGGTCATGGGCGAATAACTTACCGAAAAATCCCGCTTTTTGCGGGATTTTTTCTTTGTTTCAAAAAATTTTACATTACCGCTTGACAAATGCGCGGTTCGGTTGTATATTTGTATTAAGCTACTAATACAGAAATACAGAACACAAGGAGGGCTGAACATGCAATGGAAACTCACAGACGACCGTCCCATCTGGATGCAGCTCACAGAACAACTGACCGAACGCATTGTATCCGGTCTATATCCGCTCGGCTCACGGATGCCATCGGTGCGCGAACTCGCCGCCCAAGCCGGTGTCAATCCCAACACCATGCAGCGCGCACTCGCGCAGCTCGAAGCCGATGGGCTGGTCGTCACCAACCGTACCGCGGGTCGCACGGTCACAGAAGATTCCCAATCGGTTGACCGCGTGCGGCACAGTCTGGCAGAGGATAAAATGGAATTTTATGTCGCCGGTATGGCGACGCTCGGCTACACCGAGACCGAAGCCGCCAACATGCTACTACATCGCAGAAGGGGGAACCAATAATGCAGGAATTTCACGCAAATGACAGCGCACAGGGCACCTTTGTCCCGCAGCAAAAACCACACGATGACATCCTTATCCGCTTACAGGGGCTGACCAAGTGCTATGGCCCCAAACGTGCCCTGAACGGACTGAACTTACAGGTCGGACGCGGCAAAATCGTCGGTCTGCTCGGCCCAAACGGTTCGGGCAAAACCACCTTGATTAAACTGCTCAACGGGCTTTTGTGCCCCACCGAGGGCATTGTACTGATTGACGGCTACGCCCCCGGCGTCGAGACAAAAGCCGTGGTCAGCTATCTGCCCGACCGCATGTATTTTGCCGACTGGATGAAGGTCAGCGACCTTGTAGACTTCTTCTCGGACTTTTATGCCGACTTCGACCGCAAAAAAGCGGCTGAAATGTTCTCGGCACTGGGTATTCGCCCGCTTGACCGCATCAAGTCCATGTCCAAGGGCACCAAGGAAAAAGCACAGCTTGTTCTGGTCATGAGCCGCAAAGCACAGCTTTATCTGCTCGACGAGCCGATTGCAGGCGTTGACCCGGCAGCGCGTGACTTCATCTTGAACACCATCCTGACCAACTACAACGAGGAAGGCACCGTTCTCATCTCTACCCATCTGATTTCCGACATAGAGCGCGTGCTCGACGAGGTCATCTTCCTGCAAGATGGGCAAATCGTCCGGCACGACACGGTTGACAACATCCGCGCACTGGAAGGCAAGTCGGTTGACCAGTTGTTCCGCGAAGTCTTTCGCGCGGTACCTTATCAGGGAGGTGACTTCTAATGTTTGGAAAATTGATGAAATACGAGATGAAATCGCTGTCTAAAGGGCTGATTCCGCTCTATGGCGCTATTTTAGCGGTCGCATTGATTAACTCTATCATGTGGTCGATTAGTTCCAACAGCCCGGTGGGTATAGGCGGCACAATTAGCGGACTGTCTCAGCTCACCGCAATGATGCTGTATTTTGGCCTGTGTGTCGCCGTGGCAGTCGTCACGCTGCTGGTCGTCATCCAGCGCTTTTTCAAAGGCCTATTGGGGCGTGAGGGCTATCTGATGTTCACGCTGCCCGTACCCAGTTGGCAGCTTATCTGCTCCAAGCTGCTGGGCGCGACCATTATGACCATCCTATCCGGCTTTGTCGGCCTGCTGTCGGTCTTTATTCTTGGCTCGTTCAGCATCGACTGGAGCAACTTCTTTGAAAGCTTATCACGGCTGTTTGCCGCATGGAATATGGACTTTTCCCTTATTTGCATCGAACTGGTGTTGGCTACGATTGTATCTATCGCATCAGCCATACTGCAAATCTATCTGTCCATGTGCCTGGGACATTTATCCAACCGTCACCGCGTTGCCATGAGCTTTGTCTGGTACATCGCCACTTCCACCGCGCTGTCGTTTATCAGTGGTCTGTTCTTTATCGTTATCGGCTACTCGCCGGCGATGACCAACTGGATTACCAACTTCTTACTGTCTACGCCTATTATAGGTACGCATAGTATCATGTGGTTCACCATCATCGTTTCTTTGATTGAATCGGTTGCATTCTTCTTAGGTACTGCATGGATTTTAAAGCGTAAACTCAATTTGGAATAAAATAAAAATCCCGCCGAAAGGCGGGATTTTTATTTTTAGAAATTGCGCCCAACTTTATGCCGTTCCTTGGCCGTTGGTGCGTTCCCACAAGGTCATCTGGTTGGTGTCCGGATATCCCTGGTCATCATACGGCATGGAAAACAGGGTATTTTCGTCCGGTACACCGCCAATACACAAGGTATACGCCTCGGCTGCCTCCGGGTAGAAGGTGACATCGTACACATAGAGCGCTGAGCCGTCATCCTGTTCTATGACGCTGTTTTCATAGACCGTTACCAAGCCGGTTTCCGAAGCCGTCTGTGCATCCGGTGTATACACATATTCCTGAAAGGTCAGATTGAGATACAGGTATGTATCTGTGGTGTCGTAGGAAAACCATTCGCCTTCCAGCACCTCATACGCCGATTGCGGGATATCCTCCTGCAACGGCGTCTCGGTCGAGACATCGACAATCTCTTCTACGGGTTCGGGCTGGAACCAATGTGCAACCTGTGATACCACATCGTCTGCTACCGTCTCCAAAAGCGGTGCTACAACGCCTAGCATGGCAATCACAACGCCGATTACCGCCCCAACCGTATTCTTTTTCTTGTCCTTCTGGGATTTGCTGGGCTGCTCCTGTTTGACGGGGCGCGGGGCAGCGGTGTCCTTCTTGCGAATCGAGGAATATGTTTTTTCACTCTGCCCGGTCGGGCGCACTTTTTTTGCTTTTCCCGAATAAAAATTGGGGTTTATGCGGTCACACATGGGGCATCTGCGCTCGTCATCCATGTAATGAATTTTACAATACGGGCATTTCATCGCTTATTTCCCCCTTCGATTGTCCCGGCTGGGCGGCTTACTCGCCGTCCAGTAAGTGATAAATGGCTTTGGCTACGCCGTCCTCGGCGTTGGTCGCGGTGATATACTTGGCAATCGACTTGACTTCATCGTTTGCGTTGCCCATTGCCACCGGCATCCCCACTGCCCGCAGCATTTCCAAGTCGTTTTCGCTGTCGCCCATCGCAATGCAGCGGTCAAGCGTGGTGCCAAGCTGTTCGCACAGCTTGCCCAAGGCGCGCCCCTTATCCGCCAATGGTGACAGGATTTCAATATTGTCGTCCGCCGAACTCATCACGCTTACCCCCGACACGCTGGCAAGCTGTCGGCGCGCCATTTGCAGCATGAACGGGTCTTTGGAGCGGCAAAAGATTTTGTCCACCGGCAGGTGTTCGGTTGCGATAAACTCGGCAACCGACGGCACCACCTGTTTACTGGTCAAAAAGCCCTCATTGGTCTTATACTGGCTGAAAAACATTTCATCATAGGGCGTAATCAACAACCGCTCTCCGGCGTAAATCATCGAGGTCATGCCGATGCGCTCGACCACGGCGGCGGCGCGCACGCCGTCCTCCCACGCAATCGAAACGCGCATGGTACAGGTATTTTTGGATGCCAGAGACAGGGTTGCACCGCCCGAAGTCACCATTTCATCGTTTGCACCCATCATCAACGCAAACTCAGCCGCTTCGCTGCAAATGCGTCCGGTCGAAACGACAACGTGTACGCCATGCGCCCGTGCCCAGCCAACCGCTTCCCGCACGGCAGGGCTGACCGTCTGCTGTCGATTGAGCGCCGTTCCATCCAAGTCAAGCGCGATGAGGTCATATTTCATATGTGTGTTCCATCCTTTTCATTCAATGCTTGGGTTACAAAATTAGCATATAGCATTTTGTGGAAAAATGCAAGGGAGGACGGGACATCACTTTTTTTCCAACCCGGTCAAAGACAGCGGAAAGCGCCGCCCGCAATTCGGGCGACGCTTTCCTTGGGATATTTGGACGATTCACGGAGGGCGAAAGAAAAAGTAACAAATTCGCCGACATGCGCGATTCGAACCGGGCTAAATTTAGTTCTTGGGGTACTTGACTGCTGCCTGAGCGGCTGCCAGACGGGCAATCGGCACGCGGTAGGGCGAGCACGATACATAGGACAGGCCAATCTTGTGGCAGAACTCAACCGAGGACAGGTCGCCGCCATGCTCACCGCAGATACCCAGCTTGATATCCGGACGGGTCTTGCGGCCGTTCTCAACTGCCATCTTGACGAGCTGACCGACGCCATCCTGGTCAAGACGGGCAAACGGGTCGGATTCCAGAATCTTTTCTTCAAAGTAACGGTCGAGAATCTTGCCCACGTCGTCACGCGAGAAGCCGTAAGTCATCTGGGTCAGGTCGTTGGTACCGAAGGAGAAGAACTCTGCTTCCTGGGCTACCTGACCAGCTGTGACCGCTGCACGCGGGGTTTCAATCATGGTACCAACCATGTATTTCATCGGGATGCCAGCCGCTTCGATAAGCTGGTCGGCAACCGCCTTAATCTTACGCTTTACAAAACGCAGTTCCTTGACATCGACAACCAGCGGCACCATGATTTCGGGGGTGATGCGCAGGCCGTCCTGTTTCCAGACGTTAATCGCAGCCGAAATAATGGCTTCGGTCTGCATCTCGGCAATCTCCGGATACAGCACATCCAGACGGCAGCCACGAGTACCCAGCATGGGGTTGAACTCGTGCAGGCTCTCAACGATGTTGGTCAGCTTTTCGGTGTCCATGCCCATTTCGGAAGCCAGTTCTGCAATGTCCTCTGGGTCGGTCGGCAGGAACTCATGCAGCGGCGGGTCAAGCAGACGGATGGTGACCGGCAGACCGCCCATTGCACGGTAAATGGCTTCAAAGTCGCCGCGCTGCATGGGCAGAATCTTTGCCAGTGCCTTACGGCGCTGTGCCTCGTCGGGGGCAACAATCATTTCACGCACTGCCTTGATGCGGGTTTCTTCAAAGAACATGTGCTCGGTACGGCACAGGCCGATGCCTTCGGCACCGAACTTGCGCGCCTGCGTTGCATCGCGCGGGGTGTCGCCGTTGGTGCGCACCTTGAGTACGCGCAGTTCGTCCGCCCAGCCCATGAACCGGCCGAAATCGCCGGTGAGTTCGGCTTCCTGCGTCTCGATTTGTCCTTCATATACGTTACCGGTCGAGCCGTCGAGCGAAATAAAGTCGCCCTCGTGCATAACCGTACCGTTTGCAAATGTAATAGTCTTGTTCTCCTCGGATACCTTGACACCCGATACACCGGCTACACAGCAAGTGCCCATGCCGCGGGCAACAACGGCCGCGTGCGAGGTCATGCCGCCGCGGGCGGTCATAACGCCTTCTGCCGACACCATGCCGTCGATATCTTCGGGCGAAGTCTCCTGACGCACCAGAACAACCTTTGCGCCTGCCTTGTGCGCTGCAACGGCTTCTTCTGCAGTGAAGTAGACCGCGCCGCACGCTGCACCGGGCGATGCCGGCAGACCGGTTGCAATCGGAGTCGCTGCCTTGAGTGCAGCCGGATTAAAGGTCGGGTGCAGCAATGCGTCGAGCTGCTGCGGCTCTACCTTCAAAATTGCCTGTTCCTTGGTGCAGATGCCTTCATCTACCAAATCAACTGCAACCTTCAAAGCCGCCTGTGCGGTACGCTTGCCGTTACGGGTCTGGAGCATGTACAGCTTGCCATTCTCAATGGTAAATTCCATATCCTGCATATCGCCGTAGTGCTGTTCCAGACGCTGCGAGATATCCACAAACTGTTGATAAACTTCGGGCATGGTGTCCGCCAGCGCCGAAATCGGCTGCGGGGTGCGGATACCGGCTACAACATCCTCGCCCTGTGCGTTCATCAAAAATTCACCATACAGCTTCTTTTCACCGGTTGCCGGGTTACGAGTAAAGGCAACGCCGGTGCCCGAAGTCTCGCCCATGTTGCCGAATACCATCGACTGCACGTTGACTGCGGTGCCCCAAGAGTAGGGGATATCGTTCATACGGCGGTAGGTGTTGGCGCGGGGGTTGTCCCAAGAACGGAATACGGCGCGTACTGCTTCCATCAGCTGCTTCTTGGGGTCCTGCGGGAACGGCTCGCCGATGTTCTTTTCATAGTGGTCTTTAAACAGGTTAATCAGTTCGAGCATGTCGTTTTCGTCCAGCTCGTTGTCGTGCGTCACGCCGCGTTTTGCCTTAACCTGGTCGATAAACTGTTCAAAGGTGTGCTTGGGCAGCTCCATTACGACATCCGAGAACATCTGGATGAAACGGCGGTAAGAGTCACGCGCAAAGCGCGGATTGTTTGTCAGCTTGGAAACCGCTTCGCAAATCACGTCGTTCATGCCAAGGTTCAAGATGGTGTCCATCATGCCGGGCATGGAAGCGCGTGCGCCCGAACGAACCGAAACCAGCAGGGGGGATTCGGGGTCGCCCAGATGCTTCCCGGTCATCTTTTCCAGCTTGTCCAGATATTCCATGATTTGTTCCTGAATATCGGGATAAATCTGGCGGCCGTCCTCATAGTAGCGGGTACATGCTTCTGTGGTAATGGTAAAACCCTGCGGCACGGGCATACCCAAGCCGGTCATCTCGGCCAGATTGGCACCCTTGCCGCCCAGAAGTTCACGCATGGAGCCGTTGCCTTCCGAGAACAGGTATACATACTTTTTCATATCTGTTTTGCCTCCGTTTCGTCCGTGTTCGAGGAATCCCGGGTGGATTCGTCATTTCGTCCAATTTTCTGGTTCCCACCAGCACGTTTATTATAACATAAATCCAAAGCAATGGGCGACGGCAACTTTCACCTTTTTGCAGTCCAATCTTTATGCACTCTGCACAAAGTTCCGCGTCTCCGCCCCATTCTGACGGTCTTTCCTGCAAAGCTATCCGCAAAATGACGGGTATTTATGCAGGGTATTTTGTGAGATTGTGAGCATTTTCTGCTCTATCCCTCAAAACTGGCATTTTCCCCAATTTTAGACCGAAACCCTCACATTTCCGCATTTGCCGCGCCCCAAACGACAAAAATCCCCGCCGCAAAAGCGGCGGGGTAAAAAATGCTTACTGGGCAGCGCGGTACAGCACCAACGACTCATAGGGGCGCAGATGCAGCCGCGTCTGTACCTGTGCGTCGGGATAGTTGGACAGCAGGCAGGTAAAGCCGGTCAGGTCTACTGGGCTTGTCCAATCGGTCTCGGTGCGGTAGAAATTATTCACCACAACAAGCTGTTCGCCGTTTAACTGGCGCGTGTACGCCAATACCAACGGGTGCCCGACATCGAGCGGCGCGAAATCACCGTGCGAAATCACGTCGTACTGCTTGCGCAGGGCAATCAGCTTGCGATAGTGCGAGAAGATGGAATCGGGGTCGTCCACCTGTGTGGCCGCGTTGATGCGGTCGGTGTTGGGGTTGACCGAAATCCACGGTGTACCGGTCGTAAAGCCGCCGTTGGGCGTGCCGTCCCACTGTACCGGTGTGCGGCTGTTGTCGCGCGAGTGTACGCGCAGGATATCATATACGCTGTCCTCGTGCAGTCCGCGTGCGCGCAGGATTTCATAGTGGTTGAGGCTCTCGACATCGCGGTACTGGCTCAGGTCGGTAAAGCCCGCATTGGTCATGCCCAATTCTTCGCCCTGATAGATGTAGGGCGTGCCGCGCAGACAGTGTACCACGGTTGCCAGCATCTTAGCCGACGGCTTCCAGTATTCGCCTTCATCACCAAAGCGCGATACGACACGCGGCTGGTCATGGTTGCACCAGAACACTGCGTTCCATGCGTTGTGGTCGGACATGCCGGTTTGCCACGAAAACAGGATATCTTTGAGTTTGCCGAAGTCGAACGGCACAAGCACCCACTTTTCATTTCCGACAAAATCGACTTTGAGGTGGTGGAACGAAAAGACCATGGACAATTCTCCGGTATCGGCGCCCGCGTAGCGGTAGCAATGCTCCATTGTCGTGCTGGACATCTCGCCTACGGTGATAATTTCGGCATCGGTGCCAAAAGTCGCCGCGTGCAGCTCGCGCAGGTACTCATGAATCCGCGGCCCGTCGGTGTAGAATCGGCGGCCGTCGCCTTGGTCGTCGCTGTCAAACGCGCTTTTGCTAATCAGGTTGATAACGTCAAAGCGGAAACCCTTGGCGCCCTTGTCCATCCAGAACCGAATGACCTGCTGTACTGCCTGCCGCACCGCCGGATTTTCCCAATTCAAATCTGCCTGTGTGCGGTCGAACAGGTGCAAGTACCACTTGCCCTTTTCGGGCACATACGCCCATGCGCTGCCGCCAAACTTGCTCTGCCAGTTGTTGGGCGGGGTGTCCGGGTCGCCGTCTTTCCAGATGTAGAAATCTTCATAAACCGGGTCGCCTGCAAGGGCTTTCTGAAACCACTCGTGTTCGGTCGAAGTGTGGTTAAACACCATATCCAGCATCACGCGGATACCGCGTGCCTTGGCCTCGCGGCACAGCGTTTCAAAGTCCTCCATCGTGCCAAAACGCGGGTCAATGCGGCAATAATCGGCAACATCATAGCCGTTATCGCGCTGAGGCGACACGAAAAACGGGGTCATCCAGATATAATCCACGCCCAGCGCCTGCAAATAGTCCAGTTTGGCGGTCACGCCGGGCAAATCGCCCAGACCGTCGCCGTTGGTGTCATAAAACGACTTGGGATAAATCTGATAAATCACGCTCTTGCGAAAGTCTTTCATCTTGCAAACCTCCTTGTCTTAGTCCAGCACCGCCGCTTTGCTCTGGCCGTGCTGCACATCCTGGTCGGTATAAACGGTCAGTTTGTGGTCGCCCGGCTCGGTGACAACCAAAATGGTGGTCTTGGGGTGTCCGGCAGCCGCAATTTTGTCGGGGGAGAAGGTGATAAGGGCATCTCCGGTATGTACGCGGTCACCCTGTGCGACATGCAGGGTAAAGCCGTCGCCGTGCATGTCCACGGTGTCCACACCGACGTGAATCAACAGTTCGGTGCCGTCGTCCAGCCGCAAGCCACAGGCGTGTTTGGAATCTGCCATCACAACGGTGACTTCGGCATCCGCCGGTGCGTAAATCGTGTTGCCGGTCGGCTCAAATGCCATACCGTCGCCCATAATGCCCTGAGAAAATACATCGTCGGGCACGGCGGACAGCGCGATTGTGTGGCCGTCGGCAATGGCTTTCAATTCAATCGAAGTAGGCCGCTGGGTGGAAGGGGTGGAAGGCTGTGCGGGTGCTGCCGCAGCCGGTGCCGCCGGTGCGGGCTGCTCCAAGCCGCGCACCTCAGCCGACAACTTGCGGCTGCCCACGATAAAGGTCAAGACAAAGGGAACCACAATGGCGGTCGCCATCGCAAGCAGGAAACTGCCCCAGTATTCGGGGAAGATGGACAGGATACCGGGCAGGCCGCCGACACCAATCGAAATGGCGGTGACACCGGTGCCAATCGAAATCATCGCCGCGCAAGCCGAACCAATCATGCCGCACAGCAGCGGGAAACCGTATTTCATATTGACACCGAACAGCGCCGGTTCGGTAACACCCAGATAGCACGAGATGCAAGCCGGAATGTTAATCTGCTGGGCGCGCTCGTTGCGCTTTTGCAGGATGGTCATTGCCAGAACTGCCGAGCCTTGCGCGATGTTGGAAAGCGCAATCATCGGCCACAAATTTGTACCGCCGTAGGTGTTGACCAACTGGGAGTCGATGGCGTTGGTCATGTGGTGCAGACCGGTCATGACAACCGGTGCATAGAGCAGGCCGAATACGCCGGCAAACAGCAGCTTGAGCGGGGAAGCCAAGCCCATATTGACGATATTTGCGATGAAGTCACCAATTTTCCAGCCAATCGGGCCGACGATTGTGTGTGCGATGATGACCGCTGGAACCAGTGCGCAGAACGGCACGACAACCATGCGAATGACTTCGGGGCAAATCTTTTGGAAGAACTTTTCCAGATAAACCAGCACAAATCCGGCTAGAATCGCCGCGATGACCTGACCTTGATAGCCAATCATCTGTACCTGTGCGAAGCCGAAATCCCAAACCGGGATATCTTGCGGGGCGGTCGTGGCGACCGAAAAGCCGTTGAGCAGCTGGGGAGAAATCAGCGTCAAGCCCAGTACAATACCTAAAATCTGGGTCGTGCCCATCTTTTTGGTGATAGACCACACGATACCGACCGGCAGGAAATGGAAAATAGCTTCACCGATGAGCCACAGGAAACTATACATGCCGCTCCAGAACTGGGACACGTCGGCAAGCGACTGGGTGCGGCCGTTGAGCAAGTCAACCTCACCGATGAGGTTGCGGAAGCCCAAAATCAGACCGCCGCAGATAAGAGCCGGGATAATCGGGGCGAAAATCTCGCCCAATGCGCCCATAATGCGCTGTGCCGGATTTTGGTTGGTCTTGGCGGCGCTCTTGACTGCGTCCTTGCTCACGCCCTCAATACCCGCATAGGCGGTAAACTCCTGATAAAAATCTGCCACGTCGTTGCCGATGATGACCTGATACTGACCGGCCTGTGTGAAGGTGCCCTTGACACAGGGGATGGCTTCGATTGCTTTGGCGTTGGCCTTGGCGGGGTCAACGAGCACAAAGCGCATACGGGTCATACAGTGTGACACCGCTTGGATGTTGCTTTTGCCGCCGATTTCGTCCAAAAGCACGCGAACGGCGTCCTGGTATTTTGCCATGAATGGTTCCTCCAATCTCGCTTTCTTCTTTTTCTGTCCAACTTGTTTAAACAAGTTATCTGTTATAGATAACATACCCCTTTGCCCGTGCAAAAACAAGAAGCCGAATTTACAAAAAATAAAAATTTTTTTGGCGGTTCTGCCCAAGCCCCGCCGTCAAACGGCTGTTTATAGGATTGGCAAGCGGCGCATTGTGCGCTATAATAGGCTTGTGTTTTATCACGAATTTTGACTTTTTTGCTTCACAATATAAGAGGAATTATCATGCCAAAGGCAAAGTATGAACAAATTTACCGGATACTGAAAGAGAAAATTGAATCGGGGCTTTACCCGCCACAGGCGCTTTTGCCATCCGAACACACCCTGATAGGTGAGCTTGACTGCTCCCGCAACACGCTGCGCCGCGCGGTTGCCGAACTGGTGCGCGTGGGCTACGTCCAGACCATGCAGGGCAAAGGGGTGCGCTGCATCTTTGAACCCACCGGACAAGCGACTTTTACACTTGGCTCTATCGAGTCGTTTGCCGAATCGGCTGCCCGCATCCACTGGCACCCATCCAGCAAAATTTTGCATTTTGAGTCGCTGATAGTGGATGAAGCGCTGTCCCAGCGCACCGGTTTTGCACCCGGCACGCCGGTCTATTATCTTCAGCGCCTGCACTATCTCAACAATCGACCGCTGATTCTCAATCACAGCTATTTTCGACAGGACGTGACGCGCGGGCTGACCGCCGAAATCGCCGCCGGTTCCATTTATCAATATTTAGAGCAAGAGCTGCAGGTGTCTATCATCAACAGCAAGCGTGTGGTTACGGTTGAGCGCGCCACCGCGCTTGATTTGCAATATTTGGATATGGCCGACTGTAACTGTCTGGCTGTGGTCAGCAGTCAGACCTATAACGGGGATGGGGTCATGTTTGAATACACCCAATCGCGCCATCATCCCAACTTCTTCCGCTTTCAGGACAATGCGGTACGCCGTCCCAGTCCTGCCAGTCGGGCAGAAAAAAAGCCAAACGACCGCTGAAAAGCGGTCGTTTGGCTTTTTATAAAATAAGGGGGGAGGTAATAGGAGGCTATCGTTTATGTGTGCGGCGCTGCGCGCACAGCGGCAGCGCATCGCGCACCAAGTCCACGCCCAGCAGGGCGAACAAGGTTGTTGTCATACAAATCGTGTCGAAAAAACAGGAACTGATACCCCAGCCAAACAGCAGCGTGGGCAGCCAAAATATCAAAAAACTCAGTCCGAACGCGGCAAAGTCCAGCAACACCGCCCGGCGACAGGCTCGGCACAAAAGCTGTGTGCCCACCAGCGCCAGCACAAAACAGGGCAGATGGTGCGATAAGTCCACGCGGGTGACGATATCGGGCTGATGTGCCACCGACAGCAGGCGGTACAGTTCTACGCCCGTCCAAATTGCGGTAATCAACACGGTCGTCAGCACAATACCGACCGCCTGCCGCCGTGTTCGTGCGCGGCAAATACTCAAACCGATGCCGGTGAGCACGGCAAAGCCCCATTCGACCGCCACAACCTTTTGTAAAAACAACAGAAATGGACGCCCGGTGTCCCAGTGGACGGAAAACCCTTCGGTCACGACTGCAAACAGCAGCATGGCGGCGCTCAGGCAGCAGACCGCGGGCAATCTTTCAATAAAATGGTTCATGGATTGGCTCTATCCCTTTCTCGGCTCTCGCGCACCACCGGCGCAGCCGTTACAGCATCCAAAATCCAACCAGCAGGGCAAGCGGCAGCAAATCCAGTATGATTTTCCACCAGCGCACCCGCCATGTACCCGGCTGCAACAGCAGCCGCACGCTGTCAGCCGCCAGCACCAATGCGCACAGCACGCACAGGGCGAGCAGTACGCCCAAGGCACCATACAAAGCGGCGGGCAATGGGGACGACCATGCCGCGCGCAGATAGAGCAGCATCAGCAATCCGGCTGCCGTCAATGAACCATACGCCAGCAGATAACCGGTATTTCGTTTGAATGGAATCGGCATGAACAGTTCCCCCTTTTTTTGCCATCTACTAATATAGACGACAGCATCTGCCATTTTGTCCCCCATATTCCCGAAAAAAATATCCGAATTTTTACCATCTTTTTTGTCTATTGTAACCAGTGTGTCGGCGGCTCTTGCATTTTCCGCTTGCTATGATATAATGACTGCATGGCAAATATGCTACTTTTTCTTGCGCTTGCGCGGGGTCTGCGGTCATTTCTCGCTTTTTTCGTGCACTGTCGCAACATTTCTGTTTGATTCGAGCCGCCACGCGCTGGCAAAAAAAGGGGCGTTCTTGTTATGATTCAAATTACCGATAAAACCCAATGCTGTGGCTGTACCGCCTGTGTATCGGTCTGCCCGCAAAACTGTATTACCATGAAACCCGATGACGAGGGATTTTGCTATCCGGTCGTCAATCCCGAACTGTGCATCGGCTGCGATGCCTGTGAAGCGGTGTGCCCGTGCCGCAACCGCGTTTCTGACCCGCCGCAGCCGCTGGCTATGGCTGCCCGCGCCAAGGACGATATTTTACGCCGGTTTTCTTCGTCCGGCGGTCTGTTCTCTCTGCTCGCCACCGACGTTCTGAACCGGGGCGGCGCGGTGTGCGGCGCGGTCTACGATGACGAATTTGAAGTGCGCCATGCTATCGTTTGGGACGAAACCGGCGTTGAGCTGATGCGCGGCGCAAAATATGTCCAGTCCGATTTGGGCGACACCTTCCGCCAGATTCGGGACTTGGTGGACAACGGTACCCCTGTGCTGTTTTCGGGCACGCCCTGCCAGACGGCGGGGTTAAAGCGCTATCTGGGTGCCGATGCCGACCGCGTGCTGTTGGTCGCCATCGTGTGCCACGGTGTGCCCGCCCCCGAAATCTGGCGCAAAAATCTGCGTGAACTGGGGGAAGTGTCCGACGTGCGCTTACGCGACAAGCGGCAGAGCTGGAAGCACTATGCCACCAATTATTTTGTGGATGGCAAGGAACTCCTTCGACCGGTCATGGATGACCCGTACATGAAAGGCTTTTTGCGTGACCTGTACAATCGTCCGTCGTGTACCGACTGCCCCGCCAAGACCGGCGGCTATGCCGATTTGACGCTGGGCGATTTTTGGGGCATTGAAAAGATTTTGCCCGAACTGGACGACGACAAGGGCACTTCGGTGGTATTGGTGCAGACCGAGCAGGGCAAACAGGCGCTTGCCGCGCTTGCCGACCGCGTCGAGAGCAAGTCGGTTTCGTTCGCGCAGGCGGTGCAGTACAATCCTGCGGTCACGACCTCGGCGCACGACCATCCCCAGCGCGCCGAAGCCATGAAGCGGTTACAAAATGAGCCGCTCGCGGTTGTTGTAGCCGACTATACAAAGGTAAGTGGGGTAGAAAAGTTAAAAGGCTTTGCCCGCCGCTTACTGGGCAGAAAATAAGGCGATAAAAAAGCCCGCTCCGATAAGGAGCGGGCTTTTTATGCCGTCTGCCGACGGCGTATTGTTATGATTGAGATTTGGCTTCATCCACCGATGATTCTTTGGCTTGCAATACCAGTTTGCCGTCCCGCTCGTCCAGTGTGACGTGCTGACCGCGCTGCACGGTACCGCGCAGGAAGTCCTCGGCAACCAGGTCTTCTACCTCGGACTGAATGGCGCGTCTGAGCGGACGAGCGCCGTAAATCGGGTCGAATCCGGCTTTGACCAGATGGGCACGCGCTTCGGGTGTCCAGTCCATCGTCAGTTCCATTTCGTCCATACGGCTTGCCACCTGCGCCAGCATACCATCTGCAATCTTGCCGATTTCTTCTTCGGTCAGGCGATTGAACACGATGATTTCGTCGATACGGTTGATGAGTTCGGGGCGGAACGCTTCCTTGAGGTCGGAAAGCACTTCTTTCTTGATTTCCTCAAAGGTCTGTTCACCTTGCGGCTTGTCGTCGCCGCCAAAGCCCAAGGTCTTACGGCTTTTGCCGGTAATCTTCTGGGCGCCGATGTTGGAAGTCATAATCAGCACAGTGTTCTTAAAGTCCACCTTGCGCCCCTGACCGTCGGTTAACTGGCCGTCCTCCAAGATTTGCAGCAGGATGTTAAATACGTCGGGGTGCGCCTTTTCAATCTCATCGAACAGCACGACCGAATACGGTTTTCTTCTGACTTTCTCGGTGAGCTGGCCGCCCTCGTCGTAGCCAACATAGCCCGGAGGCGAACCAATCATACGCGCAACGCTGTGTTTTTCCATATATTCGGACATATCAAAGCGCAGCATGGCGTTTTCATCCCCGAACAGTGCTTCGGCAAGCGTCTTGCACAGCTCGGTTTTGCCCACGCCGGTCGGCCCAAGGAAGATAAACGAACCAATCGGGCGCTTGGGGTCGCGCAGACCTACACGGCCGCGCCGAATCGCACGCGCAACCGCGCTGACCGCTTCATCCTGCCCAATCACACGGGCGTGCAGCGTGTCCTCAAGATGCAGCAGGCGCTGGCCTTCGTCCTCGGTCAGACGTGCCGCCGGGATACCCGTCCAGCCTGCGATAACCTCGGCAATATCATCTTCCGAAACCGTGTCGCGCGCCGTCGCCTTGGATTCCTCCCACGCCTTGCGCTGTTTTTCGGCCTCAGCTTTCTTGGTGCTCTCCTCATCGCGCAGCTTTGCGGCCTGTTCATAGTCCTGTGCGCGTACTGCCTCGTCCTTGCGTGCGGTCAATGCGCTGATTTCGTCTTCCAACGACTTCAAATCAGCCGGCGGGGTCATAGCCTGCATGCGCACACGCGAGCACGCTTCATCTACAAGGTCAATCGCCTTATCGGGAAGCTGACGGCCGGAGACATAGCGCACCGACAGTTTAACCGCCGCGTCGATTGCTTCATCCGAAATCTTAATGCCGTGATGGGCTTCGTAGCGGTCGCGCAGACCTTTCAAAATCTGAACAGCTTCTTCCGGTGTGGGTTCGTTGACCGTGACCGGCTGGAAGCGGCGCTCCAGCGCCGAATCCTTTTCAATATGCTTGCGGTATTCGTCCAGCGTGGTTGCGCCGATGACCTGAATATCTCCGCGTGCAAGGGCTGGTTTCAGGATATTGGCGGCATCGACTGCGCCTTCTGCCGCGCCCGCGCCCACAATCATATGCAGTTCGTCGATGAACAAAATAACATTCTTTGCCTTTTGCAGTTCCTTGATGACCGCTTTGATGCGCTCTTCAAACTCGCCGCGGTACTTCGCGCCCGCAATCATACCGGTCAGGTCAAGGGCAATCAGCTTTTTATCTTTCAGGTTTTCAGGTACGTCGCCCGATGCAATCTTTTGGGCAAGCCCTTCGGCTACGGCGGTCTTGCCAACGCCGGGGTCGCCAACCAATGCCGGATTGTTCTTGGTACGGCGCGACAAAATCTGAATCACGCGGTCAATTTCCTTACTTCTGCCGATAACCGGGTCAAGTTTGCCATCGCGGGCGGCTTGGGTCAAGTCCTTGCCGTACTGCGAAAGCGCCTTGCCAACTCCGCCGTTTGCAGCCGGTTCGGCTGCTCCATTCGACTTGCCCGACGCGGACGACTGGGTTTCACCCATCTGCTGCGCCAGCGTTTGCAGCATGGCGCGCACATCCGCACCCAATGCGGTCAGGATGGTAATGGCGACGTTCTGACCCTCTTGCAGCAGACCGAACAACAAGTGCTCGGTGCCCACATAGTTGTGCCCCAATTGTGCCGCCGATGCAATTGCCAGTTCCAGCACGCGCTTGGTGCGCGGGGTCAGACCCTGCGGGGCGGACGGGTCGGGCGCGCCAAAGCCCACCAATTTTTCAATCTGCTGTTCGACGAGTTCCACGGTGATACCGGCATCGGTCAGCACCTTAGCCGCCATGCCGCTGCCCTCAAGCAGCAGGCCGTCGAGCAGGTGCTCCGAGCCGACATAATTATGACCCATGCGTCCGGCTGCTTCCTGCGCAAGCTGGAGCACTGCCGAAGCGCGGTCGGTAAAACGATTGTAATAAGACATATGCAAACACTCCTTTCAGGAGAAACAGGGAATTTTCAAACAAAATAGGGGAGCGGTTACGCGGTGACGTGTAAGCCGCTTGTGACCTCACGCAGCCGTTCGGCGCGGATGCGGTCGCGTGCTGCCGGGTCGCCTGCCAACAGGGCGGGGCGGGTTTGCTGTTCGGCTTCGATGAGGTCGGCCGCAGAAACACCGGTCAGATAGCCCATTTGCAGACCAATCAGCACGTTGGAAATACACGATGCTGCTTCCTCGGAGGACAGCAGGCGGGCATATTGCAGAACGCCTGCCGCACGGGCAACCGCATCAAACAACCCGTCTTGATTGGCTGTGCGCAGTTGCTCACGCGCTTTCTTTTCCTGGTCGATAACTTCGGTGGCAACCGAAATCAGCTTTTCGGTAATGGCCTGTTCGCTCAGGCCCAAGGTGATTTGGTTGGAAATCTGATAAAAACCACCCGCTGCGCGTGAGCCTTCGCCGTAAGCACCGCGCACGGTGAAGCCCTGACGCGCTGCCCAGTTTATCATGCGTTCGACCGCGCCCGAACGGGTCAGCACCGGCAAGTGCAGCATAACCGATACGCGCAGACCGGTACCCAGATTGGACGGGCAGGCGGTCAGGTAGCCCAGCCGTTCGCTGTAATCAAAGGGCACTTGGCTTTCAATCAGGTCGGACAGCCGCTTGGCAGTCTCCATGCACTCCTTGGGGCACAGGCCTTCACCCATGACTTGCAGGCGGATGTGGTCTTCTTCGCCCAGCATAATCGCAATGTCACCGCTTTCAGAGGCGATGAGCTTACCGCCCTTGCGGGCAAACTCAGGCGAAATCATATGCCGCTCAACGAGCTGCATGGCCTGCTCGCTGCCCGCACGCACATCGGTCAGGCTGAGGCCGTGCGACGCGGCCGGAGCGGTGGACAGGGCATCCCAAACCTTATGGGCGATTTCGTCCAGTTGGCCGGGTGTCAAACCGCGGTACGGATATCCTTTTACGTTACGCGCCAAACGCACGCGGGTCGATGCGGCAAGTCCGGTAAAGCCGCCATGAATCGAAAAGTTACGCATGTTGTTCACCCTCCAATCGACGAATCTCGTCGCGCAGCCGCGCGGCTTCCTCATAATTTTCCTGCTTGATGGCCTGTTCCAACTTGGTCTTGAGCGCCGCCGTCGGGTTTTCCACAGGCTGTGTATCATTTTGCGGATGAGGCGCCGTGCCGACATGGGCGGTCGCGCCCTGCAATTTGCGGATGTATGGGGTCAAGATGTCGTCGAAAATGTTGTAACACTCAGCACAACCGGCTCTGCCGGTGTGCTGAAGCTCGGATTCGGTCATGCCGCAGGTCGGGCAGCGCCGTCCCGAACCAAGCTGTGCCGCCTGGCTGAACGGTGCGCCGAACAGCGACGGGAATGATTGACTGAAAAACGGGTCGTCGTCGAACCAACTGCCGAACGGCTTGGCGAATGCCGACTGAAAACTATGGGCGAACTGGTCTTGCACGCCCAATTCCTTGGCACAGTCCGGGCACAGGTTTAATTCCTTGGTCTGCCCGTTGATATTCTGTCTGAAATACATGGTTGCTTCTTTTTTTCCACAGTTCTGGCACAACATAACCATTCCACTCCTTTTATCTATGACGAAAGATTTGATTTACGAAAGAACTTTAGGTGGTCAACCCCAATATCGCGCACCGGAACACGGCGGCGCGAATCCGGTCGCGGTGTTCGGGGGCAATCTCGGACAGTGCGCCATCGGTACACGCGCCCATGAGCAATTTGCTCTCGCGCGATGTTAAAAGCCCGATGGATAAAAACGAACGAATGAGCCGTGCGGCTTCGTTCTGGGTGAGCTGACCGCCTGCCGCGCGTGCCGCTTCAAGCAACATGCGCTGTTTGTCGTCCTGCACGCGCACAATGCGGATATAACCGCCGCCGCCGCGTTGGGACTCGACTAGATAGCCATTTTCTGGGGTAAACCGCGTTTCAATGACGTAGTTTATCTGGCTGGGCACGCATGAAAAGCGCTCGGCCAACCCGCGCCGCTGAAGCTCGGCAACGCCGCCGCCGTCCGACAGGCACTCCAAAATAAAGGCGGCAATGGTATCGGACATTTTCATAAGCGTGACCTCGATTCTTTTTCTCTGTTGCAAGGGGAGGGGGTCTTTTCTTTCTGACCTTTCCTGACCTTGTGATTCTTATTATAATCCATTCGGGCAAAAAGGCAAGCGAAATTTCTGACCTTTTTTGACCTTTACGCAGAATGAGCCGAATGAAATCCCAACTTTTCTCTTGTTTGCTCACTCTATCTCTGTTTTTCTCACTTTTTCATTTTTCTGACCAATTCCTCTTTGGTCAAATTCCCTCTATCCAGTATGCCCCGGCAAACATTGCAAAAAACAGCGAATTTTGCTACTTTTTGACCGCATTTTAAGTTGCATATAGCTAACATTACGCAAAACACTTGCCTTTTTCAAATCTTATGATAGAATAAGGATGTAATTTGAATTGGAGGTGCTATCCCATGGCATACGTAATTTCTGGCGCTTGCATCAGCTGCGGTTCCTGCGCAGGTGAGTGCCCGGTAGGTGCAATCTCTGAGGGTGACGGCCAGTACGTTATCAACGCTGACGCTTGCGTTGACTGCGGTACTTGCGCTGGTGCTTGCCCGGTAGGTGCAATCTCTCAGGGCTAATTCCCTGACCTTTGCTTGAAAATGAGAAACCCTTTCGCTTTTGCGCGAAAGGGTTTTTTCATGCCCGAAAAGAATCGGTGCGAGGATTTGCAGCGTTAAGACAAAAAAAGACCGAGGAAACAGGTTTCCTCGGTCTTTTTATCATCTCTTACAGCTTCATCGGGGTCAGCTTGCAATAGTCCTCGATGCTGCCGCCACGGCGGAAGCAGTCGATAATCTCCTTGCCCAGCGGGTCAAGGTCGTCGGTGTAGAACTTATCCAGTTCCTTTGCAAAGAAGTCGTTCAAAATCTTTGCGCCTGCGTCATAGCCTTCCTTGCCCAAACGGTCTTGGGTGTCGGTGCGCAGGAACTTCGAGCGGATGGGCTGGCCTTCGATGACCATTTCCTTGAGCGCATAGCCGAGCAGCGGGCAGCGTGCCGGCTCCAGCTTATCCATCTTGACATGACCGTTATGACGTGCCAGCCATTCACGGCTAATCCATTCTGCCGAGAAGCCGACATGATAAACACCAATGTGCTGGTTGGGAATCAGGACATAACGGGTATTCGGGCAGCTTACAATCTGTTGCAGCAACAGGTTTGCCTGCTTAACGCGCAGACCGGTTGCGAAAGGCCAATAAGAGCCTACGCCCTCGCTTTTCAGCTCGCCGCCGCCGACAATGGACGGGTTCTTAAAGCCGCGCGGTGCAACCAGACGCCACAGCCAAGCCAGTGCAGGCGGGATAAAGTGCAGCATACCCATGATACCATAGTTGGGGTTCTCGCGGGTCGAGGGGGGCATACGGGTGCCGAACGAGCGGATATCCACTTCGACCGGCTCATTGACGATGTGCGGCACCTTGGCACGCGGAACAATGGCGCGCGGGTTGGGGCAGGGCTTGCCGTCCGAATCCAGCGTGTGCTCCCAGATAAGGCTGGTTGCGCCTACAACGCCCTGAATATTGAAGAATACCAGCGGCTCATCCGGCTCGGTGCAGATGCGCTCGTAAACCGGGTCACAGCCGTAATGGGTCACGCCGTCCATGCGCAGGAACCAGCCGTCCTCACCGTCAACCAGTACCAGCTTACCGCTGTCGTTCTGGAGTGCCGGGTAACAGGTCGCCATATCGTCGCATACCGGCTCGATGTGGCTGGTACGGCCCATGTTGAGCAGGGTCTGTTCGCCGGTGACCGTGTTAGTGGACAGCACGACGCGGCCATCTTCGTTGCGCGCGATATCCTGAAGCATTTCGCTCTTACCGCCGCCCGATGCGCCTTCGTGCATGATAACCAGTTCATTGTCGTACTGGGTGACCATGCGGCCGCAAGAAGCGTGCGCCGTTACCCAGTTCTCCTGTTCACCGATGTCGAGCAGCACCGAGTAAACGCCTTTCTTTGCAGACGGGCCGGGATACAGGTTATAGGAAAAGACTTCATGGCAATCGTCCAGACGGTTGTGTACGACCACCTGACGGCCATTGAAGTGAGTGTGACGGAAGGGGGGCGCTACATAGACGATAGCGCGCGGCTTAAAGCCCTCGGACTGCTCAGCCGAGACAAAGCCCTGTAAGTTTGCCATTGCATAGGCGAAAAATGCTGCGTTGCGCGGGCAAATCAGCATGGAGCCGTAGCCGTAGACATTGCCGCCCGAATTAAAGGGCATGACAACCAGTTCCTGTGTCTTGAGCCACTCCAGCGTTTCATGTTTGCACTTGGCAAAGTCGTAGCCGTAAATATCCTGAAAGCGCGGCTTGTCGGTGGGCTTGTCGTCACCGATGCGCATACAGTCGGGGTCACGGCGGCGCATGTAGTCCTCAGGGTAGTTGACGACCACGCCGTTTTTGGCGCGCACGACGGTTGCTTCGCAGACCTCGCCGCGGCCGGGTACGTCGTAAACCACGTCGTATTTACCCGAACGGCCGGTGCCGAACACCGTTTCGTACAATTCCTGCTTGCTGGTGGGTACATACACGCCCTTACATTCTTCCAGCACTTCGGCCAGCTCGGGCGTCCATGTGAATTTCTTCAAAAAACGATTCATGTCAGGTCCTCCTTGCCGCGCCGGGTCGGCTTGCGCCGTGGCTGCGGGGTCTTTCGCGCACACCCGCTCGCGGGCACATGCGCTCCAATTCATTCCTGATTATATCATACTCGCAAAAGCGCTTTCCGTCAATGGGTATTTTGCGAATTTTGCAGGATGCACAAATTCTACTTGCATAAATTTTTAACGATTGCGATGAAATATAAAATTAAGTTTACAAAAGCGCATAAAATCCCGCTCTTCCGGACAAGCGGGTGCAGAATCCGTGTGGGCGGGACTGCCTAACGGTTTTGTATTACAACTGTGCCCCAACTCACCCGCGCAGCTTTTTCCACTCGGCTACCGCCAGCTCATCACAGCGGTTATTGTTCGGGTTATCCGCGTGCCCCTTGACCCAGTGAAAGGTCACGTCATGCACCTCCAGCAGCCCTAACAGTTTGTCCCACAGTTCGGGGTTTTTTGCCGGGGTCTTGTCCGCCTTTTTCCAGCCCCGCGCCTTCCAGCCCTTTGCCCAGCCCTTTGTAATGCCGTCAATCACATACTTGGAATCCGAGTACAGGTCGATTTTACACGGCTCCTTGAGCTGTTCCAGCGCCACAATCACGCCGGTCAATTCCATTTTGTTGTTGGTCGTCATCGGGTCACCGCCCGAAATCTCCTTGCGCGCCGCGCCATACTGCAAAATCGCGCCCCAGCCACCCGGTCCCGGATTGCCCGAACAGGCGCCGTCGGTATAAATCGTGACTTGTTTCATATGTCCCTCTCTTTTCTGATTGCGTCAATAGTTAAAATTTAGTATAGCAAGATTTGGTGCAAATGAAAAGGGCAAAGCGGTCGAACGATAAAAAAACACACCCAATCGGGTGTGTTTTTTACTATTTTTTTGAAATTTATCCACCAGCTTAGCGCCACTGCATAACCAAAAGCACCGCAAACAGGACAAACAAAACCACTTGCGCGGCCATCGTACCTACAAGCACCTGACAGCCCGTGTGGGTCTGTGTCTCTAAGTCCCAATAATGCAGCGCACTTTGCCGCAATGTATCAAAGTCCTGTTGTCTGCCGCCCAGCCGGAACGCAAACCAGACCCTTTGCCGATTGGCAAGCAAAGCCCAAACCCACAGCATATACACAAACTCTGATAGCAGGGCTGCAAAACCTACAATCAGCACAGACGTTTGATAGAAGGAGCCTTCTTTTAGGTCGCTGCCAATACAGTACAGCAACCATAACACCAAAGCCAGACAAATCAGGCTACTGCCACAGCGGGAAACAATCGTTTTCATTTGTCATCCCCTCCAAACAAAAAGCGGTTATCGGTGGATTGCATCTATTCTTTTTTACATCGTCACCGGCTTGCCGCGCTTGAGCTGCGGGCCTTCGGGTTCGTCCGAAACCGCCATGCGCGAAAGCTGATAGGCCAGCCACAGCGCACAGGCCACATAACATCCGCCGCGCGCAATAAACTGCAAGTCATCGGTGCCGCCCATGACCCATTCGAGCAGGCAGCCCACGCCAGCGGTCAAGCCGAACACCACGCCCAGCCCCGCGAAGCCAGCCAACAGGCGTGGGCGCGGGGTGGAGAACAAAAAGCGGGAATAGGCGTGCAGACCGCACAGCAGACATGCTGCCGCCAGCAGTTCAAACACGAAACGGCCTTCCATCGGCACATTGCCGTTTGCTTTAAAGGTGTTGACCAAATCCAGCGCCGCCCAGAAGATAGGCAGGAAAATCAAACCGGCATTTTCTTCGCTGACCGTGCCGCGCGCCGCACCGCCGCCCAGCCGCACAAACGCCAAACTGGAAAGCAGCGCAAGCAAATACAGCGGGATGCGCGTGACGCGCTCAAACATGGGCATGGTCATCATCTGTGTGACCGTCAAGTAAAGCCCCAGCAGCCCGAACACCACAAACAGTCCGGCACACAATACGGCTGCCATCTTGTGCATGTCCCCGCCGCCGGTCAAATACGCTTCAAACGCCTTATATTTATCGCTGGTCTTGCGGTAGGTGAACGCCGCCGCCACGCAAAGCACCAGTGCCACCGCCGACAAGCCGTATAAAATCGACAGCCACGGCGCACCCGTGGGCAGGTCTGCCGCGTCGTAGCCTTGGCACAGGTCTAGCGCGTGCAGCACACCGCCCAACACACCCAGCACCACGGTCAGCACTGGAAATGCTTTTTTTAACGTCATGAAAAATTCCCTCCCGGATGATTCGGTTTTGTGATATGGGTCTTATTATAGCACGATTTCTCGCCCAGTACCAGCGCCAATCCCAAAACCGCACAGGCAGCCGCCTTAGATATGGTCGTGACGGATGGTGGGCGCCGGTGCATCGGGTGGGGTTTTCATAAACAGTTTGAGCAAAATCGGGGTGATGAGCGTGGTGACAATGACCATCAGCACGATAGGGGGGAACAGGGTGCTGTCCACCAGTCCGGATTGTGCGCCCTTCTGCGCCACAATCAGCGCCACCTCACCGCGCGACACCATGCCCAAGCCGACCGACAGCGAATCCGACCAGCTAAAGCCCATCAGCTTGGCGCCCAGTCCACAGCCCACAATCTTGGTCAAAATCGCCACCAGCAGCAGGCACACCGAGAACACCAGCAAACTTGCCGTCATGCCGTCCAACTCGGTTTTAATGCCCATTGAAGCGAAAAAAACCGGCGCGAATATCATATATCCCAAAATATTCATCTTTTTTGTGATATACTCGCGCGCTTCCATGATGTTGCACAGAATCAGGCCGGCAAAATAAGCGCCGGTGATATCGGCAATCCCGAAATAGTGTTCGGCGACAAACGACAAAATCAGGCAGAATGCAAACGCATAGATGGCAATGCGGCGGTGGTTGCTCCATTCATCGGTAATCATGCGGAACAAGCGGTGCATGATAAAGCCCACCACGACCAAAAGCGCAAAAAATGCCACAATGCGCAGCAGCACCAAGCCGGGATTGACCGTCGGGTCGGTCATAGCCGATACCAGCGTCAACACGATAATGCCCATGATATCGTCAATAATCGCCGCGCCCAAAATCGCCGTGCCCACTTTGCCCTTGAGCCGCCCCATCTCGCGCAGCGTCTCGACCGTAATCGAAACCGAAGTCGCGGTCAGCACCACGCCCACAAACAGCGCGCGCAGCAGGTGCAGCGGTTCGGACGCATCGGGGAAAAAGCCCAAATACAGCAGCGTACCCGCGCCGAGCGGTACCAGCACGCCAATCAGTGCAATGACAAACGAGGCCAGACCGGTTTTTTTCAGTTCTTCCAGGTCGGTGTCCAGCCCCGCCATAAACATCAGGATAATCACGCCGATTTCCGATGTTTTCAGCAAAAAGTCGGTTTCTTCTACCAGTCCCAGCACCGACGGCCCCAGCACAACGCCTGCCAGCAGTGCGCCCACGACCTGCGGCATGTGTACCCGCTCGGAAATCAAGCCAAATACTTTGGTCGAAAGCAAAATAACCGCAATGATTAACAGAAACTCATAAGACTGCATCTTTGTTTCCCTCCCGTATACCGTCCGGTGCCGTGAAAATCCGAACCGGTAAAATCCAAATGATACAGATATTATAGACCGATTTGTTTGTGCGGACAAGTGTTTTTTGCACCATAACTGTGTAAATTTTTGTACAAAACGCCGAATATCCCCCGATTTTCGCGCACCATTCCACCCAGTAAAAAAACTGCCCTCCTGCATGAGAAGGGCAGTTTTCTATTTTATGCTTGGGTCGAGGAATCGGCTACCGGTTCCGCGCCCTCTTCTTCCTGAGAAGAATCTTCTTCTTCCTTATCGGTGCGCGCAATCGAGATGACTTTCACATCTTCGCCCGTGCGCATCACGATAACGCCCTGACTGTTGCGCCCACACTGGCGGATGTCCTCCACCGGTACGCGAATCATCACGCCGTCATCGGTAATAATCATCAGGTCATTTTCCGGGTCAACCACGGCAACGCCTGCCACTGCACCGGTCTTTTCGGTCAGGCCGTGCAGCAAAATACCGCTGCCGCCGCGGTGGTGTACCGAAAATTCCCCGACTGGTGTGCGCTTGCCGTAACCGTTCTCGGTGATAGACAGCACCTGCGCGCCCACACGCGCACGCGCTGCGCCAACCACATAATCGCCCTCAGCCAGCTTGATACCGCGTACACCGCTTGCCTGACGGCCCATTGCACGCACTTCGGTTTCGGCGAAGGTGATGGCGCGTCCCTGATGGGTGGCAATCAGGATGTTTTCCTGTCCGTCGGTCAGGCGCACGTCAACCAGCAGGTCGTCCTCTGCCAGACTGAGCGCCCGCAAGCCGACCTTGCGGATGTTTTGTAGGTCGCTGAGCACCACGCGCTTGATTACGCCGTTGCGCGTGACGAACACCAAATACCGGTCGTCGGTAAAGTCGCGGATGGGGAACATAGCTGTAATCTTCTCGCCCTGCTCGATTTCCAGCAGGTTGATGATATTTTGCCCCTTTGCCGTGCGCCCAGCTTCGGGAATCTGGTAGCCCTTGAGCTTATACACCTTGCCCAAGTTGGAGAAGAACAGCAGATTGTCATGGGTCGAAGCCGTGAAGATGTTGCGCACGAAGTCCTCTTCGCGCGTCGCCATCGCGTTGACTCCTCTGCCGCCGCGGTGCTGCACGCGGTATGCCGAAGTCGGCATCCGCTTGATATAGCCCGCATGGGTCAGCGTGTAGGTGCAGTCCTGCTCCTCTATCAAGTCCTCAACGTCGATTTCGTCGGCAACTGCCGCAATCTCGGTGCGGCGCTCGTCGGCGTATGCGGCGCGGATTTCGCGCAGTTCAGCCTTGACCACCTCTAACATATTGTGGTCGGACGACAGAATTTCTTTGTACGATGCGATACGGCCTTCGATTTCAGCGTACTCCTCATTGAGTTTTTGCTGCTCCAGACCGGACAGACGACCCAGACGCATATCAACAATTGCCTGTGCCTGTGCGTCGTCCAGATGAAATTCGTAATGCGCCGAACCGTCCACAATGCCCAAAAGGGCAATCTGGTCAATCCAGAACGGTTCGCGGCACAGGTTTTCTTTTGCCTCGGCCTCCGAGCGGGACGCACGGATAATCGCAATGATACGGTCAATATTATCCTGGTCGGTCGCAACCTTCAAGCCTTCCAAAATATGGGCGCGTGCCGCGGCGCGGTTTAGGTCGAACGCCGTGCGGCGGGCTACGACATCCTTTTGGAACCCGATGTACCAGTCGATGATTTCGCGCAAGGTCAGTGTTTTGGGCTGCACCTTGTCGGGTGCGGCGTGCGGAATGGGCACCAGTGCCAAGTGATTCATCGAACAGGTGTCCTGAAGCTGGGTGTAATTATAGAGCTGATTCAAGACCACCTGTGCGTTCGCGTCGCGCTTGCACTCGATGACCACGCGCATACCCTCGCGGGAAGATTCGTCGCGCACGTCCGAAATGCCTTCCACGCGCTTATCCTTGACCAGATTGGCGATGGCTTCGACCAGGCGCGCCTTATTGACCATGTACGGAATCTCGGTGACGATAATGCGCTGCCGGTTGGACGAACCGGGCATATCTTCAATCTCACACCGCGCACGCACCTTGATTTTGCCGCGTCCGGTCGCATAGGCCGCGCGGATACCCGCTCGACCCATGATAATGCCGCCGGTCGGGAAGTCTGGGCCTTTGATGATGGCGCACAGGTCGTCCAAATCGGCTTCGGGGTGGTCGATGACATAGCAAATGCCGTCGATGACCTCGCCCAGATTGTGCGGCGGGATATTGGTCGCCATGCCGACCGCAATACCCGACGAGCCGTTGACCAGCAAATTGGGGATGCGGGAGGGCAGCACGACCGGTTCTTTGCGCTCCTCGTCGAAGTTGGGCACAAAGTCAACCGTTTCTTTCTTGATGTCTGCCAGCATGGCGTTTGCCAATTTTGCCATACGCGCTTCGGTGTAACGGTAAGCCGCCGGGGGGTCGCCGTCCACCGAACCGAAGTTGCCGTGACCGTCAATCAGCGGGTAGCGCAGCGAGAACGGCTGCGCCATGCGTACCATGGCATCGTAAACCGATGCGTCGCCGTGCGGGTGGTAGCGGCCGAGCACGTTTCCGACCGTCGTTGCCGACTTGCGGAACGGCTTGTCCGAGGTCAAGCCGTCCTCATACATGGCATACAGGATACGGCGGTGCACCGGCTTCAAGCCGTCGCGCACGTCGGGCAGGGCACGGCCGACAATGACGCTCATCGCATACGCAATATAAGACTTGCGCATTTCGTGGTCAAGGTCAACCGGCTTTATGATTTGATTTTCGTATTCTTGACTCATTGGTTACCTCCAGGGAGAGGATGGTGCCGCCCAGCCGGACGGCACAGACCGGTGCGCACGGGCGCAAAACGTCGGTCAAATATCCAGATTTTCGACGTACTTGGCGTTCTTTTGGATGAAGTCGCGGCGCGGCTCGACCTTTTCGCCCATGAGCAGGGTAAAGGTCTGGTCGGCCATGACTGCATCTTCCAGCGTGACGCGCAGCAAAATGCGGTTTTCCGGGTTCATGGTCGTCTCCCAAAGCTGTTCGGGGTCCATCTCACCCAAGCCCTTATAGCGCTGCACGCGCACGCCTTCGCCCATCTCTGCCACGACGCGGCGCTGTTCGGCTTCGTCGTAGGTGTAGCGTACAATCTTATTCTTTTCGTTTTTTCCCTTCTCGTTCTTGAACAGCGGCGGCTGGGCAATGTACACATGCCCGTGCTCGATGAGCGGGCGCATAAACCGGAAGAAGAAGGTCAAAAGCAGGGTGCGGATGTGCGAGCCGTCCACGTCGGCATCGGCCATCAGGATAATCTTACCATAGCGCAGTTTGGAAAGGTCGAAATCTTCACCAAAGCCCGCGCCGAATGCGGTAATCATCGGGGTCAGCTTGTCATTACCATACACGCGGTCAAGGCGCGCCTTTTCCACGTTGAGCATCTTGCCCCACAGCGGCAAAATGGCCTGATAGCGGCGGTCACGCCCTTCCTTAGCCGAGCCGCCCGCCGAGTCACCCTCGACGATGTAAATTTCGGTCAGTGCCGGGTCGCGCTCCTGACAGTCTGCCAGCTTGCCGGGCAGCGAATTGGATTCGAGCGCCGATTTGCGGCGGGTCATTTCGCGCGCCTTGCGCGCCGCTTCACGGGCGCGGCTGGCGGTCTGCGCCTTGTCGATGATGACGCGCGCAACCGACGGGTTTTCCTCCAAGAAGATGGGCAGCCGTTCGCCCACCATGGTTTCTACCAAGGTGCGCATATCGCTGTTGCCCAGCTTGGTCTTGGTCTGTCCCTCGAACTGCGCTTCTTGCAGTTTGACCGAGATAATGACGGTCAAGCCCTCGCGCACGTCCTCGCCCGACAGATTTTTCTCATTCTCTTTGATGAGGTTATATTTTCGCCCGTAGTCGTTCAGCACCTTGGTCAGCGCCGACTTAAAGCCGGTTTCATGGGTGCCGCCCTCGGTCGTCTCGATGTTGTTGGCAAACGAAATCATGCTTTCGTTGTAAGCATCGGTGTACTGCATGGCTACTTCTGCCATAGACGTTTCCCGCGAGCCTTCCATGTAAATGACTTCGGGGTGAATGGGGGTTTTGTTTTCGTTCAGGAACGACACAAATTGCCGGATGCCGCCTTCATAGTGCATGATATCCTCACGCACTTCGTCCTCTCGTTCATCGCGCAGCGTGATGCGGATACCAGCGTTGAGGAAGGCCGCTTCGCGCAGGCGCTTGAGCAGCACTTCATAGTCGTAGACCGTAGTTTCAAAGATTTCCGGGTCGGCTTGGAAGCGGATGGTCGTGCCGCACTCGTCGGTGCAGGGCACGGCATGGATGCCGCGCACGGTCTGACCGCGCTCAAAGCGCATCATATGTTTTTCCTTGCCGTCGCGTACCTCGGCTTCCAGCCACAGGGACAGCGCATTGACGACCGACGAGCCAACGCCGTGCAGACCGCCCGAAACCTTATAGCCGTCGCCGCCGAACTTGCCGCCCGCGTGCAGTACGGTCAAGACCACTTCCAGCGTGGGAATCCCCATTTGGGGATGAATCCCAACCGGAATCCCGCGGCCATTGTCCGCGACCGAAATCACGTTATCTTTTTCAATCGTTACTTCGATGTGGGTACAGTAGCCCGCAAGCGCCTCGTCAATCGAGTTGTCAACAATTTCGTACACCAGATGATGCAAGCCGCGCTCGGACGTCGAGCCGATATACATGCCCGGACGCTTGCGCACGGCTTCCAGACCTTCCAGTACCTGAATCTGACTTTCGTCATAGGTTTCGGTTACTTTGAGGTCTAACAGTTCTTCACTCATACTCATAGTTTTCAAATTCCTCTTTCGGGGTGGTCGGGTCTAACGGGAGGCGGCAAACGCCAGCGAGCCGGACACAGATAAAAACCGGTCACAGTCCGGTCACAGTCCGGTCACGCCGCTCTCAATGCGGCGCTGAAGCGCCGTACTGGAAATTTGTGAGAGATAGAGAATCTCGCCAAGCGCGCCGTCACACAGGACGGCGGACTTGGGCAAATCCTCACATGCGGTCACGACGCGGCCTTCGGCCGTCAGACGAGCCAGAAGGGCGCGGGTGTGTTTGGAGCAGGTGGCGGTATCGAGGTCAAAAACCGACACGATACTGCGCACCGGCAGCATATAGTCCTGACCGATATGGACATACATGGTAAGCGCCTCCATCTTTCCTATTATATCACAAAATCCGGAAAATTTGTTAGAAAAACACAGAAAAATTTGCACTCTGCCTGCAATTTTTTTGTGCTCAGGCGATGGTTCCGCCCTGTACATGAAACACCGTGCCCGCCCGAAAGCGGGCAGCCGTGTCCGGTTCACAGCAGGTGATGAGCACCTGTCCTTGCCCCAGATGATTCAGCACAAAATCTTGCCGGCGGCGGTCGAGCTCGGACAGAACATCGTCGAGCAGCAAGACCGGATAGGCGTTATCTTCATCGAAAAACAGTTGGCGCTCGGCCAATTTGAGCGCAAGCGCCGCCGTGCGCGCCTGTCCCTGCGAAGCGTAGGACGAGGCCGAAACCCCGCCCAAATGTAAAACTAAATCGTCTTTATGCGGCCCGGACAGACACGACTGCGCGGCAATTTCAGCCGCGCGGTGAGCAAACGCATGATTTTGTAGCTGGACTTCGATGACTGCTGCCGACGCATAAGGGTCGGTCACGCCCGACACCGTTTGATAGCAGCAGGTCAAGGTTTCATGGGGCGCGGCCTCGGCGTGCAGCGCTCCGGCACACTGTCCCAATTTGCGGATGTAGTAGGCGCGATAGCGGATAATCCGCGCCCCCAACCGACACAGCCGTAAGGTGAAATCGTCCAGCAGGTCGAGAAGTGCAGGTTTTTCTTCGCTGTCCTTCAAAATGCGCAGCTTGTGTCCAAGCACCCTTTCATACTCTGCAAGGATTCCTGCATATTGCGGGCGAAGCTGGCACAGCGCCGCATCTAAAAACCGTCGGCGGGCGGCAGCGCCTGCGCGCACCAAAAACAGGTCGTCCGGACAAAATAATACAGTGCGTAATATGCCGCGCGCCTCACTCTGTCGGCGCAGCCGAATCCCGTTTTGAAAAACTTCCAGCGCGCGGTCGCGGTGCAGCCGCATTTCTAGGGTAATATCGCGGTTTTCTACGTCAAATGTACCGATAATGCGCCCGTGGTCGGTGCCAAAGCGCAGTCCTTCTTTTTTCTGTGCCGTCCGAAATAGTCTCAGCGAGGATAACGCCGCCGCCGCTTCCAGCAGATTGGTTTTTCCCTGCGCGTTTTCTCCTACTATCAGATTCACGGCGGGGTCAAAAGTCAGATGGGCGGTTTCGTAATTGCGGAAATTTTCCAGCGTCAATGTTTGAATCAAGTTACCGCCCTCCTTATCGGTCGAATTTGGGGTGTAAAACGGGTTTGTTTCACGTGAAACAGGGCGGGAAAGGTCAGGCAATGACAACCGTTTGTCCGTCCAATGTCACGGTGTCGCCTGTGCGCAATTTTTTGCCGCGCATGGTACATACTTCTCCGTTTACCAGCACTTCGCCCTGTGCAATTCGGATTTTCGCTTCTCCGCCCGAAGAAGCTAAATTTGCAAATTTTAACAGCGCGTCCAATTTGATGAACTCGCCCGAAATTGTAATGTTACGCATCAGCTTTCAACCTCACAGGCAATACCAGATAGGTGTATTTTTCGCCCTCAAGCGGGGTAATCACAATCGGATTGAGTGCGCCTTTGAGAGAAATATGAACGATTTCGTCGTTGCAGGCGCGCAGCGCGTCCAGCAAATACCGGCTGTTAAAGCCAATTTCCAGTCCGTCAATGCTGCCATCGATGGCACATTCGTCGTAAGATTTGCCCACAGCTGTAATACAAGTCATTTTCATCACCGCGCCGTCAAAGGCAATGCGCACCGGATTTTTTAATTTTTCCGATACCAAAAGTGAAACGCGCTCTAAACAGGTGATAAATTCGCGTGTATTCACCGGTACGGTGTGTTCAAATGTGGGAGGAATGGCAGCATTGTAGTTTAAAAATTCACCGTCAATCAGGCGGCAAACCAAGGTCGTTTTGCCCAGTGCAAATAAAATATGCTTTTCACCCGGACAAACGGTGACTTCATGCTGGGCATCTTCGCGCAAAATACGTTCGATTTCGCGCAATGCCGGGCCGGGAACGACAAACTTTAAGTCTTGTGCCGGTGCTTGCTCCAATTGTTCCCGGCGAATGGATAGACGGAAACCGTCTACAGCAACAACGGTCAATTTGCCATTTGTCAGTTCAAACAGACAGCCGGTGTGAATGGGTTTTGCCTGATTGTCAGAAACCGCGAAAACGGTCTGGTTAATCATGGATTTGAGCATGTTTTCCGGCATGGAAATTTCGTGCTCGGCGTTGACTTCGGGCATAGCAGGGAAGTCGTCCGAGGCGGAAGCGACAAGATTGAAAACCGAGCGGCCGCATTGAATGGTTGTGAGCAGTTTTTCATCGGTTTCAACGTATACAACATCGTCGGGTAATTTGCGCACGATGTCGCCGAGCAGTTTTGCACTTAATACGATTTCGCCCGGTTCAACAATGTCGGCATTAACTTGTGTACGGATGCCAATTGATAGGTCGTAACCGGATAAGGTCAAAGTGTCGGTTGCGGTCAAACGCAGACCTTCCAGAATAGCAATGGTTGATTTGGTGGAAACTGCGCGCGAAGCAATGGAGATTGCATCGAGGAAGGCAGATTTTTCACAGGAGAATTTCATGGTTTAGAAAGTCCTTTCTTTGTCCACAAGGGTTTTGGCAATTTGCCGGTATTTGCCGGCGTTGGTAGGATAGTAGAGAATAGAGTAATTTTATAGTCGTAGTAGTAGTATTGTGGAATCTGTGGAAAAGTGGAAAAAGTCCATGGGCGCCATGGGAAATTTTATCCCCATGCGGATGTGGACGAATCGGGATGAATTGTGGGGAAAAATTGGGGGCAGAAATTGTCCACAGGTTATCCATCCACAATCCACAGGGGGTGTGGATAGATTTTGGCGGCAGATTTGCCCGTTTGCAAGTGCGATTTTACAGGTTCTGGATGTTTTCAATCAGCGTTTTGATGATGTCTTCCAGCTCGGCATTTTTCTTGCGGTCGCCGTCGATTTTGTCGCAGGCGTGCATGACCGTAGTGTGGTCGCGGCCGAATACTTTGCCGATTTCGGGCAATGAATAGTTGGTCATTTTGCGTACCAGATACATAGCCATTTGTCGCGGCTGTACGGTATCTTTGGAACGGCGGTCGGACAGGATTTGGTCAACCGGCACCGAATAAAAGTTGGAAACCGTCTGTAAAATCATAGGTGGGGTGGGGTTTAAGCCCGGATTGATGGATTTTACTTCTTCAATGACCTTTTGCGTCATGTCGATGGTGATGGCTTCGCCGCCTAGTTCATGTTTGGCTTTGATTTTTTTGACCGTGCCTTCGAGCTGGCGTACGTTGGATTGCAGGTTTTCTGCAATGCAGTAGATGACATCTTTTGGCAGTTCAAAGCCCAGTTTGGACGCTTTTGCGTTGATGATTGCTACGCGCGTTTCAAAATCGGGCGGTTGGATGTCGGCCAGCAGACCCCATTCAAAGCGTGTTTTCATGCGGTCTTCGAGTGTGTTCATTTCCTTGGGCGGCCGGTCGGAGGTCAGCACGATTTGTCGGCCTGCTTCATAGAGTGCGTTAAATGTGTGGAAAAATTCTTCCTGTGTGCGCTCTTTGCCCGCGATAAATTGAATATCGTCAATCAGCAGCAAGTCGGCCATGCGGTATTTATTGCGGAAGGCCTGTACGTCGCCTTCCTGAATGGCAGTGACCAGTTCGTTGGTAAAATCTTCGCCTTTGACATAAATAATGCGGAATTTGGGGTGCGTGCCGTGAATGACGTTGCCGATTGCGTGCAGCAAGTGGGTTTTTCCCAAGCCGGACTGACCATAGATAAAGAGGGGATTGTAATTTTCGGCCGGATGATTGGCGACCGAAACCGCGGCGGCGTGCGCGAATTTGTTGGATGAACCGACGATAAAATGTTCAAAGGTGTATTCTTCGTCGGGGGATAGGCCGATGGATTCGCCGGTTTGGATGGGTGCGGCGGCTTGTTCGCCGTAAATGACCGTCAGGGTGATGGGTTCGCCCAGCAGTTCGGTCAGCGCTTGTTGCAGCGGCGCGGTAAAGCGTGATTCAATGATTTCTTTTTTGAATTGGTTGGCAGCGCGCAGGATAAAGCTGGTTCCGTCAAGGGAAACCGCTTCGGCGTCGTCAAACCAGGCCGACAGCGTGACCGGGCTGAAGGAACCTTCCATGCGCGACAACGCCATTTTTAACAAGTCGTTGTTGCTGTTCAAAACATTTCCTCCTAATTCTGCCGATTCTTATTCACTGTACATAGTACCATAGTTCGATTGTAATTTCAAGTTATCCACAGGTGGGGATGAGTGTGTGGAAAAGGGGCGGGAAGCGGCTGGGTTATGGACAGAATATAATGGGAAAAAATGGTTGGATTGACAGTGTTTTGTATCATTCGTGGTATACCCCGCGCGCCAAGGGACAAGCCTAAGGGTTATGAGTGCATGAAAAATTACAAATTGTAAAGTTTCCAGCCGCTTTTGCCTGCCAAACCGCGCGCGCTTTTTCAAAATTGTGCTTGACAAACAACTGGGTCACTGTCTATAATATATCTGATTCGGAGCATTACGGACAGGCAGCGGCATAAGCCCGATGCGTCTTTTTTGGTATTGGACCTGTGCCGGTGCCCATTCAGACCAGGATAATAGGAGGTGTGTGGTAAATGCTGAGAACTTATCAGCCCAAGAAGCGTCAGCGCAGCAAGGAGCATGGCTTCCGCAAGAGAATGTCTACGAAGAATGGCCGCAAGGTGCTGGCTCGCCGTCGTGCGAAGGGCCGCAAGCAGTTGACCCTGTAATCTTTGCCCATTCCGCAAAGGAAAGAATCCCAAATCGAGCCGCCCATTTTCGAGCGGCTCTTTTTTGTACCGTCCGCCAGTGCCGTCTTTTTTGGCCTGCCGCACGCCAGACTGGTGCGTACGGGAACTTTTTTCTGGTCGCGGCAGGCAGGCCGCGCAGCGTGCTGCCCGCACGTTTCCGGATTTGGCGCGGCGGGAGCTGGCCATCGGGCATCGGCCTCTCCCTTTTCCATCCCGCTTCTATCTTTTTGGAGCAAAACCATGAAACGTACCTATGTCATCAAACAAAACCATGAATTTCGCCGCCTGTATCACAGGGGGAAATCGGCTGCAAACCGGTATTTGGTGCTCTATTGCCTCAAAAACCGGCTGGGACGCAATCGCCTTGGCTTGACGGTCAGCGCAAAATATGGCGGCGCCGTCCAGCGCAACCGTGCAAAACGGTTGTTCCGCGAAGCCTATCGCCTGCATCAGGACGAATTTAAGGTCGGATTTGACTTTGTGCTGGTCGCCCGCGCGCGTATGCTCGATGCTTCGTGCGCTGATGTCGAAAAAGCCCTGCTCAAAGCCGCCCGTGACCTGCGCGTGTTGGCGCCGAAAGAAGGCGAAACTTCATGAAATGGCTGCTTTTGGCACTCGTGCGGTTTTACCGCCGCGCCATCTCGCCCCATACCGCCCCGACCTGCCGCTATATCCCGACCTGCTCCCAGTATGCCTTGGAAGCAATCGAAAAATATGGCGCGTGCAAGGGGGGATGGCTGGCGTTTCGGCGCATTTGCCGCTGTCATCCGTGGTCCAAACGTGGGCCGTATGACCCGGTTCCCTGAATCGGGGGCAAAATCCGTTTTGAAACGGTACGCAAGGGAAAGAACAGGCCGGGCATGGTGGCTCGCGCCTGCAACACTTTTGGAGGAACG
This sequence comes from uncultured Butyricicoccus sp., assembly GCF_944381005.1. GTDB lineage: Bacteria > Bacillota > Clostridia > Oscillospirales > Butyricicoccaceae > Butyricicoccus. Next base: position 18,738 of record NZ_CALWJM010000034.1, on the reverse strand, counting down.
AAAATTTGGCTAAAATCTTTGGTTTGCTGATTGTGCGCCCCTTCGGTATGCTGCTTATGGCAATCTACAATCTGGTAGGTTCCTACGGCGTTGCAATCATCCTGTTCGCTCTGCTCTGTAAGTTCATCCTGCTGCCGCTGTCCATCCACAGCAAAAAGAGTATGCGCAAAATGAGTGCGATTTCTCAAAAACAGCAGGCGTTACAGAAGAAATATGCGAATAACCGCGTGAAACTTAACGAGGAACTGCAAAAACTCTACGAGAAGGAAGGCGTCAATCCGATGAGCGGCTGCCTGCCCTCGTTTTTGCCGCTCCCCATTATGATGGGTCTGTACTACGCGATTGAAAAGCCCATCACCTTTATGATGGGTATTACCGACAAGGACTTCGTGTCCGAAGGTTTCCCCGATTCGGTTCAGCTTTTGATTGATTATGTGCAAAACAATGGGCTGGCCGATTTGTCCAAGTTTAACGATTACTATGTGCAGATTCCGCTCATGGAGACGCTCAACAAGCTGGCCGACTCGGCGGGCAATTTCCCCGAAGCCATTACCAGTCTGTCGCCCGAAATTGCACAGAATCTGGTGCCGCTGAACTTTGACTTCTTGGGCTTCAACTTGGCACAGACCCCGAATATCAAAGAACCGGGCATTATCTGGCTGCTGCCCATCCTGTCCGGTTTGACCGCGCTGCTGTCCTCTTATGTTTTGCAGAAGATGCAGCAAAAAAGCAATCCGGCTGCCGCACAGGTGCAAGGTTCGATGAAAACCATGCTGTATATCATGCCGCTGTTCTCGGTTTACCTCGGCTTTATCCTGCCCAGCGCGCTGGCTGTGTACTGGATTACCAACAACCTGTTTACCATGGCACAGGAAGCATTCCTGACCTGGTATCTGGACAAGTATCACCCGATTGAGGTCGATGACCCCAAAAAGAAGAATAAAAAATTACCGAAAGGGGACGCTTAATCATGCAGAAAGAACAGATTTTTTCGGCGTCCACGGTTGACCGTGCCATTGAAAAGGCACTGGCTGAACTGCACATGGACCGCGATGCGGTTTCGGTCGAAGTGGTCGAGATGGGCCGCAAGGGATTTTTAGGCATCGGCGCTTCTGACGCAAAGATTCGCGTCACCTATGAAGTGCCCGACGCGCCCAAGCCGGCTCCGGCACCTGCCGCCCCCAAGGCCGAAGCACCCAAAACTGCACCCGCTCGCCCGCAGGACGATACCCCGCGATTGGTCAAGGCTGCGCCCAAGACCGAGAACAAGGAACCGTCTGCACCGGCGCGCCCGGTGGCTGCACCCAAGGACGACCAAACCCCGCGTTTGGTGCGTGCGGCAACCGGCGAAAAGCCGCAGCCGGTGGAGGCAGAGGAGCGCCCCGCACCGCGTCCGGTGGTCAAGGTAAGCCCCATGCCGCAGGAACAGTGGCCCGAAGAAGCCCGCGCTGCCGTACAGTTTATCGACGGTTTGCTGGAAAAAATGGGCGTTGAGGGACATGCTTTTGTTACCGACCAGTCGGAAGCCGACCATGTGCGCATTGAAATCCAAGGCCCCGACATGGGCCCGGTTATCGGCCGTCGCGGTGACACGCTCGACGCCATTCAGTACTTGACTTCGCTCGTGCTCAACCGCGGCACCGAGGAACATGTACGCCTGACCATCGACACCGAAAATTATCGCGTCAAGCGTGCCGAGTCGCTTGAACGTCTGGCGCGCAAGATGGCTGGCAAGGTTGCCCGCTATCATAAGCCCATGACCTTGGAGCCGATGAATCCCTATGAGCGCCGTATTATTCACTCGGCGCTGCAAGAATATCGCGGTGTGACCACCCATTCCACCGGCACCGAGCCAAACCGCCGCGTGGTCATCTCGCCCGAAGGCGGTCGCCGTCCGGTCGGCAAGCGCCCGCCCAAGGCACAGTAAAACCGGCTTTTTCACCGGATGCAGCCGCGTCCGCGTGCCTCAAAACCCCACCTGTTCGGTCGAGCGGGTGGGGTTTTGCTGTCCCACCCCGCCACAAATCCGGCAAGTTTTTGACAAAATCCCGTCAAACCTCTGCCCAAGTGCCGCGGAATGTGATAAAATAAAAAAACGTATGGAATCTCACGAAAGGAAGGCTGAGAACATGGCTCAAACCATTGCCGCACTGTCCACCGCGCCCGGCGGTGCAATTGGAATTGTGCGCATTTCCGGAGACTGCGCCGCCCAATATCTCAATGCACTGTTTACACCGGTCGGCGGGGGAGAGCTGGTGCCGCGTATGCTCACCTACGGCACACTGACCGTTCACGACCGCCAGATTGACCGCCCGATGGCGGTCTTTTTCCCCGCCCCCGCCACCTATACCGGCGAACCGATGGCCGAGATTCACTGTCACGGCGCGTCCGCCGTGTTACAGGCGACCTTGGCCGCACTGTTTGAACTGGGTGCAAGACAGGCCGAACCGGGCGAATTTACCCGCCGCGCATTTGTCAACGGCAAAATGGACTTGTTTGCCGCCGAAGCGGTCAATGATTTGGTGTGTGCGCAGTCCGAACAGGCCGCGGCACTGGCAACCGCACAGCTCGGCGGGCACATTTCGGCGGCATTTTCTGACATGCGGCAAACGCTTATCGGCGTGTGTGCGCAGTTTTTGGCGGTCATCGACTACCCCGATGAGGACATCGACGACCTGCCCCGCGAGCAGATTGCCCGCACCCTGACCGACATGCGCAGCCGGTTGACCGAACTGCGCGACAGCTACGAGCGCGGGCGCGCGCTGCGCGAGGGCTTGCCCTGCGCCATCATCGGGCGGCCCAATGCCGGAAAGTCCACGCTGCTGAATGCGCTTTTGGGCTATGACCGCGCCATTGTGACCGATATCGCCGGTACGACCCGCGATACGGTCGAGGAGACGCTGCATTTGGGCGCACTGGTACTGCGCCTTCAGGATACCGCCGGTTTGCGCGACACCGATGACCCAGTGGAACAAATCGGTGTGTCGCGTGCGCGCGATGCCGTCGCGCGGGCAGGACAGCAAGGGGTCGTGCTGGCGGTTTTCGATGGCAGCCGCCCACTTACTCAAGAAGACCGCATGGTCATGCAAGCCGCCCGCGATGCACAGCGCGTCGTTGCCGTGCTGAGCAAAGCCGATTTGCCGCAGGCGATTGCAGTCGATGAAATAAAACAAATGTTCGATTATGTAGTGCCGTTGTCGGCAAAAAAGCGGGAGGGATTGGAGCGCCTGACCCAGACGCTGACCACGCTCACCGGCGTACACGACCTGCCGCAAGATGGCGGCTTGATTACCAACATCCGGCAAGCCGAGATTTTAAGCCATACGGCACGCCATCTGGAACAGGCCGAGCAGCAGTTGCTGGCGGGATTTTCGCCCGATGCCGTGGTGTATGACATGGAACAGGCCATTGCCTGTCTGGGCGAGCTGACCGGACAGAGTGTGCAAGCCGATATCGTTGACCACATCTTTGCACATTTCTGCGTAGGCAAATAAAAAGTTATCCACAGGCCGCCTGTGTGTATTGTGGATGATAGCCTTGCATAACCACAATTTTCTAATACGATTCGACATTTTTATAAAATAAATTACAAATTGAAATTATTTTTTTGATACGCTATCCACAGTTATCCCAAGTATGCACAGAGTTATCAACAACTGTGTATCATCCATTCGGAGGAAATATCCATGTATTTTGCTGGCACATATGACATTGCCGTGATTGGCGCCGGACATGCGGGCATTGAAGCCGCACTGGCTGGCGCACGTCTGGGCTTGCAGACCCTGTGCTTTACGATTAACTTAGATGCGGTCGGCAACCTGCCTTGCAATCCCGCCATCGGCGGCACGGCAAAAGGACATTTGGTGCGCGAAGTGGACGCACTGGGCGGCGAGATGGGCAAGGCCGCCGATGCCGCCTGCATCCAGTATCGGATGCTCAACCGCGGCAAAGGCCCTGCCGTCCATTCGCTGCGCGCACAGGCCGACCGCGTCAAATATCGCTCCTATATGAAGCACTGTCTGGAGACGACCGAAAATTTGTCGCTCAAACAGGCCGAAGTCGTGTCCATCGAGGTCGATGAACACGGCGCGGTGTGCAGCGTGACCACAGCCACCGGTGCGCGGTATGCGGTCAAGGCCGCTATCGTCTGTTCGGGCACCTTTTTGGGTGGGCGCATTATCATTGGAGAATACACCCACGCGGGCGGCCCCGACGGCATGTTTGCCGCAACCGCGCTCACCGATTGCCTGAAAGGGCTGGGACTGCGCTTGCAGCGCTTCAAGACCGGCACGCCTCCGCGCGTCAATCGCCGCTCGATTTGCTTTGATGGACTGGAAGTGCAGGAAGGGGAACGCGAAATCATTCCGTTTTCGTTCGACTCCGAGCACCCGCCCCAAAATCAAGCCGTGTGTCATCTGACCTACACCAACGAACAGACCCACGCGGTCATTCACCAAAATCTTGACCGTTCCCCGCTGTTTTCGGGCGCGATTGAGGGCGTAGGCCCGCGGTATTGCCCGTCGATTGAAGATAAAGTCGTCCGCTTTTCCGACAAGCCCCGTCATCAGCTCTTTTTGGAGCCGATGGGCTTGGAAACCGAAGAAATCTATGTGCAGGGCTTTTCTTCGTCCATGCCCGAAGAAGTACAGCTCAAAATGCTGCACACGGTCAAAGGGCTGGAACACGCCGAGGTCATGCGCCCGGCTTATGCGATTGAATACGACTGCGTAGACCCCACCGAACTGCTGCCCACACTGGAAAGCCGCAAGGTGTCCGGTCTGTATGGGGCAGGGCAGTTTAACGGTTCGTCGGGGTATGAGGAAGCGGCGGCGCAAGGACTGGTTGCTGGCATCAACGCGGCGCGCAAAATCAAAGGCCAATCGCCGCTCATTTTAGACCGCGCCGATGGCTATATTGGCACGCTGATTGACGACTTGGTAACGCGCGGCACGCCCGAACCCTATCGCATGATGACTTCCCGTTCGGAGTACCGGTTACTGCTGCGGCAGGACAATGCCGATGAACGGCTGGTGCCCATTGGTGCGCGGGTGGGGCTAAATTCTCCCGAACGGCTGGCGCGTACCCAGCAAAAGTATGAGCGGGTACAAGCCGAGATAGAGCGGCTGGCCAAAGTCAGCGTGCAGCCGACCGAGGATATGCAAGCGTTTTTGCAGGCACAACATTCGACCCCGCTTAAAGCGGGCTGCCGTCTGCTCGACTTGCTGCGCCGTCCCGAACTCACCTATGAAGCGCTCGCGCCGTTCGACCCCGAACGTCCGACACTGGACGCGGCCATTCGGGAACAGGTGGAAATCCGGATTAAGTATGAAGGGTACATCGCACGACAGCAAAAGGATGTTGAGCAGTTCCGCAAGCTGGAAGCGCGTGCGCTGCCAGCCGATATAGATTATGATGCGGTGCCGTCGCTCCGACTGGAGGCGCGGCAAAAACTCAAAGACATACGGCCGTTGAACTTCGGGCAGGCGGGACGCATTTCAGGCGTATCGCCCGCCGATATCACGGCGTTGATGATTTATCTGAATGTGGAAAAGGGAGGAGGACAGGCATGACCGAACGCGAATTGCTGCAAGCCGGACTGGATACGCTGGGCTTGAACCGTCCACAGGCTGTGGATAAATTGCTTGCGTTTTCCGACTGTCTGTTGGAAACCAACAAGGTGATGAATCTGACCGCTGTGACCGACCCGATGGAAGTGGTCACGCGGCACTTTCTGGACTGCGCACCGCTCGCGCCCTATGCGGCGGGTAAGACCGTCATAGATGTCGGGTGTGGCGCAGGATTTCCCGGCGTGCCGCTGGCACTGCTGACCGATGCACAGGTCACGCTGCTCGATGCGCTCGGCAAGCGCATTAAATTTTTGAATGGTGTGATTGACCAGTTGGGCATTGACAATGCCCGCGCCGTTCACGCCCGCGCCGAAGAATTTGACGGGCGCGAACAGTTTGACCTTGCCACTTCGCGCGCGGTTGCGCGGCTCAATGTGCTGGCCGAATTGTCGCTGCCGCTGGTCAAGGTCGGCGGGTATTTCATTGCCATGAAGGCGGTCGGCTCGGATGAGGAGATTGAGCAGGCAAAAAAGGCGTTCTCGATTTTGGGCGGCTCGCTCGAGCGGGTGGTAGATTATGATGTGCCCATGACCGATGACCGAAAAAGCCGGTTGGTCATCGTGCGCAAGGTGCGCCCGACGCCGGGCAAGTATCCGAGACGGTTTCAGAAGATTTCGGCACAGCCGCTGTAAATAGACGTTCTGCCAATTTTGGCAGAACGTTTTTTTTATGGTAAAAGAAAAAATCCTCCGCCGGGCGGAGGAAAAACCGGTCAATCCGGTACATCCTATGGAAAGCCAATCGCTTATTTAATGGCGTGCGTTGGGAATCAGGATTTTGACCAAAATGCCGTCGTCCCGTTCCTCCTTTTCGTAGCTGGTCTCCACACCCGACTCTTTCATCATGCCAACCGCCTTGTCCACCGTGTTCAAAAACAGGCGCACATCTTTTATCAAACGGCGTACCGTGCCGGTTGGCTTTTGGGGTGGGGTGGACAGCAGGCGGTCGATGTACTGTTCGGTGCGGCTGACGTTCCACTGATGCTCAATGATTTGCGCGGTTGCCTTGCAGCGTTCTTCCTCGGTCGGCAGACGCAGCAGGGCGCGGGCATGGCGTTCGGTCAGGCCGCCGTCGCGTATCATGCGCATGTTTTCCGGGGACAGCTTGAGCAGACGCAGTTTGTTTGCAACCGCACTTTGGGTCTTGCCGACCTTGTGCGCGGCTTCCTCTTGGGTCAGCCCGTACAGGTCTATCAGTTGGCGGTAACCGGCGGCTTCTTCAAAAAAGTCCAAGTCGCGCCGCTGCAAGTTTTCGACCAGTGCGATGGCGGACGAGTCTTCTTCACTGGCGCTCATAATCAGGCAGGGGACTTCGGACAGTCCAGCCGCTCGCGCTGCCCGCAGACGGCGTTCGCCTGCAATCAGCTCATAGCCGTCCGCCGTGCGGCGCACGGTAATCGGGTTGAGCACACCGTACTGTTTGATGGATTCGGCAAGTTGGTTGATGGCTTCCGGTTCAAAGTATTTGCGGGGCTGATAGGGGTTGCGGGAAATTTGGGTGGTTTTGATGCGGCGCAGTTGGCGTTCGCTGCCGACCAGATTGAACATAGGTGTCATGGTGGGAAATGGCCTCCTTTTTCCGTGTGGTTCGCTCTATCTACAAGATTACCAGACATTACCGGATTGTAAAGAAGTTTTGACCGCAGATAGCCCATTTCCCAGGTATTTTTCAGCGGCAAAAGGGTCAAAGTCGGCGCTTCCCATGCTTTTCGACCCAAAATAATATTTCTTGTGCATGGCGGGACGTGTCAGTTTTTGCAGAGCGGAAATCGGCTGTTTCACGTGAAACATTTCGGGCGGCGGTTGCAATCCGCCCGCTGTGTGATATAATAAGGAAGAATATCAAATAGGGAACGGAACGGTGTAAAACACTGCATCCCACCGGGAAAGGGGAACGCCAATGGCGAAGATTGTTGCGCTCATCAACCAGAAAGGCGGCGTGGGCAAGACCACAACCGCAATCAATCTGGCGTGCGCACTGACCGAAAAAGAGAAAAAAGTGCTGCTGTGTGACTTCGACCCGCAGGGCAATGCCACCTCTGGCGTGGGGCTGGAACCCCGCGAGCTGCAAACCTCCATCTATGAACTTATCATTTCCGATAAGCCCGACAGCAAAGCCGCTGTCGTACATACCGAATGGGTGGACGTGCTCGGCTCCAACGTTGACCTTGCCGGCGCCGAAGTCGATTTGATTGCGCTGCCGCGCCGCGAGTACCGCCTGAAAGATGTGCTCGAACCGCTGCGCGACGATTACGACTTCATCATCATCGACTGCCCGCCGTCGCTCGGTATCCTCACGCTCAACTGCCTGTGTGCAGCCGACTCCTTTTTGGTGCCGCTGCAAACCGAATACTATGCACTCGAAGGTTTGTCCCAGCTCATGGCAACCGTGCGTTCGGTGCAGCGCGGCCTGAATAAAAAAATCCGCATCGAGGGTATCTTATTGACCATGTACGACGGCCGTACCAATTTGGCGGTGCAGGTGGTCGAGGAGGTCAAAAAGCATTTCGGTGACCGCGTTTACGCTTCGGTCGTGCCGCGCAACGTGCGCCTGTCCGAAGCCCCCAGCCACGGCAAGCCGATTACCGCGTATGACCGCTCTTGCCGCGGTGCAACTGCTTACATCGCAGTCGCAGAGGAATTTTTAGAAAAGAATCCGTAAGGAGGGAACCCATGTCTAAAGCAAAAGGCGGTCTGGGCAAAGGCTTCGGAGCGCTTTTGGGAGAGAGCCTGTTCGCCGAGAGCGAAGCAGACGGCGGTGTATCGACGCTGCCCATGACGCTCATCGAACCCAACCGGGAACAGCCGCGTAAAACCTTTGAACCCGAAGCCATGCAGGAGCTGACCCGCTCGATTGCCATGCACGGCGTGGTCACTCCCATCACCGTGCGCAAGACCGACGGTGAGTATTATCAGATTATCGCGGGCGAACGCCGCTGGCGCGCGGCCCGCTCGGCTGGACTGACCGAGATTCCTGCCCTTGTCATTGAAGCAGATGACAAGACCGTGATGGAACTGGCACTCATCGAAAACTTGCAGCGCCAAGACCTCAACCCGGTCGAAGAAGCGCAGGGCTATCAAAGTCTGATGGAGGAATACGGGCTGACCCAAGAACAGGTCGCCGAGCGCGTCGGCAAGTCGCGCCCCGCCGTGGCAAATGCGCTGCGCCTGCTCGCGCTGCCCGAATCGGCACAAGAGATGGTTGCCAGCGGCACGTTGTCCGCCGGTCACGCCCGCGCCGTGCTCGCCATCAAAGACGAGTCGTTACGCACGCCCGAAGTGCTCGAAAAAATGGCGGGCATGAGCGTGCGGCAGGCCGAGAAGTTCGCCAAAAATCTGACCCACACAGCCGAGGAGCAAAACCAGACCCCACCGGCTGATGCACCTTTCGAGGTCGATTACATGGCCGAGCTTGCGCACCGGCTGGAAAGCGCACTCGGTCGCCGCGTGCGCATCGAACAGGGCAAAACCGCCGGAACGGTCGCGCTGGAGTTTTACGGCGACGACGACCTGGAACGTCTGGCCGCCGCCCTCGAAACACTGTCCGTTTGACGGCAAGGAGGAACTTTCATGGAAGAAAACAACAAGCCCGCCGAACAGAATCCCTGTGAAAAACATCAGGAGTCCAAAAAATATCTGGTCTTTTATGTCATCGGCCTGTTCTGCGTTGCGCTTGCGCTCATCCTGCTCAGTTATGTCTCACAGGTGCGCGCAGATAAACGCCTGAGTGAACTCAGCACCCAGCTCGACACCCAGACCAGCGCCGTGCAGGGCGCAAACGCCCGCGTCGAAGTGCTCCAGCAGTCGGTCGAGGAACAGACCAAACTGTTAAATGAACAGCAAGCCATTCTCGATAAGCTGATGAAGCAGACCAACACCGACAACACCGATGATATGTTGGCGGCACTCGAAAAGCTGTCCGACCAGAAAAAGGTGCTGTATGAAATGCTGCTGGCACAGCAGGAACTGGAACAGAGCCGTGTTGCCGATGCCAAGACCCGCGTTGACAAGCTGGTGACCGATTACGGTCTGGAAAAGCTCAACGGCACCGACGCAAATGCACTGCTCAAAGAGGAGAGTGCCGCGCTGTTTACCTCGCTCTATGCACAAACACGCACTGTGCAATAACTTCGTTCTATCTTAATCAATATAAAAGGGGAAAAAAACTATGTTAGACATTCGTTTCGTGCGCGAAAACCCGGAAGCGGTCAAGGAAAACATCCGCAAGAAATTCCAAGAGGACAAGCTGCCGCTCGTCGATGAGGTCATCAAGCTGGATGCCGCGCTTCGCGCCGCCATTCAGGAAGCCGATGAACTGCGCTCCAACCGGAAAAAGCTGTCCAAGCAGGTTGGTATGCTGATGGGTCAGGCAAAGAAAGACCCGTCCAAGGCACAGGAAGCCGAGGCAGTCAAGGCGCAGGTCAGCGCACAGGCCGACCGCCTCAAGCAGCTTGAAGAACAGGAGTCCGACTTGCAAGCCAAGGTCACTAAAATCATGATGACCATTCCGCAGATGATTGACCCGTCGGTTCCGATTGGCCCCGACGACAGCGCAAACGTTGAAGTCGCACGCTTTGGGGAACCGGTCGTGCCCGACTACGAAATCCCGTACCATACCCAGATTATGGAGAGCTTCGGCGGTATCGACTTGGACAGCGCCGGCCGTGTTGCCGGTAACGGCTTCTACTACCTCATGGGCGACATCGCACGCCTGCATGAAGCGGTTATCGCTTATGCGCGTGACTTCATGATTGGCAAGGGCTTCACTTACTGCATCCCGCCGTTTATGATTCGCGGCAACGTTGTCACCGGTGTTATGTCCTTCGCCGAAATGGATGCCATGATGTACAAGATTGAGGGCGAAGATTTGTACCTTATCGGTACGTCCGAACACTCGATGATTGGTAAGTTTATCGACCAGATTGTACCCGAAGCCAGCCTGCCCCAGACCCTGACTTCCTATTCTCCCTGCTTCCGCAAGGAAAAGGGTGCCCACGGCATTGAGGAGCGCGGCGTATACCGTATCCACCAGTTCGAGAAGCAGGAAATGGTCGTCATCTGCCGTCCGGAAGATTCGATGGACTGGTATGAAAAGATGTGGCGCTACTCGGTTGAGCTGTTCCAGAGCTTGGAAGTACCGGTACGCCAGCTGGAATGCTGCTCGGGTGACCTGGCTGACCTCAAGGTCAAGTCCTGTGATATCGAGGCTTGGAGCCCGCGTCAGAAGAAGTATTTTGAAGTTTGCTCGTGCTCCAATCTGGGCGACGCACAGGCACGCCGCCTGAAAATCCGTGTACGCGGTGAGGATGGTAAGCTGTATCTGGCACATACCCTCAACAACACCGTGGTTGCACCTCCGCGTATGCTGATTGCCTTCTTGGAAAATCATCTGCAAGCCGACGGCACTGTCACCATTCCCAAGGTGCTTCAGCCTTACATGGGCGGCACCGAAGTGCTGGTTCCCAAGCAGTAAAAAAACAGGCACTGCACCCCACTTGTTAAGCCATGCCGGTTTCCGGCATGGCTTTTTTATTTTTACAACCAACAGTTAAACATCCGGCTTTCTACCGGATGTTCAGAAGGGGCGTTTCGCGCCTGACGGCGATAGTTTTACACAGCCTGTGCAAAACTATCGCCGCCCCCATATTCCAAAATAATCCTTGCAGAATACCGTCTATCCTGCATTGTGCATTGCAGTCTATTTTGTGTCATGCTATAATAGTATCACTTGTCACATAAAATCAGTCAGAAAGGGGTACTTATTCACATGACAACCGCACAAATCGGCATTTCGGTGACGATAATTGTTTATCTTCTCGGAATGCTGTATATCGGTATCCTGTGTTCCCGACAGAACAACGATACCGATGACTTTTACTTGGGCGGCCGTAAACTTGGCCCGTTCGTCACCGCCATGAGCGCCGAAGCCTCGGACATGAGTTCTTGGCTGCTCATGGGTCTGCCCGGCTTGGCCTATCTGACCGGCATCGCGGACGCCGGTTGGACGGCAATCGGCTTGGCCATCGGCACCTATATCAACTGGCTTATCGTCGCCAAGCGTATCCGCCTGTACTCGCACGTCGCCAGCAATTCCATCACCATTCCCGATTTCTTCCACAACCGCTTTCGCGATAAAAGCGGTATCTTGATGGGCTTGTCCGCACTGGTCATTCTGGTCTTTTTCATCCCTTACACCGCTTCGGGCTTCGCCGCCTGCGGTAAGCTGTTCTCCAGCCTGTTCGGGGTGGATTACTTCTGGGCAATGGTTATTTCGGCCATCGTCATTGTCGGCTACACGGCAACCGGCGGTTTCCTCGCCGCTTCCACCACCGACTTTGTACAGTCCATCGTCATGTCGATTGCGCTGCTCGTCGTGCTCGGCTTCGGCATTTACACCGCTGGCGGCTGGGGCGCGGTCATGGACAACGCGCAGTCGCTGCCCGGCTATCTCAGCATGACCTTGACCCACGACCCCGCCACCAATACCGCTGCACCGTACGGCGCACTTAACAGCATATCGATGTTGTGCTGGGGCTTGGGCTACTTCGGTATGCCACACATCCTGCTGCGCTTCATGGCGATTGAGGACGAGAAAAAACTCAAACTCTCCCGCCGTATTGCGTCCTCTTGGGTGGTCATCTCGCTGTTTGTTGGCGTGTTCATCGGCGTGGTCGGTCTGGCCATGACCAATGCGGGCGCACTCGTCACGCTGACCGGCTCGGACTCCGAAACCATCATCGTTCGCATTGCCGACTTGCTCAGTCAGAACGGTCTGCTGTGCGCCGTGCTCGCCGGTCTGATTCTGGCCGGTATTCTGGCTTCTACCATGTCCACCGCCGACTCCCAGCTTTTAGCCGCTTCATCCTCGGTTTCCCAAAACCTGATTCAAGGCGTATTCGGCAAAAAGATGAACGTCAAGCAGAGTATGATAACAGCTCGCGTGACCCTGCTCGCCATCGCGGTTATCGGCATCTTCCTTGCCCGTGACCCCAACAGCTCGGTCTTTAATATCGTGTCCTTCGCTTGGGCGGGCTTCGGCGCGTCCTTCGGCCCGGTCGTACTGTTCGCGCTGTTCTGGCGTCGTACCAACCGGTTCGGCGCTATCGCCGGTATGCTGGTCGGCGGCGTCATGGTCTTTGTCTGGAAATACCTGGTTGCCCCGATGGGCGGCTTGTGGGATATTTACGAACTCATGCCCGCGTTTGCTGCGGCTTGCCTGACCATCTGGCTGGTCAGCCTGCTGACCCCGGCACCCGATTCGGAAATCACCGATGAGTTCGACAAAGTAAAAATGCTGGACGCACAGAAATAAGAAAAAAAGCTGCCAATCGGCAGCTTTTTTTTGTGCGCGCAATCGCCGCGGCATCCCTGCACATGGGCAGGGCAGTGCAATGTTTCACGTGAAACGTTACTGCCACGAACCGAATAATTGCACAATATGCGCCCACGTCTGTTCATCGGTCACGCCGTCGGGCGTCAATCCGCACGCGCGCTGCACCCGCATGACCGCTTGCCGCGTCGCTTCGTCATAACTGCCGTTCAGGTCGGGTTTGCCTAGATTGATAAAGTGTCGGCTGATGGCTGCCAGCATGGCTTGCAGCAGCCAAACCATATCATGCTGACTGCCCGGTTTGAGCGTAACCGACAGCGTGAGGGTAAGGGATGGTTGATTCATGCTCATTCCTCCTGTGACTGGATGCGGGTGGCCTGCTGTGCAAGAGCATTCCAAGTCAGCGGCCCGACAAATCCGGATGGCGTTAATCCGAGCAGCGATTGCGCGGTGGTCAGTGATTCCACGGTACGCGGCCCGAAACTGCCGTCGGCTGTGAGCGGCTTGATTTCCGGATACACGGTGGACAAAGCGTTCAGCCACTTTTGCACCTGCCGCACATCTTCACCCGACATGCCTTCCACCAGCCGTCGGGGGAATGGGGGAACTTGTGCGCTGTCCTCCCAGTCGGGCAGCGCCGACCAGATATCCTGATACAACTCATTCATCTTTGCCCATGTCTGCGCCCCGACAATGCCATCGGGTGTCAGCCCATAATTTTGCTGTAAGATGCGCACCGCCTGTTCGGTCAGCGGGCCGAAATCGCCGTCCAGTTTGACCGCCGGTTGGTTGCCGTAAAAAGCGGCGATGGCCGACAGATAATACTGCACGATGCGCACATAGTCACCCTTGTCGCCGCGCTTGAGATAGGGTGGGAAAATGTCGGTCACGTCCTCCAGCCGAACGCCTTCGCTGGTCAGTTCGGCAAGCTGGGCAATCGCTGTGTACAAGTACGCAATTCGATACCACGTTGCCTTGCCCACAATGCCGTCAGGCGTCAACCCAAACACTTCCTGAAATTTGCGCACGGCATTGACCGTGCCTTGGTCATATACGCCATCCACCGGATAGATTTTCGGAATAGCAGGGTAATTGTTTGAAATGCGGTTGAGCCGCAACTGAATGGTGCGCACTGCGTCGGATACGTCGCCCAGCCGCAGCGCCGTGCCCGGATATGAACCGATATTGGGCGCGACCGGTGCATCGCGCACGATTGCCAGATTAGGCCCGTAAAACTCGGTCAGAATCTCAAACGGGGATAGACCGGCCTCGGCCAATGGCACGGTGCCCCATTGACTCAGCCCCTCACAAGTGACCGTTGTGCCGTTGCAGTACTGCGCGAAGAAGGGTTCGACCGAACCCGGTCTGACCAGATAATCATTGAACAGTTCGTCGGCAATGGCCGAGATGTTGTCAAAGATATCGCGCCCCTCGACATAGGCTTGGTCAAACGCCGTCGAGTTGGTGATATCAAAATCATAGCCCTGTGAGCGGTACCATTCGGTATAAATCCGGTTGAGCGCAAACGAAATCTGCGCATACATGTTGGCGCGAATGGCGTTTTCCGGCCATGTCGGATAGATTTCGGACGACGCGACATTTTTGATGTAATCGGGGAAGGGCACGGTCACATTGCGCGCCGTCGGGTCATCCGGTCGCCCCAAGTGAACGGTGATGGTTTCCGGTATAAAGGGAAGCGCCATTTATCGCCCCTCCTTTCGCACCGGTGGACTGTTGAGCACTTCGGGCGGTAGGTCAATAATATTGGGTTGTGACTGTTTGCCGGTGGCGGGCGACAACTGCACGGGCAGGGTGGAGGCGATACCCGGAAAAATCGAGATGTCGCGCACTTCCTCTGTTTGATAGCCGGGCAGCGCCACGTTTACCGTATAGTTCAGATAGGGGGTGGGCTGGTCAGGGCTGGTCGATTCGGATTTTGCCGGCGCGGGCAATTCCAACACCGGTGTGCGCCCCGAAGCATCTGTGCGCACGGCGCGGTATAAAACCGGCCCGTCCTCGGTCTGCGCCGACACCGTGACCAATGCGCCGGGAAGCGGGATGGTGCCCTGTCCGGCGGTGACGGCCACCACCAGAAACCCAAGCGCCTGCGGATACTCTGCCATAAAACATCAGCTCCTTTTCGGTTCGTTGACATGCAAAAAACTGCCGCGATTGCGGACACAAGCATACGGGTGCCCGAAACCGTCTGGCTTCATTGTATGCGGTGGATTGCCCCAACATGCCCCGCCCGCAGGCATGTTTCACGTGAAACATCCCCGGCACACCTGCCGCGCGGTTTTAACACATCGTTTAAACTTCGGTCGTATTGTGGACATAAACCCCTGTTACAATAAAAATATTCAGTAGGGGGACGGGCGCACGCCGCGTCCCGGAAAAGAGGAAATCCAATATGAAAGAAGTCAAACAGCCAGACCGAAAACGAATCTTCTATTTTTACGGTATCGCGCTGGCGATGCTGTTCCTAGCCAATATGCTGCTGCCTAGCCTGATTGCCCCGCGTACCCAGTCGGTCACTTACAATGAATTTGTGACCATGGCCGAACAGGGCAAAATCACAGAAGCCGAAATCCAGAGCAGTGAAAACCGCATCGTGTTCAAGGTCGATACCCAGACCGAGGACACCCAGAACGTGATGCAAAAACAACAGGTCTATGTCACCGCGCTGGTCGATGACCCCGACTTGGTCGAACGCCTGTTGGATGCCAATGTAAACTTCACTCAGATTTGGCCGAGCACGCCTTCTCCTATCCTGACCGCGCTGCTGCCGCTGGTCGTTATCATCGGTTTGGGCGTGTGGATGACCCATTCCATGCAAAAGAAAATGGGCTCAGGTGCCATGAGTTTCGGCAAGTCCAATGCCAAAATCTATGTCGCCAGCGAAACCGGGATTCACTTTTCCGATGTGCAGGGCGAGGACGAAGCAAAAGAACTGCTGACCGAAATCGTGGACTTCCTGCACAACCCCCAACGCTATGCCGACATCGGTGCGCACATCCCCAAAGGTGCGCTGCTCGTCGGCCCTCCGGGTACCGGTAAGACCCTGCTCGCCAAGGCGGTTGCAGGCGAAGCAAACGTCCCGTTCTTCTCCATCTCCGGTTCCGAGTTCGTCGAAATGTTCGTCGGCATGGGCGCGGCCAAAGTGCGCGACCTGTTCAAGCAGGCAAATGAAAAAGCGCCCTGTATCGTCTTTATCGACGAGATTGACACCATTGGCAAAAAGCGCGAAGGCAGTGGCGGCATGGGTGGAAACGATGAGCGCGAACAGACCCTAAACCAGCTTTTGACCGAGATGGACGGTTTCGATGGCAGTAAGGGCGTGGTCATCCTCGCCGCAACCAACCGCCCCGAATCGCTTGACCCCGCGCTGCTGCGCCCAGGTCGTTTCGACCGCCGTGTGCCGGTCGAACTGCCCGACCTCATCGGACGCGAAGCCATTCTGCGTGTCCATGCTAAAAAGGTCAAGTGTGAACCCGGCTTGGACTTCAACGCCATTGCCCGCATGGCTGCCGGTGCATCGGGCGCAGAACTGGCTAACATGGTCAACGAAGCCGCCCTGCGCGCCGTGCGCGCCGGACGCGATAAGATTTCCCAATCCGACTTGGAGGAGAGTGTAGAAGTCGTCATTGCAGGCTATCAGAAGAAAAATAAAATCCTGTCCAACAAGGAAAAACTGATTGTCGCTTACCACGAAATTGGACACGCATTGGTTGCCGCGCTGCAAAGCCACTCGGCACCGGTCACTAAGATTACCATTATCCCGCGCACGTCGGGTGCGCTCGGCTACACCATGCAGGTTGACCAAGAGGAACATAACCTGATGAGCCGCGAGGAACTGGAAAACAAAATTGCAACGCTGACCGGCGGGCGCGTCGCCGAAGAACTGGCGCTGCACTCGGTCACCACCGGCGCATCCAACGACATCGAACAGGCGACCCGCTTGGCGCGTGCGCTGATTTCGCGCTATGGCATGAGTGATACCTTTGGCATGGTCGCGTTCGAGCAGGTACACAACGCCTACTTAGGCGGTGACGCTTCGATGGCTTGCGCCGACCAGACCGCCGCCGAGATTGACCGCATGGTGGTCACGCTGGTGCGCCGCCAGTACGACAAGGCAAAGCAACTGCTCAGTGAAAACATGGACAAGCTGCACGCGCTGTCCAAGCACCTGTATGACCACGAAACCATTACCGGTGATGAGTTTATGAAGCTGCTCGAACAGCCCAAACTGGAACTGAGCACGACCGAGGCCGATGACCCGTCATCTCAACCCGAACAGGCATAAAAAGTGAGGCCGCATGGCCTCACTTTTTTGCGCTCTGCGTCACGCACTGAATGTCAGGGCACAGGTTCAAATCAAACTGCCGCACCGCAGTACCGTTCAACAGGTGCTGTAGGTCGGCACAGAAAATGCGCGGATTGTCATAGGTCGTCCAGTAGAAGCGCTGCGACTCGGCGCACGCCACACAGGTATAAATCGTGTAGTCATACGGCACAATGTCGGTGTCGTGCGGTGTGACCGTGCCCGGCTGGCTGACCCGCACCATGCCCAGCGGAAAGGCTGCCGACCCGAATAGCCGCAGCATATGCGCAACCCCTTGCGCTTCGTCCTTGCCCGGCACAGCGTATTTTTTCAGGTATGCCAGCCGCACAAACCGCGACGGCGATGACCAGTCGCCCGGCAGTCCCAGTGCGCCGCTTCCGGAAAAGCATTGGGGCAGGGTGTCGCCGCATAGGGTCAAGGTGTCGTAATCCAAGTCGCGCACCTGCACATAGTTGAGCAGGTTTTGCCGGTGCCACGGATAGCCCGGACTGTTGGTCATTACGCCAATCGTATCGCGGTACAGGTGCAGCCCGTCCGCGTCCGATTCGACCACCAATGTTTCACCCGTGCGGTCGGAAAATGACCAATGCAGCATCGGCACCATGCCCAGAATGGGACGCGCCAGCAGCGTCACCCGCTCGCGCAGCGTGTCGATTACCTGTTCCACCGTCGCGCAGGTCGCCAGCAGATAGGTCACGGCGAAGGGCGGTTGAAGCGGCAAGGTGTCCGGTCGCGGCTGCTCGGCAAAGTGGGCAAAGCCGCGGTAATAAAGCTGACCGCCCATCAACCCACATTCGTTCACGCCCTCATACAGTGCGGGCGTGGACTCTAACAGGGTGGTGCCAATCCCAAGCGCCGCATAGTGTGCAACCTGTCGGCTTTCGGCAACCAAGTCGTGTTCCAGTGTGGTGCCGCAGGTATAAAACGGCAGGCCGCGCGGCACAAACGTCACTTTGGTATCCTGTGCCAAACGGTTAAAATCAAAGTTTCGTCCCCATAGGTGCTTGCCGTCCTGTGTGTGCCACGACAGCGCACTGCACCCACCAAAAAAATCACACGGCAGGGACGGGTGTGTACCAGTCTGCATTGCAATCCCTCTCTTTCTGCCAGCAGTCGCCCAAACAAAGGGGAACTATCCGGCTATTGGTAGATTGCCCGCAAATAGGCGCCCCCATGCGCCAAACTCGACGGAGCGTTTCTTGTTTTTATCGCGCAAATCTGATAAGCTGAAACAGGTGATAGGATGAATCAACAAAAAATAGGCGCGCTCATTCGTCAACTGCGCCAAGAAAAACAACTCACACAGCGCGAGTTGGCCGACCAGCTCGGACTGAGTGATAAGACAATCTCGAAATGGGAACGCGGAGTTTCCCAAAGTTAAAGATACCACATCAATCCCACGCGGACTTTTGCTCAACCGATACAGCCGGAGGGCTGGAT
>NZ_CALWJM010000033.1 GCF_944381005.1 uncultured Butyricicoccus sp. | reverse complement strand
ACAGACAACAAGCCCTTTCGGCTGCTTGAACAATTTTCCTCCCAAAATATTGTCTAACTTTTTGGGGTCACTTCAGTTTGGTTTTTCACTTTCTATTTCAATCAAAAAGTCCTGCCAATGGCAGGACTTTTCTTTTTTATCTTATTTACTCCCCGAATATCTCCTGCTTGAGCCGGATACCGGTCGGCGTTGCCGCAAGCCCGCCTTGCGCCGTCTCGCGCAGCGCACACGGCATCGCGTCGCCTACCTCCCGCATGGCATCAATGACTTCATCGACCGGAATGACGCTGTGCACGCCTGCAAGCGCCAGTTCTGCCGCGGTCAGCGCACAGGCTACCCCGCCCGCATTGCGCTTGATACAGGGCACCTCAACCAGTCCGGCGATGGGGTCGCACACCAGCCCCAACTGGTTTTTGAGCGCAATTGCGCACGCATGGGCGCTCATGTCCGGCGTGCCGCCTGCCATCTCCACCAGCGCCGCCGCTGCCATCGCTGCCGCGCTGCCACATTCGGCTTGACAACCGCCTTCCGCGCCCGCAATGGATGCGCGGAACGCAATCACCATGCCAAACGCCCCAGCCGTGAACAGCGCCTTGACCGCGCTTTCTTCGGGCAGGTCGCGCGCCTCCATCATCGTCAAAATCGCGCCGGGCAAAATGCCGCACGAACCAGCCGTCGGCGCGGCAACAATTTTGCCCATTGCGGCATTGTATTCGGAAACCGCAATCGCACGGGTGAGTGCGCCGGTAAAAAACGGCCCGCATAACCCGCCCGTCGCGGCGTACTGATGCAATTTATACGCATCCCCACCGGTTAAACCGCTGGTCGAACGCAGGTCTTTGTCAATGCCCGCCTGCACCGCCTGCTGCATCACATGCAGATTGTCGCGCATCCGCTCAAAAAGCTGGTCGGCGGGCAATTCGGCCTGTTCTGCCTGGTCGCGCAGCACCAATTCAGACAGGCTGATTTTCTCGGATTGTGCCGCCTGCACCAGTGCGGCGATTGATTCATAATTGACCATGATTTCCTCCTTAAATCGCGCGCACCAACACGACATTGATGATGTGCGGCAACTGGCGCAGCCAGTTTATCATCACATCGGACACATCCCCATCGACTTCAATCGTCATAACCGCTTCCCCGCCCTTTTGCGGTCGAGACAGGCGGAAGTTGCCGATATTCGCCCCCGAATACGCCATCGTATTGGTCACCGCCGCGATAACGCCCGGCGTGTCCTGATGCAGCACGATAAGGGTATTATATTGCCCGGTAAACTGCACCTCCAACCCGTTGATGTTGGTCACAATAATGTTACCGCCGCCGATGGACGCGCCCACCACGCGGCACGAGCCGCCCTTTTCTCCGGTCAGCTCCAAAATTGCCGTGTTGGGATGGGCACCGGGCAGCGATGTGCAGTAAAATTCATATTCCAACCCTTCGGTTTGCGCCATATCGAGCGCGTGGCGTAAGCGCGCATCGTAGGTATGCAGGTCAAGGATACCTGCAATAATCGCCTTGTCGGTGCCGTGCCCGCGGTAGGTCTGGGCAAACGAGCCGCACAGCCCAATACGGGCTTTCACCGGACGGTCACCTAAAATCTTGCGCGTGACACGCCCCAATCGACAAGCGCCTGCTGTGTGTGAACTGGAAGGCCCTATCATCACCGGGCCGATAATGTCAAAAACTTGCATAAGTTGTGCTCCTTTTATGGAAACAAATCACCCGCCACAGCGGGGCAATTACAGTATACCACATTCTTCGCCCGTGCAATAGGGAGATTTTTCTATGTTTTGCTGCACAGCTCCTGTTTTTATCCCCTGTGCCTTGTCTATTTTTGCATCACGACATGCAACCATTTGCAAGATTCATCGTGTGTGAAATTCATTTTTTTGTTTGCGCACGGCAGATGGAAACACGCCGAAACCCTTTGTTCGGGCGGTGTGTCCGCCGTACCCGGACACCCAACCCCTTGTAGCATGGGCTGATGCAAGCACCCAAATCCGCCGTTTTGTTTCCCGCAACCCCTTCTTGCTGGTATATTTTTCCATAAGTTTGCCCGCGCTGTCCCCTCCAAACCGGCTGTCAATAGGTACGTCGCTTCACATTGGCCAAAAAAAAACGCGAAGAATTGTATAACTGACCAAAGGGAACGTGCCGCCCTTGACAATCTTCGCGCATAGGGCTATATTATTAAGTGCATCCAATCTACGGATACTAGATATGGTACTAAAAGTTGTCCACAATAACAAAAAGTTGTGCACAGAGTTATACACAGGCAGATTACCCGGAAGGAGCCCCCTTTTTCATGATAGCCGAAATCATCAAACGTGATGGCCGTCGGACGGCCTTTGAACTGGATAAAATCGCAAATGCCATCTTTCAGGCTGCACAGGCTTCGGGTGGCCATGATTACAACATGGCGCTCTCCCTTGCCCAGCAGGTTGAACAAAATTTGGCACAATCTATGGAAGATGCCGTCCCAACCGTCGAGCAGATTCAAGACGAAGTCGAGCGCGTCCTGGTCGAAACCGGCCACGCACGCACGGCAAAACGCTACATCCTGTACCGCGATGAGCGCACACGCGTCCGTGAGATGAATACACGGCTGATGAAAGTTTATGAGGATTTAACCTTCAAATCTTCGCTGGAAAACAACACCAAGCGCGAGAACGCCAACATTGACGGCGACACCGCAATGGGCACCATGCTCAAGTACGGTTCCGAGGGCGCCAAGCAGTTCTATGAAATGTTTATCCTCGACCCCGAACACGCCCGCGCCCATCGGGAAGGCGATATCCACATTCATGACTTGGATTTCCTGACGCTCACGACGACTTGCTGCCAGATTGATTTGCTGCGGCTGTTCAAGGGCGGCTTTTCGACCGGTCACGGCTTTTTGCGTGAGCCGAACGACATCCGTTCTTACTCGGCTTTGGCCTGCATCGCCCTGCAATCCAACCAGAACGACCAGCACGGCGGGCAGTCCATCCCCAACTTCGATTACTCTATGGCGCCCGGCGTTATCAAAACGTTCCGCCGCGCCTTTACCGATAACCTGACCAAAGCGGTCGAAATCTATCTGGAACAGACCGACGGCGAACTGATGAGCAAATCCATCGTGCAGGAGGCCGAAAAGCAGACCGGTAAAACAGCGGTGTTCGCCGGTGACAACGGCTTTGACCAAGCGGTGAACGACCTTCTATGCACGCACACCGACGCGCAGACCGCCGGTAAAATCCTGCGCTTTACGCGCAAGTACGCGGTCAAGGAAACCCGCCGCAACACCTATCAGGCAATGGAAGCGCTGGTTCATAACCTCAACACCATGCACTCCCGCGCGGGCGCACAGGTGCCGTTTACCTCGCTCAACTACGGCACAGACACCTCCCCCGAAGGGCGGCTGGTCATGGAGTGCCTGCTCAAAGCGACCGAAGCCGGTCTGGGCAACGGCGAAACCTCCATCTTCCCCATCCATATTTTCAAGGTCAAAGAAGGGGTCAACTATAACCCCGGCGAACCCAATTACGACCTGTTCCAGCTCGCCATGCGCGTTTCGGCAAAGCGCATGTTCCCGAACTTCTCGTTCCTGGACGCGCCGTTTAATGCACAGTATTACAAAGCCGGTCATCCGGAAACCGAAGCCACTTACATGGGCTGTCGAACCCGCGTCATCGGCAACGTATACGACCCCACCCGCGAAATCGTCAACGGACGCGGCAACCTGAGCTTTACTTCTATCAACCTGCCCCGCCTTGCCATTCGCAGCCAAGGCGATTTGGATTGGTTCTTTGAAGAACTCGACCGCAAGATTGATTTGGTTATTGACCAGCTTCTAGCCCGTCTGCGCATCCAGAGCCAGAAAAAAGTCCGTAACTACCCGTTCTTAATGGGTCAGGGCGTTTGGATTGACTCGGAAAAGCTCGACCCGGATGACAGCGTGGGCGAAGTGCTCAAGCACGGTACGCTGACTTGCGGCTTTATCGGACTGGCTGAGACGCTCAAAGCGCTCATCGGTGTCCATCACGGCGAGAGCGATGAAGCCCAAGAACTGGGCTTGCGCATCGTCTCCCACATGCGCGAGCGCATGGACCAAGCCGCCGCGCAGTATCACCTCAACTTCTCTCTGATTGCAACCCCCGCGGAAGGCCTGTCCGGACGCTTCGTGCGCATCGACCGCGCACGGTACGGCGTGATTCCGGGCGTTACCGACCGCGAATACTATACAAACTCGTTCCATGTGCCGGTATATTATCCGATTTCGGCGTTTGAAAAGATTCGCCGCGAAGCCCCCTACCACGCCATGACCAACGGCGGCCACATCAGCTATATTGAGCTGGACGGCGACCCGACCCAGAACCTGGAAGCATTTGAAACGGTCGTGCGCGCGATGAAGGAAGCTGGCATGGGCTATGGTGCGATTAACCACCCCATCGACCGCGACCCCATCTGTGGCTATACTGGCATCATTGGCGATGTCTGCCCGCGCTGTGGACGGCGTGAGGGCGAGGGCGTGCCACTCGAAAAGCTGCACAAGCTGGGACTGTACCGTCATCTCAACTGGGATACGCTGGGCTATCCGGGCGACCCCAACGAAGAACATGACCGCATGGTCAACCCGTTAAGCTGATTTGCGCTGTTTTTGCGACCAGAAACACGCTTTGGACAAGAAAGGAAGTAAGAACAATGACCAAGGAATTCAATGTGACCAACGTAAACGGTGTGCCGGTTGTCGGTGAGGGTGTCGGCTTCGAGCGTATCCGCCGCATCACAGGTTATCTGGTTGGCACGCTCGACCGCTTCAACAACGGTAAGCGCGCTGAGGAACATGACCGCGTTAAGCACAACGTTTCGTGCTGCTCACTCAACGATAACACCCGTTCGGCTTAACCGATGGGAAAACAACTTCGCATCGCCGGAACCATCGGAGAATCCATTGTAGACGGGCCGGGTATACGCTATGTTATCTTTACACAGGGCTGCCCGCACCACTGTCCGGGCTGTCACAACCCTGAAACCCATGATTTTGCAGGGGGACAGCTCATCGACAGTGACAAGCTGGTGGAGGATATCGAGAAAAACCCGCTGCTGTCCGGTGTGACCTTTTCAGGCGGGGAACCATTCTGTCAGGCAGAGGGATTGTGTGCTGTGGCAGACCGGCTGCAAGGTAAAAAAATGCTGATGGCATACACCGGATACACGTTTGAAGAATTGCTAAAGCTGTCTGACCCGTGGGTCATGCGGCTGCTGCAAAAATTGACGCTGCTGGTAGATGGGCCGTTCATCGAAGCCCAAAAAGGGTTGGAACTCAAGTTCCGCGGCAGCGCAAACCAACGTATGCTGGATGTTCCGGCCTCTCTCGCCGCACAAAAGGCAGTTTGGGAGGAACAATACCGATAATCCGGTCATTATCCCCATATTTCAGGCAAATCAAAAGCCGCCCATAAGGGCGGCTTTTTTGCATACGCATGTTTAATTCTTTTGGCAATGTGCGCACGTTCCGTGCGCCACCAGCGTATAACCGGCAATCTCCGCGCCGCAAGCCTGCGCAATCTGCTGTTGCAGATTGCCCGGCAGGGCAAAATCTAACACCTGCCCACAAACATCGCACACCATATGGTCATGCGCTTCCAATCGCCAGTCAAAGCGGTCGGGCATTCCGGGCATGGAAAGTTTGCGAATCTCCCCTATATCAGATAGAAAATTCAGGTTGCGATATACCGTTGCCAGCGAAATGGTTGGCAGTTTACGGCGGATAACCTGAAACAATTCGTCTGCCGTCGGATGGCTGTTCGTCGCGCGGACGGCCTCCAGAATCAACTGGCGCTGCTTGGTCTGCACCATGGACACGGCCTCCTTTGATTATTTGGAATTTACAGGAAGGATAACTTTTCCTGTTGTAACCTATTATATCGGCTATCGAGCAAATTGTAAATACATTTTTCGGCTTTCTCCGACAAACTTATTGCCGTTCTTCGGCCTTTTCCACGGGTACAGCGTCCGCAGACGGGCTGTTTTGGGGAACGCTGTCTGCACCATCCTGAAGCCCAAGTCGTCTTTCATTCTCATATACACGATGCTCCAATCGGCACAGCTCTTGTGAAACCGGGTCGGGCATATGAATCTGGTCGAGGTCGAACGAGGGCACACGATGGCCGTCAATCTTGACCACACGCGCCTTGACACCGACCACCGTAGAGTTGGGCGGCACTTCCTGCAACACCACCGCATTGGCACCAATACGCGAATTGCTGCCCACGGTGAACGGGCCGAGCACCTTTGCGCCGGTCGAAATCAGCACATGGTCGCCAATCGTGGGGTGACGCTTGCCGGTATCCTTACCGGTACCGCCCAGCGTGACACCGTGGTAAATGGTACAGTAATCGCCCACTTCGGCAGTCTCGCCGATGACGATGCCCATGCCGTGGTCAATGAACAGGCCGCGGCCGATGGTCGCGCCGGGGTGGATTTCCACGCCGGTCATCGTGCGGGCAAACTGCGAAATCATACGCGCCAGAAAAAAACGCTTGTGCCCATACAACCAGTGGGTCAGGCGGTGATAAATGACCGCGTGAAAGCCCGGATAGAGCAAAAACACTTCGGCGGTCGAACGGGCGGCGGGGTCACGGTCACGAATCGACCGCGCATCCTCAATGAGTTCACGGAGAAACATAAAAAAACCTTCTTCTTGAAAAACCGGGGGTCAACGGGCCATGAGCTCGGCCAATGCGTCGCCCGCCTCCTTGGCACGGGCGGCATAAGTCGGCATCATCTCGGTCAGATGGGCGCGCACTTCGTCCTCACGCTCCATCAGCCAGCAAAAGGCGTTTTTCAGGTCATCCGGCTGCTTGAGACTCTGCACCGGCAGGGTGTAACCCTCATAAGTGCCGAACAGGTCTTTCGCGATGCCTTTGGCCTTGACCGAGTAGCCCACGACCAGGGTGGGCACGCAGGACGAATACGCTGCAATGGTCGAATGGGTACGCGCGCCGACGAAACATCGCAGGCGTGCAATATAGCCTTTCAGCTCGCGGCAGCCTGCGTCCTCGATGAGAACCACGCGGCCGGTGTCCTGAAACCGTTCGTACAGGCGGCGCAGCGGTTCCCGGTCATCGTTATAGCTCCAGACAACGTGCGGAATGAGTGCGACCGCCATATCGGTCTGATTCAGAATATGCTCAATGAGGGCGACATAGTTCGCCATTGTCGCGCCGCCCTGCTCCTCGTTGGAAATAATCATGGGGGAAACATTGATGCCGACCGTGTTGCCCGGCTGGAAGCCGTCGGGCAGCGGCAATTCAATCGTTTCGAGCGTAAACGCCGGGTCGGGAATCAGGCGCACTTTTGCACCCAGTCCGGCCTTGGTCAGCGCATCGGCTGTGATGGATTCGCGCGCACAAATCACGTCAAAACAATCCATCTGGCGGGTAAACTCGCCGTCCAAGTCCTTTGGCTCGATGGAGCAGCCCCAAAGCAGCATTTTTTCACCCTGCTTTTTTAAGGCGCGGTCGGTCGGCCAGAACTGGCGGCCCTTGTTGTAACAGTAATTATCGCCGCCCACGGCAATCGAAACATCACAGTCCTGTGCCAGCCGCAAGCAGGTCTTTTCGGTCAAGAACCGGTCTTGCAGCGCCTGCGAATGGGTCACGCGCTTGTCAAACTGATAGACAAACCATGCCGGCGAAAAGCGGCGCAGCACCTGGTCATTCTGCACGATGGAATCGACCGCCTGCTGCATGTTGCAGGCGTGGTCTTCCTTGGGCGCGTAGGAACACAGCGTCACTTGGGCACCGGTCTTTTCCTTGCTGATAGCTGAAATCGTTCGCACAAGCGCTTCACAGCCATGATTGAGGCTGCCGCCGTGCTCGTAGAGCATCACTTTTTTCACAATTCAAATCCTCTTATATCATAAAAATAGATGGGGTTTTTTGAGGTGCTCAAAAAAAAGATATTAAATATAGTCTATCCGGATTTATTCGGTTTGTCAAACGCAATCCTGCACAGTTTGACAGCCCAATCGTTTTCTGTTATCATAAAAAATAACCGTATCCCCACAAAAATCGACCAAACATCAGGCAATCGGGCTGCATCCCGCAGCCGGAAAGGGGCACATCTATGCAATCTTGCGAATTGCTGCCAAACGGTCTGACGCTGTTTCAGGACGACCGCTATTTCAAACTTGGACAAGATTCGGTGCTGCTCTCGGCTTTCGCCCGCATCCCGCGCCGGGCGCGGGTGCTCGACCTCGGCTGTGGCACAGGGGCACTTTCGCTGCTGTGCTGGCGCGATGACCTGACCATCACGGGCTTGGAATTGCAATCCGAACCGGCTGCACTGTTTGCCCGCGCCATCGAGCAAAATCACCTGTCCAATGTGTCGGTTGTTGTGGGCGACTTATGCGACATCCGGCAGCATGTGCCGCACGGCTCCATGCAATATGTGGTGTGCAATCCCCCTTACTTTGCGGCCGATTCTGGCAAACATGCCGCCCGCACCGCGCACGGCATCGCCCGTCAGGACACCACCGCCGATTTAGACGCGATTGTAAATGCAATTGCGTGGGTACTGCCCACCGGCGGGCAATGTGCGCTGGTGTTCCGTCCGGAACGCCTGTGCCCGCTGCTGAACACCTTACAACAGCGCGGATTCACGCCAAAACGCCTGCGGTTTGTGCATCAAACGGCCACTTCTGCACCGTCTGCCGTGCTGGTGTGCGCCAAGCGCGGGGCAGCCGACGGGCTGACCGTCGAACCGCCCTTGCTGGTGTGCGGCGCAGACGGGGCGCTGTCCGACGAATACCGCGCCATCTATCACAAATAATTCTGCCGGTTTTCACCCAGAGAAAGGGGTTTGTTTTTTTATGCCTGTTGGTACACTCTATCTGGTCGCCACGCCCATCGGCAATCTGGGCGACTTTTCGCCCCGTGCGCGGGAAGTCATGTGTCAGGTCGATTTCATCGCCGCCGAAGATACCCGCGTAACCAAAAAACTGATGACTGCGCTTGACCTGCCGCCCAAGCCGCTGGTCAGCTACTTTGAACACAACCGCCGCCAGCGCGGGGAAGAAATCCTTGCACGTCTGCTGGATGGTCAAAATTGTGCGCTGGTCACCGACGCGGGTACGCCCGCAGTTTCCGACCCCGGTGAAGATTTGGTCGCACTGTGCGCGCCCGCCGGTGTCCCGGTCATTCCGGTGCCCGGCTGCTGCGCCGCCGTGTGTGCGCTGGCGGCTTCCGGCCTGCCGACCGGCCGCTGGTGCTTTGAGGGCTTTCTATCGGTCAACAAAAAAGCCCGCCGCGAACATCTGGACGCGCTCAAAAACGAAACCCGCACGATGATTTTTTACGAAGCACCGCACAAATTACGCGCAACCCTAGCCGATTTATGTGCCGCGTTTGGCGCTGACCGCCGTATCTCGCTTTCACGCGAACTGACCAAGCTGCACGAAGAAACCTTGCGCATGACGCTTGCGCAGGCGGTTGACTACTTTGAACAGACCCCGCCGCGCGGGGAATTTGTTCTGATTGTCGAGGGTGCATCCCAAGTTGTGACCGAGCAGGACGAAGATGAACGCATGATGCAAGCCTTGGCACAGGTACAGGCACGCACACAAGCAGGGGAAACGCTCAAAGATGCCGTGAAAATGGTGTCTGCCGATTGCGGCGTGAAAAAGAACGCCCTCTATCAATTGGCACTGCACAATGGAGACAGCACCCCAAAAACGGGTCCGGGTCTGTGACCCGGCGCGCTCCAGCCGCGCAGGCTGGTCGCGCCCCGCAGGGCGCGAAATCCCTTTGAAAATCCGGTGTCCGGCCCGGATTTTCACTTATGCTGACACAAAAAAGCCAGAACCCAACGGGTTCTGGCTTTCAATATTTGCGCCTGCTGCGGCAGGCGCTTTTTTGTATGTTTTGGGTGAAAATCCGGCAAGCGGATTTTCACAAGGAGCATTGCGCGGCTTGCGAGCCGCGCCTCAGGGCGCTGCCCTGAGAACCCGCAAGCCTTTGAAAAGGCTTGAGCCAAACTTTTATTTGGGGTGCCTGCCGTGTTTGGGTGGGCGGGACGTTCTTTTTTTGTCTCCGCTCGGTCTGCCGCGGTGTTCACCCTTGCCGTTCTTGCGTTTCTGGCTTTTACCCTGTGCCGGTTTGCCCCAATGCTCACCGGGCAACGGTCGCAGCAAACATTCTTTTCCAAACCCAACCAAATCTTCGCGCCCTGCCTTGCGCAATGCTGCCGCGACAATCGGGCGTTTATCCGGTCTGCGCCATTGCAGTAACGCGCGCTGCATGGCTTTTTCTTCGGGCGTTTTCGCCACATAAACCAGCTTCATCGTGCGCGGGTCAATGCCAGTATAATACATCGCGGTGGACAGTGTGCCCGGCGTGGGGTAAAAATCCTGCACCTGCTGGGGCATATAGCCCACCCGATTGAGATAACACGCCATCGCAATCGCGTCGTCCAGCGTTGCGCCCGGATGGGAGGACATTAAATAGGGCACCAAATACTGTTTTTTGCCCAATTTCTGATTGATACGCGCGTAGCGCTCGCGGAACTTCTCATAGACTGAAAATGATGGTTTTCCCATATAATACAGAGCGTTATCACTCATGTGTTCAGGTGCAACCTTGAGCTGTCCAGAAATATGATGCTTGACCAGTTCCAGAAAAAATTCGTCATTGTTGTCCGCCATCATGTAATCATAGCGCAATCCCGAACGCACAAACACCTTTTTGACCCCGGGCACAGCGCGCAGTTTGCGCAGCAGGGTCAAATAATCGCGGTGGTCGGCTTCCAGATTGCCGCACGCCTTGGGAAACAAGCACCGCTTGTCCTTGCACAACCCATGCTTTTCCTGATGCTTGCACGACGGAAAACGGAAATTTGCCGTCGGCCCGCCGACATCGTGAATATATCCCTTAAAATCCGGATGCTGGGCAATCTGCTCGGCTTCGCGCACAACCGATTCATGCGAGCGTGCCGAGATATAGCGCCCTTGATGGAACGCCAGCGCACAGAAGTTGCACGCGCCAAAACAGCCGCGGTTGTGGATGATGGAAAACTGTACTTCCTGAATGGCGGGCACGCCGCCCAAGGCTTCATAAGATGGGTGATAGGTGCGCGCAAACGGCAATGCATATACTTTGTCCATCTCCTGCATAGTCAGCGGCAAGGATGGGGGATTTTGCACCAAAAACCGCTTGCCGTGCGCTTGCACGACCGCTTTGCCGCGCACATGGTCGGCTTGGTCATACTGTATCTTGACCGAACGCGCATAATCTTCCTTGCTTGCAACCGTCTGTTCATAGGACGGGCACTCGACAAACGGGAAGGCGATATCCTCGGTACTGTGGGCAAAATACGCCATGCCGCGAATATCGCGCACGGCCTGTTGTCCGCGTAAACCCGCCTTTAAGTTGTGCGCCAGCTCGACCACCGAGCGCTCACTCATGCCGTACATGAGCGCATCGGCGCCCGACGACGACAACACCGACGGCATGACTTGGTCGCTCCAGTAGTCATAATGCGCAAACCGGCGTAAACTTGCCTCTAATCCACCGATATAAACCGGCGTATCGGGAAAGGCGCGGCGCGCTAACATAGCATACACGGTCACGGCACGGTCGGGGCGCTTGCCGCCCACGCCGCCCGGTGTATAGGCATCATCATGGCGGCGCTTTTTTGCCGCCGTGTAGTGCGCAACCATCGAATCTATGTTGCCCGCGTTGATGAGCACGGCATAACGCGGGCGCCCCATCGCGGTAAAATCCCGCTCGTCGGTGAAGTCAGGCTGTGACAAAATCGCCACGCGAAATCCGGCATCCTCTAACACGCGCGAGATAATCGCCGTACCAAACGAAGGGTGGTCAATATACGCATCGCCGGTCACCAGCAGAAAATCACAGTAATACCAGCCCCGCTCCTCCATATCGGCGCGGGAAATGGGAAGAAATTGTGACATTTTGCACTCCTTTTTGCTCTGCATCGAGGTTAATTGGTAAATTTCATATCATTGCGCAGATAATAGCACAAATCGGTGTAGCGCCGCCACTCGGTCGCCAGTTCTTCGGGCAGGGTGTCGGTCATCTTGCCTTGATACAGGTAAACCCCATGACTGCTCGCAACGGTCAAACCATCGTTTAACAGCGGTGTGGTCATTTGGGTCAGTGTCGGCCCCTGCCAACTGCACAGGTCAAAGAAATGCGCCATCAAAAATGCTGGGCTGAGGTCGGGGCCTTCGCCCACAAAGTCAAAGCCCAAGGCTTCCTTTGCCGCATCGTTCGCCCAAATCAGATAACGGGTGGCGTAATAGTTTTCAAAGCCCTCCTGTGTATCCAAATCGAAGTTGACCCCCAATTCTTCATACACGCTGTTGCCGTCGCCCAACCACGGGTTGTGGTCACCGTAGACCATGAGCACGACCGGTTCTTCCAGTGCGTCCAGCTTTTTCTTGAGCTTGACAAGCTGCTGTCCGGTCTTTTCCAGACCGCCCAGATAATTATTTAGAATGTAATAGGTGTCCTCGGAATATACCCCCTTGGGCACAAATTCACCGTACCGCAGCCAGCCAATGGGATAGGGGCCGTGGTTCTGGTAGGTGACATTGAACGAGAATACCGGATTGCCGGTTGCAAGGTCGCGTTCGAGCAATTTATAGATTTCGGGCATCAGCACATCATCTTTTGCAATCTCGCCGTCGTTGATTTCGGCGTAATGATTTTCCAAGAAATAGTAGTCGTCAAATCCCAGATAATCATTGATGTTCTTGCGGTTGTAGAACCAGTCGTTCGACGGGTGACTGCCGTTTGTAATATAGCCCTGGTCGCTGAAATAGCGCGCATATGACCAGATATTGTGCCGCAGGTTGCCAAAATCGGTCATGCCGGTCACATGTCCACGCTCGGTGTCCACCGTGCCCGCCGCAAAGATGTTGGTCACAAGCCGTCCGGTATAGCTGATTTTTTCCAAGTCGTGATAGGGCTTGTACGGGCTTTTCTTGTCCTCGCGCAGTTCAATGTCGGCAAACTGGGTCAAATCGTTGAAGCCCTCCAGCATAATCGACACGATGCTGACCTTTTGCCCGTCCGGGATGCTGACATCAGGGTATTGTGCCAGCAGCGTTTCGGCATCGGTCTTTTTGTATCCTTCAGGCTTTTGCTCAATCGCATCGGGCAGACTGTGCAGGAACGGATAGACAAAGCCCTTGGACAAATACACCTGCGTTGCCGACCACTGGTTAATTTCCTCGCCGTTCTCCGTCCACTTGTTCCAAGCGTCCTTGGTATACGGCCCACCGACACAAAACAGCCATATCATGCCCACAAGCAGCGCGAAAGACAACACGCCGCCTACAAGCCGCCCTTTCCAAGTGCGCGCCGGACGCGCCCGGCACACGACCGCCAAAATGAGCACGGCGGCCGCCAGTACACCCACGGCAATCAACACTTCCCGCCCGACGGCGCTGACATAGTGTTCGGCCATGTTGAGGCCTTCGGCGGCAAGATTGAGGTCAGCCGCGGTCAGCGGGTCATCGCGAAACATAATTTTAAAGTAATTGGCTGCCGAAAGCGCCGTGACTGCGCCGCAGCCCAACAAAGCGGCCAACCATGCCCGCTTGAACAAAAACCACAAAAACAGCACCAGCAGTACAGGCGGCACCAAATTGAGCGCCAAAATTGCCGGGTGCGCAAAATAGCTATCAAACATTGCCTGTCCATAGGTGCCGGGGGCTAACATCAGACTGCACACGCCCGCGCACAATCCGGCCAGCACAAGCCCCAACAGCGTCAGCCAGCGCAGGCGCCAAACCCGCAGCACCGGGCCGCGCTGCCGCTTTCGGCCGGTATAGCGCTCACCGGTATAACTTTTTGCAGCCGGTCGAAAGCCTATCCAGCGTCCAGAACGGTATTTTTTCATCTGCTCTTCCCTCATAGTCATGCGCGACACGCGCATGGTTTTTTCTCCATTATACGAGGATTTGCCCCATCTTGCAACCGTCTCTCGCGCAAAACCAGCATTTTTCGCACAGGCCACTGGTTTTTTTGCCCGAAAATCCGGCTATGTATCTGGCGGTTTTTGGTTCGGGTTTGGAATTGCGCCGGGGGCGGTTTGGTGATACAATGTAAGAGTTAAACTATCGGCTGTTTCAAAACCTTTGTGAATTGGGGCGTTCTTGCCCGAAAACCGCCGTTGCCAATGGAGGAAAACAACAAATGTGGATTGCAAATGAGTGGAGCGACTACGAGGTGCTCGACTGCGGCGGCGGCGAGAAGCTCGAACGCTGGGGCAACCAGATGCTTCAGCGCCCCGACCCGCAGGCCATCTGGCCCCGCACCGAATCCGACCGCTTTTGGAACCGCGCAAACGCGGTCTATCACCGCTCTTCTTCGGGCGGCGGCAAGTGGGAAATCCGCCGTTTACCCGAACAGTGGGCCATCTCTTATAAGGAATTGACCTTCCAACTCAAACCAATGGCCTTTAAACACACCGGCCTGTTCCCCGAACAGGCGGTCAACTGGGATTTTATTATGGAACAAGTGCGTTCAGCCGGTCGGCCGGTCAGCGTGCTCAACCTGTTCGCCTACACCGGCGGCGCAACCTTAGCCGCTGCCGCTGCCGGCGCTTCGGTGTGCCATGTCGATGCCTCCAAGGGCATGACCCAATGGGCACGCGAAAACGCGGCCTCGTCCGGTCTGGAATCGAGCCCCATCCGCTGGATTGTGGACGACTGCAAAAAGTTCGTGCAGCGCGAAATCCGTCGCGGCCGCCGCTATGACGCCATTATCATGGACCCGCCCAGCTATGGGCGTGGGCCGGGCGGCGAAACCTGGAAAATCGAGGAGGATGTAGCCGACTTCGTGGCGCTGACCATGCAGCTTTTGTCCGACCAGCCGCTTTTCGTGCTCATCTCCAGCTATTCCACCGGCCTTGCCCCCTCGGTCATGGCCTACTTATTAGGAACCACCGCCGTACCGCGTCACCCCGGTCGGGTGGACGCACAGGAAATCGGCCTGCCCGTCGCTTCGACCGGTCTTGTACTGCCCTGCGGCTCGTCGGCGCGCTATATCGCCGCGCGATAACCTATTCTAAAAGTTCAGGAAGGACTGCCTGATATGTCTGAAATCATCAAAACCGAAGCGCTGACCTATATCTACCCGTCCGCCGAGGGGGAAAAGAAAATTGCCCTTGACGGCGTTGACCTGTCCATTGCCCGCGGCGAGTTTGTCGCCGTGCTCGGTCACAACGGTTCGGGTAAATCCACCCTCGCCAGCCACTTCAACGGCATTCGTTTGCCGTCTGGCGGTGCGGTTTATATTGACTCTATGGACACCCGCGACCCCGAACGCCTGTATGATATCCGCAAAACCTGTGCCATGGTGTTCCAAAACCCCGACAACCAAATCGTCGCCACGGTCGTCGAAGAAGATGTCGCATTCGCGCTGGAAAATCTGGGGATTCCCCCCATGGAAATCCGCCGCCGCGTGGACGACGCCCTCAAAGCGGTCGGCATGTACGAATTTCGCCGCCACGCCCCGCACAAGCTGTCGGGCGGTCAAAAACAGCGCGTCGCCATCGCCGGTGTTATCGCCATGATGCCGCGCTGTGTGGTCTTTGACGAACCCACCGCCATGCTTGACCCGGCTGGCCGCCGCGAGGTCATGCGCGTCATTCGTGACCTCAATTCCCGCTTGGGTATCACCGTCGTGCTCATCACACACCACATGGATGAAGCCGTACAAGCCCAGCGCGTTGTCGTCATGCACCGCGGCAAGGTGCTCATGCAGGGCACTCCGCGCGAAATCTTTACACAGGTCGATGCGCTGCGCGCGGCAAGCCTGACCGTGCCCCAAACCATCGAAGTACTGTTCGACCTGAACAATCAGCTTGGTTCCGACCTGCCCATTGACGCTTTAAGCGTCGATGAATGTGCGGACATCCTAGCCCGATACCTGCGCCCCGACGCAGCCAACTGAGGAGCGAAAATTTTTCATGTCTTACATCTTAGAAACGAGAGACCTGACCCAAGTGTATGGCGCAGGTACTCCCTTTGAGCGCGTCGCGCTCGACCACGTCAATATTCAAGTCGAAAAAGGTGAGATTTTGGGCGTTATCGGTCACACCGGTTCGGGCAAATCCACCTTGATTCAACATTTTAACGGGCTGCTCAAGCCCACTTCCGGCGAGGTGCTGCTGTCCGGCCACTCCATCTGGGACGAAAAAGGCCGCTGTGAACGCAAGACCCGCTTTGCCGTCGGTCTGGTGTTCCAGTACCCCGAATACCAGCTCTTTGAAGAAACCATTGCCAAAGATATCGCCTTCGGCCCGCAGAACATGGGGCTTTCGGCTTCCGAAGTCGAAAAACGCGTGCGCGAAGCCATGGATTTTGTCGGGCTTGACCCGGCGCTTGCCGGTCACTCGCCCTTTGCCCTGTCGGGCGGTCAGAAACGCCGCGTTGCCATCGCCGGTGTTATCGCCATGCGCCCGCAGGTGCTCATTTTGGACGAGCCGACCGCCGGACTTGACCCGGCGGGACGCGATGAGATTTTAGCCCAGATTCAGGACTATCACGCCCGTTCGGGTGCAACCATCCTGATTGTCTCGCACTCGATGGAAGATATTGCGCGCATGGCCGACCGCCTGTTGGTTATGAACAATTCTCACGTCATGCTGTGCGGCACGCCGCGCGAGGTGTTCGCCCACGCCGACGAAATCACCCGCGCCGGACTGGATATTCCGGAAATCACCAAGGTCATTCGCGCCCTCAATCAGCGCGGCTTCGACCTTGACCCGTCTATCTATACGGTTGCCGACGCGGTCAAAGCCATTCGCGCGTGCAAGGAGGGAAAATAAATGCTCAGAGATATCACGATTGGACAGTATTTTCCCGGCAAAAGCATCGTACACCGCGTTGACCCCCGCTTAAAGCTGGTTTTGGTCATCGCGATGATTGTCACCCTGTTTTTGGCTTCCGGCCCCATCTCTTACGCGCTTCTGGCGCTCTACATCTTTTCGGTCATCAAAATTTCCGGCATTCAGCCCGGTATGGTCGTGCGCGGCCTCAAACCGGTCGTGTTTATCGTGGCGTTCACCGCCATCCTAAACCTATTCTACACCCCCGGTAATGAACTGTGGGGCTGGGGTTTCCTACACATCACCGACCAAGGTATCCGCGTCGCCATCTTAATGGTACTGCGTATCCTGCTGCTCATTATCGGTACGTCCATGCTGACCTACACCACGTCACCCATTGAACTGACCGACGGGCTGGAAATGCTGCTTTCCCCGTTCAAAAAGATTCATCTGCCCGTGCATGAGCTTGCCATGATGATGTCGATTGCGCTGCGCTTTATCCCCACGCTGATTGAAGAAACCGAAAAAATCATTGCCGCTCAAAAAGCTCGCGGCGCTGACTTTGAATCGGGCAGCCTGATTCAGCGCGCCCGCGCTATGGTGCCCATTCTGGTGCCGCTGTTTATCTCGGCGTTCCGCCGTGCCGATGA
The DNA here is from genome assembly GCF_944381005.1 of uncultured Butyricicoccus sp. GTDB lineage: Bacteria > Bacillota > Clostridia > Oscillospirales > Butyricicoccaceae > Butyricicoccus. Next base: position 6,806 of record NZ_CALWJM010000033.1, on the reverse strand, counting down.
ACTGGCGATTGCAATGGAATGTCGCCTGTACCGCGGCGATGTTGGCCGCACCCGCATGAAACAAATGAAGTTTGGTCGTGTGGACGTGCTGGCGGGTACGGTTTCGGTGGTATTGTTCGCCGCTATCATCGTGATAAGCCGGTTTGGATGGTGAGCACATGAATATTGCCCTTTCGCTGTCCTATGTCGGCACCGCCTATCACGGCTGGCAGGTGCAAAAAAACGGTGCTTCGGTTCAGGAGACGGTCACGCAAGCCATTAACAAGCTGTTGGGCTGCGATACCTATTTATCAGGTGTCGGGCGCACCGACGCGGGCGTACACGCCCGCCGCTATGTCGCAAACTTCAAAGCCGATTGCCGGATTCCGCTTGACCGCCTGCCGCTGGCGCTGGGCGCACAACTGCCCGAAGATATCGCGGTCAACGGAGCCGTGCGCGTGCCTGACGATTTCGACGCGCGGTTTGACTGCACCAAAAAAGAATATGCCTACTACGTCTATCCATCCAAAATGCGCGACCCCTTTTTGACCGACCGCGCGTACCGCTACGCTTACCCGCTCGACCCGACTCGGATGCAGGCCGGTGCACAGTATTTTGTCGGCAAGCACGATTTTAACGCCGTGCGCTCGGTGGGCACGCCGGTCAAATCGACCGTGCGCACCATCTTCTGGTGCAAGGTTGACCAGAACGCTGACGGCTTGATTCGGATTCGCGTGTGCGGCGACGGCTTTTTGTACAACATGGTACGCGCGATTTCGGGCACGCTGCTCTATGTCGGCAGCGGCAAGTTCGCGCCCGAAGATGTCGCCCGTATTCTGGCGTCATGCGACCGCGAACAGGCTGGCCCCACGCTGCCCGCCTGCGGCCTGTTTATGAACCGCCTGTGGTACGGCCACACGCCCGAACTGGATGGCTTCCATCTTGCCGACTGACCAATTATTTTATTTTTTATTCACACCCCCGGTCTGAAAGTGTGTTACACTACTATAATGAGAGAGAGGAGGGCATACCGGTGCCGGAAAAGAAAAATCTTGTACCGTTCCCGCGTTCGGCTAAAAAACGCAAACAGGTGTTGCGTCAGGCCGAAAGCCTCAAATTGCGCCGGTTGACCCGGCTGCGCTCGTTGGTGGGCTGGCTGCTGCTTATCAGCATCGTGTTGTTCTCAGCCGTAAACTTTACCCTGTTCGCACCTTCCTCCCTGCGCCAGACCTTCCAAATTATCGCAAACGCGCTCGGCCCAAACGCCGAACGCGATGGCGTGATTGACTATCCCACCCAATCGGCAACCGTCGTCCGTCCCGCAGGCTCATCACTTGCCGTCGTGGACGACGAAGCCCTGCACATTCTTCAGCTTGGCGACGTCAGCCAGCAGAAAACCGCATTGAGTTACGCTTCGCCCGTCATCGACACCAACAACAACTATGTTTTGGTGTACGACCGCGGTGCTTATGACTTTTCCTTCTGCTCGACGCTCACCCAGCTTTTTTCACTCAAACTGACTTCCCCCATCCGTACCGCTTCCATCGGTTCGGGTGATAACTTTGTGGTCGTCACCGATGAGACCGGCTACAAAAGTGCGGTCACGGTTTACAGTGCGTCCTCCCGCGAGGAAGACCATCATATTTGGCGCTGGCGCACCCCCGATTATTATGTACAGGATGCCGCGCTTTCGCCCTCCGGCACCCATCTGTGCGCACTGGTCTTTCAACAGAACGGCGCACAGCTTGAATCCAGTCTGCAATTTTTCGACATGGATGCCGGTGAAGTACGCGCAAGCGTCAACTTGGGCGCGGTCGTGGGCTATACCGTTCAATGGTTAGACGACAGCAACGTCGTTGCCATCTCCGACAAGGCCGCCTTTACCGCGCACCGGCGCGGTGAGCAGACCTCCCACACCACCTATACCGCCAGTGACCTGCTAGGGTTCGCGTTCGACACAGACAGCTACATCCTTGCGCAGCGCTCCTGGTCGGGCGATGCCCGCGCGACCATCACCCGCTATGACAAGTCGGGCGAGGCCAAAGCGTCTTTAGACCTGCCCAGCGCACCCGAAAGCCTGTCCTATGCGGGCGGCCAGCTCGGTGTGCTCACTACCTCCGGTCTGTACGTCTACAACAACTCGCTTCGCCCCGACTGGAAATGCACCAGTGCGGGCGCGGCACAGCGCGTGATGCTGACCGAGGACGGCGGCGCATGGCTGTTCTATTCCAAATATGCCCAGCGCGTGACCAAATCATCCGCGCTTTCGGAGGACTTTACCGATGACTCAACCCTTGTCTGATTTTTGGCCGGGTATCCTCAACCTACCCGACCTGATTGTACTGCTGTTCCTGCTCTGGAGCACGCTCAACGGTGCACGGCGTGGCTTGATTCACACGCTCATTCATCTGGTCGGCCGTATCGCCGTGGTACTGGGCGCGTGCTGGCTTGCCAAACTGTTTGCGCCCGCGCTCGCCAGCTCGGTCGTTACCCCCACGATGGGGCACGCCTTCTCCTATCAAATCGCGCAGTCGCCCGAAATCGCAGGCGTGTTGGAGAAATTGCAGATTCCTGCCACCCAAGCCGTGCAGACCATGGCCGAAAGCATCGCTTTTGCCCTGCTGTCCATGATTTTTCTGTTTGTGCTTTCGGCTGTGCTGTCGCTTATCTCGCACAGCCTGCATCTACTGACCCGCTTCCCGCCCCTCGGCTGGCTCAACCGGCTGGCGGGCGCTGCCATCGGGCTGGCGGGCGGATTGGCAGCCGTTTTGCTGCTGCTCTGGTTCGCCCACCTCATTCGCCCCGATTTGTTCACCGCGCTCGGCGCTCTCAGCCCCGAACGCATTTCTCATACCGTGCTGCTGCGCAGCCTGCTCGACTATTTTCCCATTCTATAAGGAGATTTTACTACCATGCAGATGCCCCTGTGTTCCCGCTGCGGCAAGAACGTGGCGGTCATATTCATTACCAAAATGGACCCCAATAACACCGACAACCCAACTCAGGAAGGTCTATGCCTCAAGTGTGCGCGTCAGCTCGGCATTAAGCCCCTTGACCAGATGATGGAACAGATGGGCCTGAACGATGAAACACTGGATATGCTCTCATCAGAAATCAATTCGCTGGAAGACCTCGGCTCCCTCATGCCTGCCGGCCCGGATTTGGAAGATGAGGACGAGGAAGGTCTGTCCGACGAAGCCGATGAGGACGGCGCAGACGATGAAGGCGATGGCCATTCGTCGTCCTTCCCCTTCCCCTTCCTGCGCACCGAAAAGAAAAACGATACCAGCGCAGACAAAAAGGAAAAGAAGAAAAAGCGCAAGTATTTAGACAATTACTGTGACGACCTGACCCGCAAGGCACGCGAAGGCCGTCTTGACCGCATCATTGGCCGCGAACAGGAGACCGACCGCGTCATCCAGATTCTCAACCGCCGCCAAAAAAATAACCCGTGTCTGATTGGTGAACCGGGCGTCGGTAAAACCGCTGTTGCGGAAGGGCTTGCCATGCGCATCGCTTCGGGCAACGTCCCCTATAAACTGCGCGGCAAAGAAGTCCATCTGCTCGACCTGACCGCGCTGGTCGCGGGCACCCAATTCCGCGGTCAGTTTGAAAGCCGCGTCAAGGGGCTTATCAATGAGGTCAAAAAGCTGGGCAATATTATTCTTGTCATCGACGAAGTGCATTCCATCGTGGGTGCGGGCGACTCCGAAGGCGCGATGAACGCCGCAAACATCCTCAAACCCGCTCTGTCTCGCGGTGAAATTCAAGTCATCGGTGCCACTACCTTTGCCGAATACCGCAAATACATCGAAAAGGATGCCGCACTGGAGCGCCGCTTCCAGCCGGTCACCATCAACGAACCCTCGATTGAACAAACCATTGAAATGCTGAAAGGCATTCGTTCCTATTACGAAACCTTCCACGGCGTAACCATTCCGGACGAAATCTGCCGCCTAGCCGCCGTACTGTCCGAACGCTATATCACCGACCGCTATCTGCCCGACAAGGCCATTGACCTTATCGACGAAGCGTGTTCGCGTCTCAACCTCGAAGAACCGGCTATCAGCGAAATTCCCGCCCTTCAGGATGAACTGGACGGCATCAGCGCCAAACAGGATGACCTGCTTCAGGAAACCCAAGACGAAGCGGTTTATGCCGAAATGGCTAATCTTCGCTCGCGTGAATTGCAGATTCAAAACCGTCTGGATGAACTGCGCGGCCATCCGGCACCCACACTGGACGCCGAGCACCTCGCAGGCGTTATCGAGCTGTGGACGGGTATCCCGGCTTCGCGCGTACAGGCACAGGAGTTGAACCGCTTAAATGGCATGGAAGAACGCCTGCAAAAGCGCGTCATCGGGCAGGATGAAGCCATCACGTCCATCTGCACGGCTATCCGCCGTTCGCGCGCCGGTATCTCGCCCAAGCGTAAGCCGGTGTCGTTCCTGTTCGTCGGCCCCACCGGTGTGGGCAAAACCGAGCTGGTCAAGGTGCTCGCCGACGACCTGTTCGATTCGCCTGAATCGCTCATCCGACTGGATATGTCCGAATACATGGAGAAACACGCGGTTTCCCGTCTCATCGGCTCGCCTCCGGGCTATGTCGGCTACGACGAAGCCGGTCAGCTCACCGAAAAAATCCGCCGCCGTCCGTATTCGGTCATCCTGCTCGACGAAATCGAAAAGGCACACCCTGATATTCTCAATATCTTACTGCAAATTCTGGACGATGGACGCATCACCGATGCCCACGGCCGTCAGGTCAACTTTGAAAACACGGTCATTGTCATGACCTCCAACGCCGGTTCGCAGCACAAAACCGCTTCGCTGGGCTTCGGCGGCACGGTCAGCGACATGGGCAAGGAACGCGCCATCAAGGCGCTTGAGGACATCATGCGTCCGGAATTCCTCAACCGCATTGATGAAATCATTGCCTTTAACCAACTCACCGAAGAGGACTTCGGCAAAATCTGCGCAATTTTGCTCGGTCAGCTCAAAGAATCGGTTGCCGTGCGCGGCATCCGCCTGAGCTGGGACGATTCGCTGGTGTCCTATCTCACCCACAAAGCCTTTTCTATCAAATATGGTGCGCGCAATCTGCGCCGCCTTATCGAAAAGGATGTCGAAAACGCGCTGGCTGCCGAAATCATTCGCGCCTGCGACACACCGCTTGCCGGTGCACATGTCACCGCAGACGACAGCGGCATCCACATTCAGACCATTTAAACCCAAGAAAACCGCCTTTTGGGGCGGTTTTCTTTTGCTTTTACTCTTTTCTCAAAATTGTAAAAATAATGCTTGACATTTCCCCTATAAATAGATATAATGTAATAGTCTCAGGTGACCCGCGGGTGTAGTTCAATGGTAGAATGTCAGCCTTCCAAGCTGAACACGTGGGTTCGATTCCCATCACCCGCTCCATTGATTCTTTTGCAATCGGGAACTACCTTAGACTGTCCCCAGTGAAGGGAATTCACCTATGCGCCAGTAGCTCAGTCGGATAGAGCAACTGCCTTCTAAGCAGTAGGCCGGGGGTTCGAATCCCTCCTGGCGTGCCATTTTTTCACCGGCATGATACCGGGAAAACAAATACCCCGCATTTTCTCTTCGTTTCTATGGTGGGTGTAGCTCAGTTGGTTAGAGCGTCAGATTGTGGCTCTGAAGGCCGTGGGTTCGACTCCCATCACTCACCCCATTGAAAACCCTTGACAATGCGCTGCCAAAGCAGCGCATTGTCCATAAGAGGGCTTGACGCCCGCTTTTCTATCTTGGGGCGTAGCCAAGCGGTAAGGCAGAGGACTTTGACTCCTCCATTCGCTGGTTCGAGTCCAGCCGTCCCAGCCACTTTTTCTTTGCACTTACAAAGACTCGAAAGGCGGCTCTTAGGAACATGCCGGTGGCATGTTACAACCGCCGTGGCTTTTCCCGCAGGAAAAGCGAGTCCAGCCGTCCCAGCCAACACGGTTCATTAGCTCAGTCGGCAGAGCACCTGCCTTTTAAGCAGGGTGTCCGGGGTTCGAATCCCCGATGAGCCACCATAAAATCAAAACGGTATAGATGCCACTGGCGAAAAGCCAGTGGCATCAACCGTTTCCGGGCTTTTTCAGCTCGAAAATTTACGGATGATTCCATAGATGCCAACCGCTGTTTCCCCCTAACTGGTGGGATTCGAACCCCCTCTTCTCGAAGGTTGGCAACACCAGAAACCATGTAGCGCCCTTTTTGAAAATTGATGCTTCAAAAAGGGCGCTATTTTTCTGCCAATAGAATACACAAAGTTTGGGGCGTCAATTTGTTGGTCGTGATGGACCAATAGGTTGGCGCCCTTTTTCGTTTTCAGGCAATTTCAAAAAGGGCACTAAATATCAGGAGGTAGTAAATGAATCAAGAACAGTTTTTTCAGGAGCTTCGCACCGCTCTTCACCGTGAGGGATTCACTCCGCAGCCGGAACAGGATGAATTGCTTCCTGTGGAGTGGGATGGTCTCCCCCTTTGCCGGATCACAGCGGACGGAGGCGTTCGCTACTGGCCGGAGGATGTGGCAACCCCAGAACGGAAACGGGCCTGTGAGCAGGTTACCGATCTGGCCTGCACAGTGCGGGAGTACCGTGGAACCGGAATTGCAGCCAAACTCTATTATGAGAGCAAGGTAGCCGAGGCGCTCTCTCTTGTGGTTGAATATCAAAAAAAGCGTTCAGTTTCAGATCACAAACTGGCTTCTCAGGATTTGGAACGGATTCAAACCGTCGCGGCCTATCTGAGTGATCATTACGCTGGTGAAGTGCCCATAGAACGCCTGGCACAAATTGCCTGCATGGGTACGAC
>NZ_CALWJM010000032.1 GCF_944381005.1 uncultured Butyricicoccus sp. | reverse complement strand
CAATGGGTTACGAGACCCCGGACATGACCCAGGGTTATCCGTTCTCGTACATGTCGAACGCACAGGCAATCGGCCTGCTGGATGATGTAAACATGGTAGCATCGACCGACGCACTGCGCGGCGAGGATGCACAAGTTATTTATAACGCAATGTTTGCAGACTATGCACGCGGCGCAATGCTGGTTAACACTACCCACGGCAGCTCTGTGGAAGTATACCCCACTCTGGCAGAGTCTGTATGGGATCTGACCAAGGCAGCAGTAGGCGAGTGGGAGAAGAACGACAGCAACGATGAGACTGCTGAGCTGACCAACTGTAAGGCCCATACTTGGGTCGTTATCGGCGCTGACCCGGCTGAGGAAGACCACATTCTGGCTTACCCGATTGATGACGACACCACCGACCTGTATAACTCTGAAGAGAAGAATGCTTATAAGGCATACTCCTTCAAGTACGAGGGCGATGCAGAGTCCGTTAAGGGCTATCAGGTAGAGCTGTGGGGTGAAGGCAGCCACGGTGAAGCTACTTGGAAGAAGGGCGAAGATAAGTTCGTTTACTCTGACAACTGGACGATTAAGGCCATCAAGACCGTAAAGGGTCAGACCAAGTTCGACTACAATCCGTCCATGGCAGACTCCAAGGACGACAACGGCACCATCGTTCTGGATGACGAGACCTCTCTTGAACTGGATTCCGTAGCAGCAAACGCACAGCATGTAGAAGTTGGTGTTGGCGGTTACCGTCAGCTGTTCGTTGCAAAGAACTACAACGGCGAGTCCAAGATGGATAGCGATTCCAAGGTTGAGGCTGCTCTGAACGTTCGTGACGGTGCTCAGTACCAGCTGATGGACTGGGACGGCGACAAGGATATTGATTGGGTAGTTGTTGACGAGGCTCGTTACTTCAAGGTTGAGTCTGTTTCTTCCAAGCGCATGACCGTTTCTTCTATGAAGGTTGCTGGCAAGTCTTGGGAAGAGTCCCAGGATTCCGTTAAGGATACTTGGAAGCTGGACGACTCGAACGACATGGGTAAGAATGCTGCTGGTAAGACCATCAAGGTTACCTATGAAGTTCCGGACGGCATCGAAGAAGGCGACATCCTCGAAGTTACTTACACCTCGAAGTTCGACGGTGATGAAGTTGTTACCGCAACCGTTTCCGTTATTGACGCAGAGTCCAAGTCGCTGGATAAGGTTTCGACCAAGGACGGCCTGACCCTGACCTTCGATGATGAGGATATCAAGGTTGCTGAAAACGTTGAAGAAAACGACGTTATTGTTCCGGCAAACCCGACAAAGTACCGTGACTTCAACAGCGAAGAAGTAGGCGTTGATTTTGACCTGTACCTGAACCGCAACGGCTTCATCGTTTACTCTGACTACACCACTGACAGAGCAAGCTATGCAATGGTTCTGGACACCAAGTCTGGCAGCGACGTATTGTCGAGCCGCGGTTTGGCAAAGGTTGACCTGCTGACAGCTGACAACAAGCACCTGAAGGGTGTTGAACTGACTGCTACTGCAACTATCAATGGTACTTCCAATGACCGTAAGTTGACCGATGGCGCAATGGTTGGTCAGGTTTACAAGTACTGGACCAACGAAGATGGTCAAATCACAAAGATGACCTCGGTTATCGGCTTCACCAAGGATACCAGTGGTGCAGTTACACAGTACCGCATGGCATCCAATATCAATGCTAGCAATTACAGCTACGATGCAGATGCAGACCGCCTGATTGATGCAGATGGTAAGTATGTTGCTTCTCTGGAAGATGCAGACGTAATCTTTGCAGTTAAGCCGAACTCTGACAGTGCACAAAACAATGGCTTGAAGATGACTACTACCAATGATGGTTATATTCAGACGAATGGCAATGACTACTTTGTAGACGCAGACGATGTTCTGGCTGTGAAGCAATCCGACATTCCGGATATCGAAAAGTTTGGCACAGGTACCGATGACACTGACGCAGCATATCTGGACAACAAGGTCGCTAACTCTACTCGTACACAGACCTGGCTGGGTGCAAACAATAACGCCGCTGGTGACGACTTTGTGAACACCTTTATCGCTGACATCGACAGCAATGGTAAGGCATCTGCTGCTATCCTTGGCGTGGAGGACTTCAACAAGTTTAACGCTGGCAGCACCAAGATTGGTCTGGTTACCAACGTTACTTATGCAAACTCGACCGATGGCAAGTATGTTGAACTGACCGGTGCATTCGGCGGCGAGAACAAGACCATTACTTCTGCAAAGAAGGTTGACTTCGGCGATATCGTTAAGGCTTATAATGGTGTGAATGATATTTCGATTGATAATCCGTCTGCAACGGTTGCTACCAACCTGTTCGACGGTGCAAATCTTGACAAGTATCTGGAAGATGGCGCTGCTTACGCAGAAATCGTTACCGATGCAGACGGTAATCTGACCAAGGTTACTTTCTTGAACAAATCTGCCGACAACGAGCTGAAGGGTCACTACTACACCGTATCGCGTAACATCACGCTGGGTGCTACCAACAAGTCGATTAACTACATGTTCAACGATGGCAGAGCCACGAGCGCTGGTTCCAATGTTTACATTGCAAAGCAGTATTATGCAGACAGCGACAACCTGTACTCTGTACCGGAGAACCTCGCAAAGACCAATGATGCGTTTGCTGATGACGCAACTTTCTACTCCATCGACGGCGCTGCAACCCGTGGCGACAAGAACTATGCTGGTACTCAGCTGACCGTTGTAGATGGCTTCCAGCGTACTCCGGTGATTACTGCCGGCGAGGATTACACTGTTATCGAAGCTTCCTCTATCGACAACCAGAACACCAAGGACTCCTACGAAGTTGCTGATATCGCACGCAAGAACAATGGCGACGTTGCTGCTGTTTACGCATTCAACGATTCGTTCGATGAAACTGACGCAACAGATGTTGCAGTTGTTAGCCTGACCGATACCAACAACAAACCGATTAGCGAAACAAAGGCTGGCACGAATGTTAAGTTGACCGCAGTTGTTGTTGATAACAATATTACTGCCAACATTCTGTCTGGCGTTCAGGTTATTGATGCAAATGGCAATGACGTAACTGCTGACTGGAAGATTGGTGATGATGCTGGTGGTGTAGGCACAAAGGTTTACACCGATAACACCGTAACCATTCCGAAGACTGCAAGCGGCAAGTACACCATCTATGGTCTGAATGGTGCTGGCAAGCAGTACACCATTGGTGCACTGGTTGTTGAAGTTACCGACGGCCAGGCTAAGATTTGGACTGTTGACGCTCTCGGCTTTGCAGCTCCGCGCACGGGCGGCGATTATCAGATGCTCCCGACTGGTGAAGTTGCTGCGAAGAACCCGAATACCGTATATATTTACGCAGCTTCCAACTCTACTTATGGCGCACTGTATGTCACTGACGGCGTAACAAAGGTTGAGAACGGCGTTGACACCCTGACCAAGAACGATATCCAGATTAAGGTCAACGGTCAGGTTGCTACCATCACCGGCTTCAAGCAGACCGCTACCGACGGTGTTTACGAAGTTAGCTTCGATAAGTCCGTAGCAATCAACGACCAGGTAAGCGTTGCTCTGACTCCGGCTACTACCAACATCATTGCTGGTTCTACCGTTAAGGGCATCGAATTCAGCGGCTATGTTACCACCGTTACCGCTGACAAGGAAGACGGCTCGACCGAAGGCGGCTCCGCTACTGCTAACACAGTTGCTAACATTGCGGTTAAGGTTTCTGGCAGTGGTAATGGTACCCTTGAGTTAACGGCAACCGATTCGGAAGGTAAGGAAGTTACTGGCTTGGACGACCCCGATGTCACTGTAACAATTGATGGCAGAGCGCTTAAGGATTTGAACGTTTCTGAAGATATTCTGAATGGTGGTTACAAGTTAACCAGCAAGACCGTTGCCGACTGGACTTCGCTTAGCAACAAGACAATTACCATTACCATTGGTGGCAAGACCGTTACTGTTGGTAAGCTGGGTACCACAAACAACTTTGCAGCAGGTACACCGACTACCTATAAGATTCAGGCTATGGAAGATGGCCAAACCTTCATCTATACACCTGCAATTAGCAACGTCGATTGGGCAAATGTCGATGTTAAGGAGACAACTGGTTCGACAGATGTAAAGGACCTGGGTATCAAGTGGAATGCTGCAACTGGTAATGTTGAGATTCCTGCATCTGCGCTCAATGACAAGAAGGCTTCTGATCCAGTGAAATTTACTGTATACGACAAGACAGTAACAACTCCGGCAGGTGGTGCAGCAGACCATGTTGATTGCACCGTTACTATCCAGCAAATGGATATTACCGTTAGCGGTTCCTACGATGTAACCAATCCGACCGTTCTGACCTTGACTTTGGATAAGGCTATTACCAATGACGAGGTAAAGAAGGAGATTGCAGACAAGAGCAAATGGACCATCAAGTCCTCCGGCGCTAGCAATCTGTTTGTTGATGGTGCAGACGTAAAACTGCTGAATGTATCTCTGGACGAGGACGGCAAGACCATTACCTGCACGTTGGAAGGTCTGTTCACCAGCGATGTTATCTTCAACGCAGGAACGAAGGTAACAGCATCCGATGTATTCAACACAGTTACTCTAACCAACGCAACTGTGGCTCTTACTGGCAACATCACCATTGCCAAGCAGACCCTGTCTAAGTTCGAAATTACCAGTGTTGTTAGTGGCACTGGCAAAAAGGATGTCATCATCGACCTTGGTTTGTCTGAGGAGGAAATCGACAAGCTCGTTGCTGAAGTAAATGCTGGTACTAAAACAGCCTTCTTTACTGCAATGTCTGACAGCAATTTAATTGACGATTCCAACACGGGTTCGTCTAACGCAGTTACTGCTGTAGTAAAGGAAGGCACTGATAAAATCAAGCTGACCTTAACAGACGATTTAACGGCAGGCGATTATGTCTCTGTTAAATTTGCAGGTTCTGGCCTGTATGCGGCTTACGACTTAGTGGTTGGCGGTCCTGCAGTAGGTGCATAATTGTAAGAAGAATAACCAATAATATTGTTATTCTAGCTTAAAGAAAGGACACCCCTTGCGGGTGTCCTTTCCCCTATTTCCCCAGCACAAACAGAAACCCGACGGATTATTTTTCCGTCGGGTTTTTGTTTTTATCTTCTCATTTATCCTCGTCCGCAATCGACAGCAGGATTTTTGCAAACTCTGCACGGGTGAACGCATCGGACGGGCGTAAGCCGTTTTCGTCGCCCTGCACCAAGCCAGACCGCACACAGATTGCTGCCGCGCGGCGGCGGTTCTCCGGAATCCGGTCTACGTCGGGAAAGTGGGAAATCTGGCTCATCACTTCGTTTGCACTCATGTCAGTGCCCGCGCGTTTCTGCATGGTCAACACATTGGCTAAAAGCTGCATGGCGTCGGCGCGGTTCATCACCGCTTCGGGGTCAAACCAATACACGTCAAACCCGTCGAGCAATCCGGCTTCATACACCGCGCCCAGTTCGCCCGCGTACCATTTATCCTCGTCTATCCCCGGCATTGTGCCGTCGGGCAGTTCGAGCACGCGCGCGACTGCCGCACACACTTCACTGGTCAAAATCGGGCTGTCCGGACGGAAGCCGGTTTCGTCGCCGGTCATTAACCCGCGCTCTGCCACCTGTGCCACATAGGAAAAGGCCCAATGCTGGTATGGCACGTCGGCATAAACCGTTCCGGTGAAGCCGGTCAACGCCCGGTAACACGCGCTGTCAAAATTGATTGCTTCGGCCAACTGGTCAAAGGTCAGGTGCAGGCTCTCGGTATACGGCAATGCCATCCCGCTCGCCGGATGATGCCGGAAAAAGGTCACGCCATTCTTATCCATGCGCGGAGAACCGTAATACGGTGTGCCCTGCGGTAACAGCTTACTGGTTACTTCTACGACATTCTCTTTGAACAGGTCGTTTTCGACCGTGTAGCGCGTGCCGGTCTTGAGGTCAAGCCCAATCGATGTATCCCAGATAGTCGCCGCTTCGCCCAAGTCGCTGATACCACTCGCCCAAACGACCAGTACCCCATTCTCCACCGACAACCCATAGGTAGCCGTCAGTGCAATCTGGCTGTTCTGACCGCCCGGCCCTGCCGTGAAAAAGGCACGGATACTGTCATTGATGCGCGTCTGTACCGCTTCATCTTTCATGCCCGATATGCGCGGGTATTCAATGTGCCAGCCGTATTCGGTGCCGTCGTCGCGCATCCCCAAATACTTTTCGTAGCTCTCACTGGTGACCTGGATGCCGCCGTCCAGCGTGTACGCGCGTTCATTGTCATATAAGGTACGACCATTGTAAATATTGATATACTGTGCTCTGCCATCGCGCTGTACCCGCGCCACGGTCGAAGCTACGATTTCCGGGTTTTCAATGTCCGACACGGTCTTTTTCAGACTGCCCGACGCATTAAAGAACACCACGTCACCTTCCATCGTACCGTGCCATGAAATCCCATACCGGAAGGTCTGGAACCCGCCCGCATAGGTGTCGGTACGGTAAATGGTCTTGCCGCTCTCGTCGATGACTGCTGCGCCCGCGTCCACGCCGCGTACTGCGTACAATCCATCTCCCATATAACTCATATAGGGATAACTCGGCGCAACGGCTTGTTGTCCGTCTGCGGTCAGCAGCCCCCATTCAGTTCCCACGCGCACCATTGCACATTTGTTGTCAAACGGCTTCATCTCGTCATATGCGTAAGTTGTCACAAACCGCATCTCTTTGACCGAATACAGTGCGTATTTCTCGGCGCGGTTGTGCAAAATCATCACGCTGTCATTATAGATGGTCAGCGCATCCGGGTCGGTTCCGGCCGGCAATGCCGCCACTTCCCGTCCATCTGTGCCGATTAAATGGCAGTTGCCCTGCAAATCGCGCACCAGCGCATAGCCGCCCGCAAACTGTCCGGCCTCCTTGTACACCGGCGCAATCACCGACGTGCCGCTTAAATCGACATAGCCATACCGCGCTTCGCTTCCCTTGCCCGTGCGCACGCACACGCGCTCATCTGCCGGAAAACCTACCGCGCCGTCAAACGCGCCAATGCGTGCGCCGTTCGAGCGGAAATACACGGCAGAGTCGGCATACCGAAACGCCGCGATACCGTCCTGATACTCGACCGCCTGCGGCGCTGCCTGCCAGCCGGTCAACACCTTGCCGGTTTCATCAATCAGCGCCGCTTGACCGGTGCTGTTATACACCGCTGCCACGCCCGATGCGTCAAAGGGCTCGGCTGCCGCGTATGCGCAGTCGATGACCACCTTGCCCGACTCGTTCATATACCCCCAGCGCTCTATCCCATCTATACCGGTTTGCGGCACGGCGAACAGCGAACCCGCAGGTGCAGCGGCCCATGCCGAACCCACCGTCAAAAGGGCGAACACGCCGCATACCAGCAGGGTACGCAATCCTTTCCAAAACATATTCGACACCTCCAAAGGGTAGAATTTAACTTTATATCCAGTATAACGGGAGAACACCTGTTTCACAAGCAGCACCGGAAAAATGAAACATACTTGTAAAAAAACGCCCGGTTTTCACCGGACGTTTGCCAAAAATCGGACTTAAATGGGCTTTAAATAGGAAAACACTGGCAAATTGCGCAGCACGCCAAACAGGACGAGCAGCACCAAGATTCCAGTCAAAACTTTCTGTTGTCTGTGGGTCGGCTGGCGCTCCCCTGTGCGCACATAGCGCACCGCCATTTGCACCGCGAGCACACCCCCAACGGGCAGCAGCAAAAACAATGCCCTGTTAGCGCAGAACGCCGCGCCAAAGTCCAGCCGCAACAATGCCAAGCACATCCGCGACACCCCGCACCCCGGACAATACCACCCGGTCAGCGCATGAAAAACACACGGTATCAGGGGACGCCCGACCGTGCGGCACACCCACGCATAAAGCAAGCCGGCTGCAAGCAGCCGGCACACCCATTTACAAATTGTATAAAAACGTTCTTTCATTACTTAACGTGGTTATTGACCTCGTCCTGCATCAGCGCCATCGAAACAATGGACAAACCAAACAGACCGAGCACCAAATACAAAATCTGTGCGCTGCCACACGGCTCATTATATCTCATATGTATGGTCTCGACTGCCTTGCCCATCTGATACAGCCAATACCACCCATAAATACCACAGGTGATGATACTGAACAAAATGACCATGCCTCCCGACGCGCCTTCGCGGTTGGCAAGCATGTTAATGTCATCGTTGACCTTTATCATCCAGTACAGCGCATAGATACCGCAAGTGATGATAGAAAAGACGATGCAAAGCACAATATTTCTTTGCTGCATACAGGTTTCCCCCTTTTTCAATCTCCGGCAAAACAGGCTGTACCTGTGTCACCGTTCTTTGTTAGCTTATTGTACCATAGCGCCCGATATGCTGTCTATATTTTGCCCGTAATTTTATGTCGATTTTGCAATATTTTTTCAAATAAAAAAGGACTTTTTACTGTAAAAAGTCCTTTTTTGTGCTTATTTATCCGGTTTACCTGTCATTTATCCCGCTTGACAGTCAATTTAAGTTCTCAGCTTCCCTCAGCCAGATTTCACTGACCGCATCCGACGGCATTCGCCAATCTCCGCGCGGCGATAATGTAACCGTACCCACCTTGGGGCCGTCGGGCAGACAGGAGCGCTTGAACTGCTGCATAAAGAACCGGCGAATGAAGGTTACCAGCCACTTTTTGATAATCGCCCGCTCGTATACGCCGTCAAATGCCCGCACCGCTATGCGGTACAGCTTGCGCGGCGGATAGCCAAAGCGCAGCATATAATAAAGGAAAAAGTCGTGCAGTTCGTAGGGGCCGACCAGTTCTTCGGTTTTCTGACTGATTTCGCCATCCTTGGGCGGCAGCAGTTCGGGGGAAACCGGTGTGCCCAGCACGTCAAGCAGCACGCGCTGCAAGGGTTCGGGCGCGCGCGAAGCCTCGAACGCGGTCAAATCGCGTACCAGCGTCTTGGGAATGGATGCGTTTACCCCGTACATGGACATATGGTCGCCGTTATAGGTCGCCCAGCCCAGTGCCAGTTCGGACAAATCACCCGTACCGATGACCAGTCCCCCCTGCTGGTTGGCAATGTCCATCAAAATATAGGTGCGCTGGCGCGCCTGTGCGTTCTCAAATGTCACATCTAATTGTTCCGGGTCATGCCCAATATCGGCAAAGTGCTGTTCGACCGCCGCTTTGATGTCCACACAGCGCAAGGTTGTGCCGTAGGCTTCCGCGAGCTGCTCAGCATTGGACTTGGTGCGGCGGGTCGTGCCAAAACACGGCATGGTAACTGCCTGTATCCCGCTGCGCTTCCAGCCCAGAATATCAAACGCATGAACGGTCACAATCAGTGCAAGCGTAGAATCCAGACCGCCCGACAGTCCAATCACCGCCGATTTGGCGCGTGTATGGCGCAGACGGGTCGCCAAGCCCACCGCCTGTAAATGCAAAATCTCCTCGCATCGCGCCTGTAAATCGGCGCGGTCGTCGGGCACAAAAGGCGTTTTGGCAAATGTGCGCGTCAATCGTACATCGTGCATGGGCAGGTCGAATGTGATTTCGGTCATTGGCGCGGACGACTGTGCAAACGTATTCATGCGGCGGCGCTCATGCACCAAGCGCCCAATATCCAGTTCGGATACAATCAAACCGGTGGTGAATCGCTCGGACTCGGCCAGCACGGTTCCATTCTCACAGATGAGGTCATGCCCAGAGAATACAAGGTCTTGCGTGGACTCACCCAGACCGGCATCGGCATAGACATATCCGCACGCCAGCCGTGCCGACTGACCGGACACCAGTTGGCGGCGATAAGCAGCTTTGCCAATCAGTTCATCGGAAGCCGACAGATTGACCAGCACGGTTGCGCCAGCCTCAGCCAGCCGCGCAGACGGTGGCACCGGCACCCACAAATCTTCACAGATTTCACACCCCAGCACAAAACCGGGCATTGTGCGGCAGCGGAACAGTAAATCAACGCCCAGCGGCACCGACTGCCCGCACAGCGATACCGTGCGTGTGGGCATTCCAGCGCCCGACGTAAAATGACGCACCTCGTAGAACTCGCTGTAATTGGGGATATTCTGCTTGGGCACCAAACCGAGCAACTGCCCTTTATAGCATACTGCGGCACAGTTATACAGCGCGTTGCCCGCCTGCACGGGCAGGCCAATCACGACCACCATCGGAATCCGCGCACTGGACTGCAAAATACGGTTCAAACCGTCCTGTGCGGCATCCAGCAAGGCTTGCTGTAAAAACAAATCGCCGCAGGTATAGCCGGTCAGCACCAATTCGGGAAATACACACAGCGAAACGCCCTGTTCGGCGGCTTCGCCAATCAATTCTTCGACACGGGCGGTATTATAGGCGCAGTCAGCCACGCGAATCCGCGGTGTTGCCGCTGCGACTTTTAGAAAACCATCTTTCATATTGCTGTCATTCCTCCATTCGACAGACGATACCATTATTATACCAGACAGATACCCCCATGAGCAAACAAAAAACAGATGGATTGGGATAACATTCGACCGGTTTAGACATCATTTTCCCTGAACGTTTTCTGTGAAAACACCCGCACAGCCCACGCAATGCGTGGGCTGTGCGGTTGTTTTTAAAAATTTTTTGACCTTTTCCGGTGTTTTATTCGTGCTCGCCCAACAATCGACCCAATGCACGGGTCAATGCTTCGCGTGACGCGGTGGTTTTGGTCTGCTGAAAGGATTTGACCTGACGGAACACGCCTTCGGTTTCGACCGCTTCCAACAGGCTTTGCGCGCTTTTGTGTAACCGGTCTAACTCCTCTTGGGTCAGCCGCCCTAACATCTGCTCCAATTTGTCATTGAGTGCGGCATACTGCCGGGTCAGCTCGTCCATTTCCTGTCGTGCCGCCTCGCTCATCGCAACACGCGGCGGCAAACTGTCCGACGGCTGTATCGGTGCGCAAACCGGCTCGGGTGTCGGTGCGGCATCGTCCAACACCTCGACCGCAACGCCCAAAAAATCGGCCATGCGCTTTTTGGTGCTCAAAGATACCGAGATGACCCCATTTTCCCACTGAGAAATCAGGCTGCGGGAAATTCCGGTCTGACTGCTCAGTTGCTGCTGGGTCAGTCCGGCGCGCTCGCGCAGCCGTTTCAGACCATTTCCGCCCGTATTCGTGTCCAAAGTCATGTCCTCCCCTTTGTTCGGATTTGTTCTGGTATATCATACCCGATTTGACATTGTTTGTCAATGTTCTGAACATCAGATTTGACATGTTTTGACATTTGTTCTTTTATGTTCAAACACACTTGAACATCATGTTCTAATATGTTTAAACATTGTTCGACATTTGTTTACATCCCGTGACAAGGTGTGTCAAACACGGCATTTTTCTGCTTTTTCCGCCTTTTTACAGGTCATATAGTCCGGCACGGTCGTTGATGACCAGCGCGTGCAGCAGCGTCTCGGTCAGCGGCAACGTTCCATCCTCCTGCCGCCTGAGATAATTCTTTGCCAGCAGATAGCGCACGGTATCCTTGCCCCATTCGGGCACTTCCTCCAGTGTCCTGTACTGTGCTTCCATGCTCCTTCCCTCCCCTTACTTGCTCAGCTTGCGCAATGCGGCGGCGCGCATACTGCGCGCGGTTTCCTTGTCGATTTCGGCCGCGCGCAGCATCTGGTCGGTTGGCATGACCCCGGCATTCAAAAACGCCATTGCGCGGTCATAGGCGCGGTCTGCGCTGCTCTGCTGTGCGCTCTGCGCCAGACGGTCATAATTGTAGGTGCGGTCGTAGTAACTCTGATCGGCCGCGCTCTCGCGGTCGAGCACGTCCTGATACTGTCCATACGCGAAATCGCGCTGGTCGGCAAAAATCTTATAATCCAGTTCCCGGCTGTCCACATTCTGCGCATACGCCGAGGCAGACAGATTGGCAAGTGTCTCAATCTCGCTGAGCAGGCTGTTTTGTTCGCCCTGATACATCTGCCACGCCATCTCGTAAAGCTGGGGCACCACATCGCCCAGCTTGCTGTTATACACATCCCGCGCCTGTGAAGCCGCCACGACCGCCGCGGTGCTCGCCTGCCCGCCGGTCAACGCGGCGGCATCGCCCAAGCTGTTTTTGGCAGCGCGGTCGCCCTCACGCCGGTAGGCGGTGCGGTATGCCTGATACGCCGGGTCATCCTCCGGATTGTAGGAGAACGGCTCACGCGCTTCCAGACGCTCCAGAGCGCTTTCCAAGCGGTCGGCATAGGGGTCGGTATAGGACGACGCGGCACTGGACGTATACTGGCCGCTGCCGCCCGTATAGCCGTTGTAGCTGTTGCGGCTGTCGATGTAGTCGCGAGCCGCCGCGTAATATGCGTCGTATGCGTACTTCTCATGCCCCGGTTCCTGTGTCGCCTTCTGTACGCGCTGGCGCAATGTGCTTTCTACTTCGGCTGCCGATGCGCCAGCCTGCATCATGCGGCGCAGGCGGTCGGCATAGTCCACCGACGGGTCATAACTCTTGTAAGCCATAAAAATTCGTTCCTCCTTGTCGTATCACACAGGTGCAATCTTCTGGTCGCCGCGGTAAATGCCGTCGGCGCGGAAAAAGTAATCTACCCCGCCCGCGCGCACCTGCACATAGTCGTCGGCTTCAAAGTAAATGTGTGCATTCGGCCCAGTTTCAACCGACAGATGGGCGTCGGACATAATGCGGATGTTGTTTCCGTTGCGGCTCTCGATAAACAAATCGGGGTAAGTGTGGGAATAGACCTCGAATGCGCCGACAATGTTTTCCATCTCGGCAGCGCCGTCGTAAAAATACAACGCGCCCACGCCATCCGACGACACATGTAAATCACCGGTGGTGATGTTGCTGCCGTTGATGACGCTTTCGCCCTCGCGCTCTAGGGCGCGGAATGTGACCATGCCGGTAAAGTCGAAGCCGTCAACCGTCTGTTTGAGGCTGGAATATTTGCCCGACAAGTCCTCTACGCGCGTTTCAATACCGTTTGCATTGGCGATGATGCTGGTCATCCCGATTTCGGCGCTGTAAATGCGTGCCGCCAGCCCTTCGGCATCCTGTGTCAACATGCTGATATCGCCTTCGGCATTCTGCACGCGGGTGGTGAGCTGGTCAGCCGTTTGCAGTACGGTGGACAGGTCGCCTTCGGCGTTTTCCACGCGGGTCAAAATGCCTTCGGCGGTCTGCTGGATTTGGGACAGGTTGCCCTGTGCATCCTCCATGATGCCCGACAAGTTTCCCAGTTCGGGCACGTTGTCCTCATCCAGATTCATCAGCACAAAGCGCAGCATTTCGGTCAATGACACGGTATAATCGTGCAATTTTTTGACCGTTGCGGGCAGATTGTCCGGGTCATACTTGGGCAGATTGTCGGTTGTGAATACTGCCATGTGCATTGCTCCTTTCTGTCTGGTTTTTTAGTCCGGCTCGCCCGGACTGAGCGTGCGCCGGATGCCCTGCAACATGACGCGGCCTTTGCCGCGCAGTCGTAACCAGAACTGCATCCCGCGTTCGGGTCGTATCGGGATGCGCACCCGGCCTTCGGGCAGGCGTTCGCCCGCCCACACGGTTTTCCATGGGCTGGATTGGGTGCGCACCGCACAGTTCATCGTGCAATCTCCGGTGCAGTCGGCAAGCACGGTCAGGGCGGTCAGCACGGTCGGGCTGACCGCGCGGTATGGGCCGAACACGGCTTCCCAGCCGTCGGGCGTGGTCTGGCTATCCATGCGCCAAATGGCATCGGCTTCCGCCAGATACAACGCGCCGTTGTGCTCGGCAAACTGCACGACCTGCCAGCCATCGACCGGCAAAAAGGCGCCCTGCTCGATGTCGTAGGTCAGTGTCTCCCACTTGCCCGCACGCTGACCGGACAGCCAGAGTGTGTGACCGTGTGCACCTAACCGGACATCGGTGTAAGGCGTGTCGCCCAGCGGCGCGCTGAGCCGGTCGGGAATGCCGCCGCCGTAAGCCATCAGGCCATCGCGCGCCCACCAGTAAATGATTTCTCCCACGTTGCGCACCGAGCGTTCACAGCCCGATTGCACGCCCGGAATCTGGCTGACCTGCACCTGAAAATTGGACGGCTTTGCGCCGTAAATCTTGTGTACACAGTCCTCTTTGAAGCACAGCACATGGCTGGACGCGGCGGCAATGCCGGTAAACGCGCCGTCGGTGCCCACTTCGGTTTCCCAGCCGTCGGTCGCCAGCCCTTCGTACACCATCCAGTTGCACGGGTCGCCCAGCACCGAACAGCAAATGGCGTTGTCATGCACGCCCCAAAGCCGGTTATCCTTTTCGCACACAAAGTCCAAATCGGGCACTTTGCGCTTGATGGTGACCGCACTTTCCGAGCCAGCCGTGAAACACTCCTCGGAAAAGGTCAGCGTACTGCCGTTGACCTCCCGAATGACCGCTGTTTTGTTGTTTTCGGGATGACTGATGCAGCCCGAAATGGTCACGCCATCGCCCGCCCGAAATTCGGTGGACTGCCCCAGCGAGATGGTGCTGTCGGTGAACGTTGCGCCTGAAATGATGCTGCTTTCCATGTTTTTCAGGCTGGTGCTCTCCTCCAGTTCCAAGTATTTTTTCTCTGGAAACAGAATCAGCCGTTTGCCCATCACGACCAACTGGTGCTGTTGGTCACGCACGCCGCCGCGGTCGATGCCATCGACGTACAATCTGCCGCCGCTCGTCCAAATCAAGCGCCCATGTGCGGCAATCAGGTCGGTACAGGCCGATACCGTGCGCTCTTTTTTGCGCCCGTCACCGGGCGTGAGCGCGGGCAACGCCCGTGCCGACAGGTTGCGCCCGGCGCGCACCGCGCCTTCGGCGGCGCGGTCGCGGCGTTCCAGTCCGGCAAACTGCTCGGTCAAAGCGCGGGTCTGACCGGTACCGCGCAAGTAAGGAAACTCAGCCATAGGCGTGCACCTCAGCACCGCGTTCGGGCAGATTGGCGCGGCGGTAGCCCTTGGCGAAGCTGTCATACAGCGCGGTATACAGCGCCATCTCGGCGTTATAGCGCTCATATGCGCCGTCCATCTGGGCAATCATGGCGGCGGCAAAATGGACGTAAGCGGCATCGTAAGGGGCAGCAATAGACAATTCTTCGTCGGGCAGCGCGTCGAGCACAGGTTGACCCAGCACTTCGACGCGCGCCAGATTTTCGGCCTGTAAAATCAACGGTTCGATTTCGTCCGCGCCGTGCGCGTGCGGCCAGCGCAGATTGACCGCATCCAAGACCGCGCCCGCGGTCATCGCGCCGCCTCCCCGCGCTCGGCGGCGCGGCGCATCATGGATTCGGCAAGACGGTCTTGCTCGGCTGAGGCCGCGAGCGCGGCGGCAAACATCGGGCGCACCTTGACCGGCACGCCGCGGCGAATCAGACAGCTTTCGCCGTTGACGCACACAAAAACGTCATCTACATAGCGGTTTCCATCGGCAAACAGCGTCACTTCGACCAGTTCTTCGGATTTTTTTGCCGGGTTGCTCATAAAAGGGTTCCTCCTTGCGTTCGGTATTTTTGCAGGATTTTATTTTTTATCCTGCGTTTCAATATTCAGTCATCGGATAAATATGCGAAATCAGTCGCCCGTAAAAGTGGAGGTGGTTTCAATGCGCACCATGTACGCCTCCTGCAAGCGGACGGCGGCTTTGGTCGCCTTCCACGCGACAGAAGCGCGCTGGTCGAGCGGGTCGGACGCGCCGCCCGAACCGAGCTGCTTGACGATGAGCGACAGGCCGCCGCCCTCGATTTCGGTGGTACCGTAGGCGTTGTCGCCCAGAATGAGCGTGGCATACACGTCGCGGCCTTCCGAGCCTGCGCCCTCGAACACCTTGGCTTCGCTGGTCTCGACAAAGCGCACGTTTTCAATCTTGCCGATTTCCCCTTCATAAATGCCGTCGGGGTCGGAATACGACTTGACGTTGACCCACTTAGGGTCATTCATCAGGTCATAGGCGGTGTCGGGGTGGATAATGCCGATATAGCTGTCGCCAATCGGTTCGGCATCGTGCTTTTTGAGCGTGCGCACGGCACGGCGCACGGCATCGACGGTCAAATAATGGTTGCCTTCTGCCTTGCCGCCCACAAGCTGGTTACGCTCGGTCACCTGCCCTTCGGCGTACTGGACATTGGTGCCGCCCGCCAGCACTTCGCGGGTGATGGCATCGAGCGTCTTGCCCGCCTGTGCGCCAAGCTGCTTAGCGGCAATGACCAGATTATTGTCGATGGCGGACAGTACGACCATGTCGGACAGTTCGACATAGCCGCCATACTGCTGAACAGGCGCTTCGACCGTGGTGATAGTAAGCTGCTGGCTTTCCGGGGTCACGCCTTCGGTCAACGGCTCGGTAGACACCGGCAGCGGGCTGACCTTGCGGAACTCGATGGTTTTACCGCGTCCGGCTGGGATGGGGCGCTTTTGTCCGAACTGGTCGTGCACCAGCTTGGGCATGGAACAGTCGATAAGATAGTCGTCATAGTACGTTTTAATCTCATCGGGCATGGTTTCGGTTGTGTTGATGGCAAACAGTTGGTAATCAAACATAGCGGTTCTCCCTTCACAGTTTGGATAATGGTTTACAGCGTGACCCGTTCCCCGCGCAGGGCGCGGCGGGCAATTTCAGCGCGGCGGCGCGGGTCGGTCGCGCCCCAATGGACGGGCAAGCCCGCCTGTGGTGCGGCGCCGCCCTCCCGCGGACGGCGGGCAAGTGCCGCCAGATGGCACGCGGTCTGGATGGCGGCTTCCCGCGCAATCTGGCTGCGAATTTCGTCGAGGTGGACGGCTTCATACGCCTGACAAACGCTCATGGGCTGACTGGAATCGGTCAGGAAGCGCACAAACTGCGGGTTTTGCAGTTCGCGTTCCAGCGACAAATCGGGATACCGGCGACGCGCCTGTTCCTCCTGTGCGCGCCAGATGTTGGCTTGTGCGCGGGTGAGTGCCTGCTGAATGTTCTGGCGCAGGTCGGACGGTGGTGCAGCCTGACCGGGGGCTGCCGGCTGCATGGCGCCCTGTTTATCGCGCTGCGCGCGCAGGGCGCGGCGCACCGCGATTGCGACAGCGCGGTTAAATTCCGGGCGAAATTCGCCCTGCACCAGTGCGCGGAACCGTCTGGCGCGTTCGCGGTCTTGTGGCAGTTTGGTTTTCAATCTGATTCCTCCTCTTCTGCGCGGAAATATCCTTCGGTGCGCATCTGGATATAGTCCGGATAGGTGTTGGCGATCTGGATAAGCCCGATGACGGCGGCATAAAACAGCGTATCTACAATGCCGCTGCGCGGGCAGGTAATGCGCGCATCGCCGGGATTGAGTTTGGTGTGTAAACCGCGTGTTTCAAACACGGTCAGCGTACCCGCCAGACAATTCAAAATCGCGCTAACACCGGCGCACACGATGTCTTTACCTTTGGGCGCGTAGGCGGCATGTCCCGCCACATGGAGGGCACAGCGGTCTGGACGCCTGCCCGCGAAAATCATAATCATGTTGCCTCCTTTGCCGCTTTGGGAATCTGCTGTTCTGCCACGGTCAGCGGTCTTGAAATGGTCTGGTTGTGTCCGGCGGCCTGTCCACCAGACAGGCTGGGCTGCTGCAAGGCAGTCATCTGCAACCGCGCCTGTTCGGCAATGCGGCCGCGCACGGTCTCAATGCCCTCGAAGTCCATCATTTCAAGCGCAATCAGCGCTTGCGTGGCGAGTTCGGGGCGGAAAAATCCCAGCCGATAAAGTTCTTTTGCCTGTTCGTTGCGGCTCATCTGGGAAAATGGGCTGGCTTTCTGTGCGCGTACCTGAATGTCAAAAGCTGGGCGGCGGTCACGGCGCGCCAATCCGCCGGTGGTCAAAAACAGCGGCTTGCCGTCCTCACCGGTGATACGCACGGCGCGGCTGTCGTCGTAAAACTGGCGAATGAGTTCGATGACCAGTGTACAGACTTGGGTGAAAGCGCGGTAACTGCCTTTAATCAAGTCGCGGCTGAGTTTACTGCCCGCCTCCTGCAAGGCGGCGATAGCAGAAGCGGCAGTGACACCGGAACTGGTGCCGCCCTGCGCAAAGTCGCGGTTGCCGCTGGTTTCCTTGAGTTCCTCGACCTTATTTTGCAGATGGTTGGCGATGAACGCGGGCAGCGGTTCGACTTCAATCTGCCGTAGGTCATCGGGGTCTAAGCGTCCGGTGACGTGAACGAAGTCGCGGGTAAAGTCGGCGAACTCCTGCTCGTTGACGCCGCAGGCGTCGCGGTAGAACCAACGCGGACGACCGGCAAGGCGTGCATTGTTGAGCAAGATGCTGTCGAGCTGGTCAATATAGGACTGTGTGCCTTTCATCAGGTCAACGTAGCCGAAACCGGCGGGGCTGTCCTCCAGCGGAAAGAGCACATCGAGCACGAACGGGTACTGCCCGTGGTCATACAGCCCTTTGCCCTCAAACATGGGTTCATTTTCGGTGGCATAAAGTACGGTACTGCCGACAAATTTGCAAAAATGTACGATGGTTTTACCGCCGGGCAGACGTTTTTTATAATACCAGTCCACGACCTGCGATTTGCCCGAACGGTCGAGCGCGTCCTCGCTGCGATAGGTCGTAGCTTCGACCGGAGAACGCAGTTTACCGGACAGTTCGGGGTAAGCCGCGTCGAGCAAATCGTTATCGCACAGCGTGACCAGAAACACATTCCGGCTGTCCTGCACGTCGCGCACGCCCGGTTCCCAGAACAGGTTGAGCAAATCGACCGCGGTGACGCGAATATCACCCAGACCGTCCTCGGCTTCGGTGTCCCAGAACACGCCATAACAGGCGGTACCATGGCGCAGTTTGGGATAAGCGTTGCGCGAATACAGGCCTTCAAAGTCCGAGCGTTCGAGCACGACGGGCAGGATACGGGAAAGGGTTTTTGCATCTTGGGTGTCGGACGGCTCGCGCGGGAGCACATCGGGCGCGGGGTAGTTGTCCATCATATCGCCGTGTTTGCCCAGCAGGCTGTTGAGCAGCCAAGCCGAAGCGGGTGCGGGTTCACCGGGGCGGGTTTTGGCACCGTGGCGCAGCCGGTACCAGCGTTCATCCTCAATAATGCGCTGGTCAAGCGCCTGTTTGCCGCGCCGGTAGGCGGCGAGCAAATCGGCGGCGCGCTGCACCTCGGCTTTGCCGATGCGGGGTTTTGTAGCTTGCACGAAAAAAGTCAGCCTCCTTTTTGTCGCTGGATTGGGTCAAATGGAAAACTCCATCGCCACATACCGGGTCTCATCGTAAATATGGTCTTCCATGGCGGTGTTGACGTCCTCCACGTTTGCGGTATCGTACACGAGCGCGGGCACGGTGCGAATAAAATGGTTGCAGGTGTGGAACACATACAGCCCGGGCACGCCATTTGCATCGAATGCAAGGCGGTGGTGCAGCTGCATTTTGCCCGCGATGCGGGCATTGTCTGCGGGGTCGAAGAAGATGCCCTCCCGTTCCATCATCTCAGCCACACTTTCGCCGCGGCTCTGGTCGAAGATGGACGGGTCGGCCACACCGCGGACGGTGTGCCCTTTGATGTTGGGGTCATCCCGTTCGACCGCGCGAATTTCCCGGGCAATACGCGCCGGTTCCCATCGAAGCCCCTGATTGGGGGTGCCCGTGCAGCCATACAATTCGCGGATACGGTACAGGATATTGTCGGGGCTGACCGCCCACCAGCCGACCGAAAACGGTCGGGAGTAGCCGAAATCGAAGCCCCGCACAATGCGCCAGTGCTTGGGCACTGGGAAAGGGTCAATCACATGGGTGTGGCGGCGGTCGGCGTAGTGCGCCGCATCGCTGCGCCACTCGGAAAAGACCTGACCGGCGAAGGCGTCCCAATCGCCGTAGAGCAGCGCACGCTTGTCGGCTTCGGGGAGCGCGGCAAGGCGTGCGGCGTAAGCCGGGTCATTTTGGAGCAAAATCTGGTTGTCAAAAACCGTGCTGGGCACAAAGACCCGACTGCGGCGGGTTTGCTGCACGGTGCCGTCGGGCAGCCGCAGCGAAACCGGTTCCCAGATGGTTTGCATGGGCGGTGCCGGGGTCAAAAAGCGGGCTTTGACCCAGCCGTGCCCAATGCCGCCCGGATTGGCCGAGGCGCGCATATAGACGCGGGTGCCCGAACCAGAAGCGCGGTTGCGTGAGAGCAGGTACATATATTCATCCTGCGTAAAGTGGGTCAATTCGTCGAACGCGATATAATCGTAGGCGCGACCTTGATATTTGAAACGGTCGTTTGGGTGCTGCATCGCGCCGAAATAGATTTTCGCGCCCGACGGGAATCGCCACTCGTGCCGCGCTTCGCTCCACTGGGCACCGGGAACGGCGGCGGGGTAATAGCGGTGCGCCTTATCGACCAGCTCAGACAATTCGGGGTATGTTTTGCGCAGGATAAGTGCGCGGTAGGTCGGGACGGCGACCTGTCTGAGTGCTTCGAGTACCAACGCTTCGCTTTTTCCGCCGCCCGCTGCACCGCCGTAAAGGGCTTCATCCTCGAAGCGGCACAGGAAGTCGGCCTGCCGTTTTTGCGGGCTCCATAAAACCATGTATCCCTCTCCTTTCCCCGTATTTCCCGCCGAGATTCGACTGCATATTTATGCTATATTTTCGCATCTCGTGCATGATATAACATTTTATCCTGCAAAACGTGAAAAACGGTGCAAAATGTCGCCCAGACAAAACCGGGCTACGCGCCGTCACCCGGCGGCTTTTGCACGGCGGGCAGTTCGACCACACCGGACGGCGCGCCATCGTGTTCGGGTGCCGGTTCGCCGCCCCACTGCTGGGGCATTCGATTTTTGAGCCAGAACTGCTGCGCGGTTGTGGAAGGGCTGTCGTAGACCTCCTCGGTCTCGCGCACGATTTCCTCGTACTCGCATACCTTCTTGCCGGTGGTGTCGTCGTACTCGACGCGCTTGACTTTGAACAGCTTGCTGACCGGACGCACACCGCCGACCGCACTTTGGTAGAGCGCCTGCTCGACGGCGGCATCCTGCTTACGGTTGGCCATAGCGGTTCCCTCCTTTCGCTGGATTCCGAACTACTGTTCGTGCTTTTAGGATATCACCGCTTAGGGTCATCGTCTATCCGGCGTATGCCTGAGATTTATGCCGGTGTGAAAAAAATGCGGCGGTCGATTGTGCGCAGTAAAAGACATGCCCGCGCCGTCTGTTTTGGTGTGGTATGGATGATTGTTTATGTGATGCCGCTGTCTGTTGGCGCGTTTTGACAGCTTGGGTCAGGTTTTGGCGGATGAACGGGCGCACGCATATTTTGTCGATTGCTGTCATATGACAAACTTCGCGCTTTTTGGCTGGACATGTCATGGACGCGCGCGCCTGTTCTTGTCGAATTTAATCGAACATTTGTTTGAAAAAAGTCTTTACATCGGTCGGAATGTGCGGTATCATGTAAATATCCCAAAGAAATGGAGACTCCACGATGAAACCCGTCAAACCGATTGAAGTTCTGTCGTCTCAGACGCTTTCAGAGCTAAATTCCCTCATCGGCGTGCGTAATACGCGCAAATTGTGTCGGGCCTTCGGCGGCTCGGCGCTGTACATCCCAAAACTGGAGGGCATTGACCGCCCCCGCCGCAATCGTCAGATTCGTGCAGATGCGGCGCACGGTGCTTCAGTTGCCCAGCTATGCGCAACCTACCGCCTGTCCGAGCGGCAGGTGCGCCGGATTCTTTCGGCTCAACGCCAAAAGGACTTTTGGAGCGAGCCATGGTGACAAAAAAAGGCGGTTCCATACCCGAACCGCCGTGCATAGGATAACAAGAAATACTGAAAAGGAGTGACTTACTATGTGTGGTATTGCCGGAACCATTGACCTGACCCGCGATGTACGCGACCTAAGCGGCCTGTCTGCACGCATGGCCGACACACTGACCCGCCGCGGCCCCGATGCTGGCGGCAGCTATGAAGATTCTCACGCCCTGCTGGTACACCGCCGCCTGATAGTCGTAGACCCGGCGGGCGGCGGACAACCGATGTATAGTCCAGATGGAAATATTATTTTAGTTTACAACGGAGAGTTATATAACACCGAGGACATTCGGCGCGAACTGTGCGCGCTGGGACATTCCTTCCAAGGCCATTCGGATACCGAAGTGGTGCTTCATGCCTATCTGGCTTGGGGCACGGCGGCTTTCGCCAAGTTCAACGGTATTTATGCTTTTGCGCTGTGGGACAAGGCAGCCTGTCGGCTGACCCTGTGCCGCGACCGGATGGGGGTCAAGCCACTGTTTTATGCCCGACGCGGGGATATGCTGACCTTCGGTTCGGAAATCAAGGCGATTTTCTGTCATCCCGATATCCGGCCGCAGTTGGATGAAGATGGTTTGCGCAGTCTGTTGTTGCTCGGCCCGGCGCGCCCGCCCGAATCGGGTGTGTTCCGCGGTATCCATTCGGTGCGCCCCGGACAGTATGTGGTGTTTGACCGCGACGGTCTGCACTATCATGCTTATTGGAAGCTGACCGCCGCCGCGCATCCGGACAATTTGGAACAGACGGTCGAGCACACGCGCTGGCTGATTGAAGACGCTGCCAAACGTCAGCTTGTGTCCGATGTCCCGCTTTGCACCTTCCTGTCGGGTGGGCTGGACTCCTCGATTTTGTCCATGCTGGCGGCACGCGAGCTGCACGCCCGCGGCGAGACGCTGCACACCTTTTCGGTCGATTACCGCGACAACGACAAGTATTTTACAAAGAGTATTTTTCAACCAAATTCTGACAGTTCGTATATTGACGGCATGGCCGAGTTTATCGGCTCCCATCACCACAAGATTTTGTTAGAGCAAAAAGACCTTGCCGACGCGCTGCTGCCCGCGACCGATGCCCGCGACCTGCCCGGCATGGCCGATGTCGATTCTTCTTTGCTGCTGTTCTGCCAGGCGGTCAAGGAAGGGTTTACCGTGTGCCAGTCGGGTGAATGTGCCGACGAACTGTTTGGCGGGTATCCGTGGTATCACCGCGAAGAAATTTTGTTTGAGGATTGCTTCCCGTGGTCACGCTCGACCGCGCTTCGCCAGTCGCTGCTGCATGACGGCGTGATTCGAGACGGAGAAGAATTTGTCCGCGCGCATTATCGGTGCACCTGCCAGTCGGCGCCCAAGCTGGACACCGACAGCCCCAAGGAAGCGCGAATGAGAGAGATGTTTGTACTGAATCTGCAATGGTTCATGGCAACCTTGCTCGACCGAAAAGACCGCATGAGCATGTATTCGGGATTGGAAGTGCGCGTACCGTTCTGCGACCACCGCATTGTAGAATATGCGTATAATATGCCGTGGGCGTTCAAGTCTTTCGAGGGTCGAGAAAAAGGCATTGTGCGCAAGGCGTTTGAACACGACCTGCCCGAAGAAATCGTCTGGCGCAAAAAAAGCCCCTACCCGAAAACCTTCTCCCCTGTCTATACCCAGTTGGTTGCCGATGCCCTGCGCCAGCGGCTGAACGACCCGGAAAGTATTTTACCGCAATGGTTCCGGCCGGATGCGCTGCTGGAATTGATGGAGCACCCCAACGACCTGCCCGAACCGTGGTACGGCCAGCTCATGCGCACGCCGCAAATCTTTGCCTACTTACTGCAAATCGACCATTGGTTCCGAACCTATCGGGTCGAGCTGATTTGATGCCCTCGCCTGTTGCATAAAAAATCTGTCTGCCTGTCCTCTTTATCTTATTTTGTTTTATAGCATGACGCTGTTGTCATGCTTCTTTTTTTGCCAAAATAAAAAAGTCATGCCGCAAGCGGCATGACAGATAACGATATCATGTACTTATCCACAGGATGTGCAAAACATTAAAGAAGCTGATACAACAGCCCGATGTCGGCAGCGTACCACAACAACATGCCGTGCCCCTGACGCGGCAAGCGTACCTGTAAATTCCATTCGGGGTACTGCTTGACCAGCTGGAGTTGTCCGCCGGTCAGAAA
This sequence comes from uncultured Butyricicoccus sp., assembly GCF_944381005.1. GTDB lineage: Bacteria > Bacillota > Clostridia > Oscillospirales > Butyricicoccaceae > Butyricicoccus. The sequence continues at coordinate 405 of NZ_CALWJM010000032.1, read as the reverse complement.
GGCGACAAAAGAGATATAATTGTCTTTGGTCATGGGGTGGTCACTGGTCACATACCATTCGGTTTCAATCGGCTCAACGTGCAGCCGTTCGGACGGCTCGGCCTTGCGCGGGGTACACGCGGTCAGCGTGCGGCCGCAGCACGACACGGCAGCATTGCCGGTGCACACGGTCACATTGCCGCACACCGGACACACATAAAATTTTGACTTTTTCATATTGCCTCCTACAAACGCATTGGGCGCGAGGTCACCGGCCAGCATGTGCGCCAGACTGACGCCCAGCACGGCGGACAGGTCGGACAACAGCGACACATCGGGACAGCCCAGACCGGTATCACATACTTAAAGATATTGGTGTCATTCAATCAATTTTGCCGATGAAGCGGTAGAAGATTTCTACCTCCT
>NZ_CALWJM010000031.1 GCF_944381005.1 uncultured Butyricicoccus sp. | reverse complement strand
GCGACCCGGATGGGGCTCGAACCCACGACCTCTAGCGTGACAGGCTAGCGCTCTAACCAACTGAGCTACCGGGCCAAGTGCTTGTTTAGTATACTTGAATTTCGTGCGCTTGTCAACTCTTTTTTTCAAATTTTTTCGACTATCTTCCGGCGAAGAAAACAGGACGCATCTGGCGCCCTGTTTTCTTTGAAATTTTGGGATTAAAAAGGGGGACTTCCAAAATAGAGGTACCGGATAAAAAGAAGGTTGAGTAAAAACCGGTTACGTCAAGCGTTAGGCCTGTTCGGAGAAAGACTCCTTGCCAACGCCGCACAGCGGGCAAACAAAATCATCGGGCAGCGCTTCCCACTTGGTGCCTGCTGCAATACCGTTATCCGGGTCACCGGTTGCCTCGTCATAGATATAACCACAAATGTCGCATACATACTTCTTCATAACGATTTCTCCTTATGGTTTCATTTATATTTTTGTCTGATATACGGAACGGAACACAAAAAGGATTGGTTATAAGTTTTAATTTCTTCTTATTCACTTGACCTTTCTGTATCTTTAGTATACACCATTTCTGTATACCTTTCAAGTCTTTTTTCTTTCCAATCATAACCAATTACAGTCTTTTTTGTGCGGTATATTTTGTGCATTTTTCACAATTTATCCAATCTTTTCTTCCTTTGCTCATCGCGATACGATATCCCCTGTGTGCAAATGAGTTGCAACAAAAAAACAGGCAGAGAACACGCTCTGCCTGTTTGGGGTTTGTCAGTCAAAAATACCTGTGCTGAGATACCGTTCCCCGGTATCGGGCAACATAACTACAATCGTTTTGCCCGCATATGCCGCATCTTTGGCCAGCTCCATCGCTGCCCACACAGCCGCACCGGACGAAATGCCCACGAGCACCCCTTCCCGGCGCGCCATCTCGCGCACGGTCTGCACGGCATCCTCGGTCTTGACCGTCTGCACCGCATCGTATACCGAGCGGTCGAGCGCATCGGGCACAAAGTTTGCCCCAATGCCCTGAATCCCATGCGGGCCAGCCTTGCCTTGAGACAACAGCGGCGAATCGGCTGGTTCTACTGCCACAATGCGCACTTGTGGGTTTTGCTCCTTGAGGTAGCGCCCAACGCCAGTGATGGTGCCTCCAGTGCCCACGCCTGCCACAAACACATCGACTGCGCCGTCGGTATCCTGCCAGATTTCCGGGCCAGTGGTCTTATAATGCGCGTCCGGATTGGCGGGGTTGACAAACTGACCGGCCAAAATACTGCCCTCTATCTCGCGGTGCAGTTCATCCGCCTTATCGACCGCGCCCTGCATGCCCAGATTGCCCGGTGTCAGCACGATTTCAGCACCGTAAGCCGCAATCAGGCGGCGGCGTTCAAGCGACATGGTTTCAGGCATGGTCAAGATAACGCGATAGCCGCGCGGCACGGCAACCGAAGCCAGTCCGATTCCGGTATTGCCCGAAGTCGGCTCTAAAATAGTCGCGCCCGGTTTGAGCTTTCCGGTGCGCTCGGCGTGCTCAATCATGGAACGTGCCGCACGGTCTTTTGCCGACCCTGCCGGGTTCATGCACTCCAACTTGCCTAGAATACGCGCCTGCAAACCGTGCGCCTGTGCCAGCGCATCAAACGCAACCAACGGCGTACCGCCGATGAGGTCGGACACCTTTGCATAAATTCTTGCCATACTCGTTTTAACCTCCTTATCAACCATTCAGTGCCTGATTTAAGTCCTGCAACAAATCTTCAATATTTTCAATGCCGACCGACAGCCGCACCGTGCCCGGCTGGATGCCAGCCGCCGCCAGTTCCTGCTCATTCATCTGAGAATGGGTGGTCGAAGCCGGGTGAATGACCAGTGATTTTGCGTCGGCTACATTGGCGAGCAACGAAAAGATTTCCAATCGGTCGATAAACGCGCAAGCAGCCTGTGCGCCGCCCTTGACTTCAATCGTGAAAATCGAGCCGCCGCCCTGCGGGAAATAGCGCTCATACAAGGCGTGGGTCGGGCTGTCCGGCAAAGACGGATGGTGCACCGCTTCAACCGCCGGATGGTTGTGCAGGAACTCGACCACGCGCAGCGCATTTTGTACATGGCGCTCGACGCGAAGCGACAGCGTTTCCAAGCCCTGCAACAACAAAAAGGCATCAAACGGCGACAACACCGCGCCGGTGTCGCGCAGCAGCACCGCGCGGATGCGCGTGCAAAATGCGGCTTGGCCGCACGCCTGCGCGAACGAAAGACCGTGGTAACTGGGGTCAGGGTCTGCGAGTTGCGGGAATTTGCCCGACGCCTGCCAGTCAAACTTGCCACCCTCGACAATCACGCCGCCCAGCGTTGTACCGTGACCGCCTAAAAATTTGGTTGCCGAGTGTACCACAATATCTGCGCCGTGTTCCAGCGGGCGAATCAGATAGGGTGTACCAAACGTATTATCTACAATGAGTGGAATGTGATGGCGGTGCGCCACCTGTGCGACTGCCTGCAAATCGGTCACATCACTGTTGGGATTGCTCAACGTTTCGACAAAAATCGCCTTGGTGTTGGGCTGTATCGCGGCTTCATACGACTCGGTCAGCGGGTCAACAAACGTAGTGGTCACGCCGAATGACGGCAAAGTATGTGCCAGCAGGTTGTAAGAACCGCCATAGATAGTGCGCTGTGCGACGATATGGTCACCGGCACGCACCAGATTTTGCAGCGCGTATGTGATAGCCGCTGCGCCCGACGCGAGTGCCAACGCTGCGGTACCGCCCTCCAGCGCCGCCAGGCGCGCTTCGAGTGCGCTGACCGTGGGATTGGTCAGGCGCGAGTAGATGTTGCCCGCATCGCGCAGGGCAAAGCGGTCGGCGGCCTGCTGTGCTGAGTCGAACACATAGGCGGCTGTCTGATAGATGGGTACGGCGCGCGCGCCGGTTGCGGGGTCGGGCTGCTCCTGTCCGGCATGGAGCTGCAAAGTTTCAAAATGGTATTTTTTATTGGGATTCATCGTACATTCTCCTTTTCATCGGTCAAAGTGGTCGAAAATCGCTTTGCTGGTCATCCCAGCCGTCACATTCGTCCACAGCGCCAACCGGCTCGCAGGAGAATAGAAAAAATAAATTGCATGGCGCCTCCTTTACAGGGGGTCGTGGGTTTGGTTTCTTTGGTTTTGTATTGTAGCATGTAAAAGCAACGCTGTCAATGACGGCACCGGCAAAAAAAGCACGGGAAAACCCCGCGCTTTTGCTTTTGCTGTCAAAATACCGGCTAATCGACATAGGCAAACGTGACCGGCCGGACAATGTTGGTCAACCGGTCACAAGTGTAACCGGCTTTTTGCAGTTCGGTCACCAGATTGGCGAACGCATACGCCGTGTCGCCCCGGTCGGCCGAGTCGTGCAGCAGCACAATGGGCGTACTGCTCGTGCTCTGCACACCGGTCAAAACGGTTTGCGTAATCTGGGTGATGGTGCGTGCCGCGCTGGTGTCATCCCCTGCCGACACGCTCCAATCATAATAGACAAAGCCGCGCCGCAGCATCTCGGCGATAATCTGTTCATAGACCGCGCGCGAATAGGGGCTGACCGAGCCGCCCGGAAAGCGGAAAATGGTCGGATACACGCCGCAGGCATTATAGACCGCTTGATAGGCCTGATGGAAGTCCTCTAGGTAAGCGTCAGGTGAAGTGTAAATAGACGCATAATTGCTCGCATAACTGCGCACGCCGACCGTGTGCCCCTCGTCCACCATGCGCTTTAAAATGGCTTCATTGCCGGGGATGGCGCTGCCCGTGACAAAGAACGTGGCTTTCTGCCCGTACTTTTTGAGCGTGTCCAAAATGGTGATGGTATTCTGGGACGGGCCGCCGTCAAAGGTCAAATATACCGTACCTCTGGGCGCGGTGTGAACGGTTGGAATGGGGTCAACCTTCATTTTCGGGTACATGGTCTGATAGCTCAGCGGCTGCGCCTGCACGGCCTCGGTCAATTCCGGGTCTGGCATGACGGCGGCATAGCGGTCAACCGTCTGTTGCAGTTTTTCATTTTGCGCCTGCAAGTCTGCGATAACCGTTTCTGAACGGAACGCGCGGTATACCATCGTTGCACTGAATCCAATGACCCCGACCAACAGCGCAAACAGTGCCACCCGGAGCAGCACTCCAAAATTCAAACGTCTGTGGCGGTAGCGCGACGTATATCCGGAATAATTTCTTCGCCGCAAGGCATTCGACCTCCTCTTTCGGCTGGGTGTTTTTCCCTATTATACATCAATGGACAGGCGATTCCAACCGCATTACGGTTACAAAACGTTCGCATTCTTTCCACTTTCCTCGCGCAGATACGGCAAAAGCGGCAAAAGAAAAAGGCTGTCCCCCAAAAAGGGACAGCCTTTTGCATCGGTTTTTTGGAACTTACTTGAGGTTGAACCAAGCAGCGCGACCCGGATAGGTTGCGATGTCGCCCAGCTCCTCTTCGATGCGGAGCAGCTGATTGTACTTCGCAACACGGTCGGTACGGCTCGGTGCACCGGTCTTAATCTGGCCAGCGTTCAGAGCAACCGCGATGTCAGCGATGGTGGTGTCATCGGTCTCGCCCGAACGGTGCGATACAACAGCGGTGTAGCCAGCACGGTTTGCCATCTGGATAGCGTCCAGAGTCTCGGTCAGAGAACCAATCTGGTTTACCTTGATGAGGATGGAGTTTGCAACACCCATGTCAATACCCTTCTTCAGACGGGTGGTGTTGGTAACAAACAGGTCGTCGCCAACCAGCTGAATCTTGTCGCCCAGGGTCTTGGTCAGCATCTCCCAGCCTTCCCAGTCCTCTTCAGCCATGCCGTCTTCCAGAGAGATAATCGGGTACTTCTCAACGAAGCCCTTCCACATCTTAACCAGCTGCTGCTGCGTCATCTTCTTGCCGGACTTGGGCTGGATATAGCACTTCTCTTCGTCGTTCCACCATTCGGAGGAAGCAGCGTCGATAGCAATCATGAAGTCGTCGCCGGGCTTGTAGCCAGCTTCTTCGATAGCCTGTACGATAACCTTGAGCGCGTCCTCATCCTTCTTGAGGTTGGGAGCGTAGCCGCCTTCGTCACCAACGCCAGCAGCCGGAGTACCATTCTCCTTCAGGGTCTTCTTGAGGGTGTGGAATACTTCAGCGCAGCGGCGGAGTGCTTCGCGGAAAGACGGAGCAGAAACCGGCATAATCATGAATTCCTGAATCTCAACGTTGTTGGTTGCATGTGCGCCACCGTTGAGAATGTTCATCATCGGAACGGGCAGAGCCTTTGCATTGCAGCCGCCGATGTAGTTGTAGAGCGGCAGGCCCATTGCTTCAGCAGCAGCCTTTGCAACTGCCAGCGATACACCCAGGATTGCGTTTGCACCCAGACGGGTCTTGTTGGGGGTACCGTCGAGGTCAATCATCGCCTTGTCGATAGCCTGCTGGTCAAGTGCGTTCATGCCGATGATTTCTTCGGCAATCTCGCCGTTTACAGCGTCAACAGCCTTGAGGACGCCCTTACCCATGTAGCGCTCCTTGTCGCCGTCGCGCAGCTCGCAAGCCTCAAAAATACCGGTCGATGCGCCGGACGGAACAGCCGCACGGCCCATGAATGCGCCGGTGTCGGCCTCAACATATACCTCAACTTCGACAGTCGGGTTGCCGCGCGAGTCCAAGATTTCGCGGCCTACTACGTCCACAATTTCGATGTAACCCTTCATAATCGTACATCTCCTTTTCTAAGATGAATATAAAATATGGATAAAGAAAAGCGACTTTTCTTATGCCAAGCGATAAAAGAAACCGCGTCTTACTTGACCAGCAGCGAATGACCGGTCATCTCGGCGGGCTGCTCCAGACCGAGCAGGTCGAGCATGGTCGGTGCGAGGTCTGCCAGCACACCGCCCTCAGACAGTGCCTTGACATCATCGCGGCCCACCAGTGCCAGCGGAACCGGGTTGGTGGAGTGCGCGGTAAACGGCGACTTGCCGTCGGCCTCCAGCATCTGGTCGGCGTTGCCGTGGTCAGCGGTGATGAGTGCGCAGCCGCCGTGTGCCTTGAGTGCGTCCAGCACCTTGCCCACGCAGGTGTCAACCGCCTCGACTGCCTTGACGGCTGCCGGAATCACGCCGGTGTGACCAACCATGTCGCAGTTTGCGAAGTTCAGGATAATCACGTCATACTTGTCGGCCTCGATGCGCTTTACCACTTCGTCGGTGACTTCGTATGCAGACATTTCGGGCTTGAGGTCATAGGTTGCAACCGAGGGCGACTTAATCAGGGCGCGTTCCTCGTTCTTGTATTCCTTTTCGACACCGCCGTTAAAGAAGAAGGTAACGTGTGCATACTTCTCGGTCTCAGCGATACGAAGCTGGGTCAGACCCTTTTCGGCGATATACTCGCCGAAGGTGTTTTCGAGCGACTGCGGCTTGAATGCCACTTCTACGTTGGGCATGGTTGCGTCGTACTGGGTCATGCACACAAACTTGATGGGCAGATTGCCGTTTTCACGCGCAAAGCCGTCAAAGTCCGGGTCAACCAGTGCGCGGGTAATTTCTCGGGCACGGTCGGGACGGAAGTTTGCAAAGATAACCGCGTCATCCTTGCCAACGGTTGCGCCTTCGGTGGCAACGAACGGCTCGATGAACTCGTCGGTTACGCCCTTGTCATAGGAAGCCTGAATACCCTTTACGGCATCCGGGAAGAATTCGCCCTGACCGTAAACGATAGCAGCATAAGCGCGTTCCAGACGCTCCCAGCGCTTGTCGCGGTCCATTGCATAGTAACGACCGGAAACGGTTGCAATGCAGCCGATGCCGATTTCGTTGATTTTGTCCTGAATCTTCTGGACAAAACCAGCGCCCGAAGTCGGAGCGGTGTCACGGCCGTCCATGAAGCAGTGTACACAAACCTTGGTCAGACCTTCGCGCTTTGCCAGGTCAAGCAGGGCGCAGATATGGTCGAGGTGGGAGTGTACGCCGCCGTCGGACATCAGGCCGAAGATGTGCAGGGTGGAGTTAAACCACTTGCACTGGTCAACCGCAGCCTTGAATGCCTCGTTCTCGAAGAACGAACCGTCCTGAATAGCCTTGGTGATGCGGGTCAGCTCCTGATAAACGATACGGCCTGCACCGATGTTGGTGTGACCAACCTCGGAATTGCCCATCTGACCGTCAGGCAGACCGACATCCATGCCCGATGCACCGATAAGGGTGTGCGGATGCTTGCGAAACACTTCGTCAAGCACGGGCTTTTTTGCCATCGAGATGGCGTTGCCCTCGGTCTCCTTGCGATAGCCGAAGCCGTCCAGGATGATGAGCGCCAGCGGATGCTTGTTGTAAGCCTTGGCCGCTGCCGGAGCCGCCGGAGCTTTGGCCGGAGCCTTCGCCGGTGCTGTATTTTTTGCCGCGGCAGAAGCTGCCGCCGGCTTCTTGTTGATTCTTTTGGTTGCCATGTTTTAATTACTCCTTAAAGCTTAGGAAAGGGACAACAGATTGTCCGTTGTCCCCCTCACGCATGTGCACGGGGAAAAGACCCGCACGCGGAAATTACTGATTTGCCGCCTCAACGATAGCTGCGAAATCTGCGGACTTCAGCGAAGCGCCGCCAATCAGGCCGCCGTCTACGTCGGGCTGTGCCAGCAGTTCAGCCGCGTTCTTCGCGTTCATCGAACCGCCGTACTGGATGGTAATGGCGCGTGCAGCGCGTGCGCCGTACAGCTCACGCAGGCAGTCGCGGATTTTCGCGCAGACCTCACCAGCCTGTTCAGACGTTGCGGTCTTGCCGGTGCCGATTGCCCAGATAGGCTCGTAAGCGATGACGACCTTCTTGATGTCCTCACCGGCTACGCCCTGAAGTGCAATCTTAACCTGCTTGCGAATGACTTCCATGGTAACATCCTGCTCGCGCTCTGCGAGGGACTCACCGACGCACAGAATCGGGCGCAGGCCGTTCTCGATTGCAACCTTTACCTTCTTGTTGCAGGTCTCGTCGGTCTCATTGAAGTACTGACGGCGCTCGGAGTGGCCGATGATGACGTACTTGACGCCCAGTTCTTTGAGCATGTCCGCGGAAATCTCGCCGGTGAATGCGCCGGACTTCTCGAAGTGCATGTTCTCCGCGCCGATAGCGATTTTAGAGCCCTTAGCGGCCTTAACTGCTGCCTGGATGTCGGTAAACGGTACGCAAAGCACCATTTCGCACCACTTGGTTTTGGACAGCAGCGGCTTCATCTCCTCGATGAGTGCCTTTGCTTCGCTCGGCGTTTTGTTCATCTTCCAGTTGCCAGCGATAATCGTCTTGCGATATCTGCGATTCATTGTTCAAATACCCCTTTCAACACCCACGCGGAGACAAAAAACGGGAATCCGGTTATGTGCGCGGATGGATTACAATTTAACTAGGATTTATATGTAAACCTTGGGGGCGGGCAAAGCCGCCCCTTGGGAATACGTTGAGAGTGATTTCTCTATATGGGAGATTACTTGTCCTGCAAGCAAGCGATGCCGGGCAGTTCCAGACCTTCGAGGAACTCCAGCGAAGCGCCGCCGCCGGTGGAGATGTGGCTCATCTCAGCCGCAAAGCCCAGCTTTTCAACAGCCGCTGCCGAGTCACCGCCGCCGATGATGGAAACAGCCTTAGAAGCAGCGATAGCCTTTGCAACAGCCTTGGTGCCGACTGCGAATGCGTCGAACTCGAATACGCCCATGGGGCCATTCCATACAACGGTGCCTGCATCCTTAACAGCCTCGGAGAACAGTTCGATGGTCTTGGGGCCGATGTCCAGACCCATCATGTCCTTGGGCAGTGCGCCTGCATCGTAAACAACCGGAGTTGCATCGGCTGCGAAGTGGTCTGCGCAAACGGTGTCAACCGGCAGCAGCAGCTTTACGCCCTTGGCCTCAGCCTTTGCCATCAAATCCTTTGCCAGGTCAAGCTTGTCGTCCTCGCACAGAGAGGTGCCGATTTCCTTGCCCATAGCCTTCATAAAGGTGTAGGACATACCACCGCCGATGATGATGGTATCGCACTTTTCAATCAGGTTGTTGATAACGCCAATCTTGTCGGATACCTTTGCGCCACCCAGGATTGCAACGAACGGGCGAACCGGGTTAGCCAGTGCCTTGCCCATAATGGAGATTTCCTTGTTGATGAGGAAGCCGCAAACAGCCGGCAGGTAATCTGCAACGCCAGCGGTCGAAGCATGTGCACGGTGTGCGGTGCCGAATGCGTCGTTGACGTAGATTTCAGCCATAGAAGCCAGTTCCTTCGCAAATGCCGGGTCGTTCTTCTCCTCTTCCTTGTGGAAGCGAACGTTTTCGAGCAGCATAGCCTGTCCGCAAGCCAGTTCAGAAGCCATCTTCTTGGCATCCTCGCCGATAACGTCCTTTGCCAGCTTCACTTCCTGACCGAGCAGTTCGGACAGACGCTGTGCAACCGGTGCCAGCGAATACTTCATCTTGAACTCACCCTTCGGGCGGCCCAGATGCGAGCACAGGATAACGGCTGCATTGTGCTCAAGCAGGTACTTGATGGTCGGCAGAGCGGCTACAATGCGCTTGTCATCTGTGATGTTGCCGTTTTCGTCCTGCGGCACGTTGAAATCACAGCGAACAATGACCTTCTTGCCGGAGACGTCAATGTCCTCTACGCTCTTCTTGTTGTACTCCATAATAAGCATCTCCTTTTTTATATCAAGTAAAATATAAACCCAGGCGCGGAAATATCGGGGAAACCTGGTATAAAACTGGCTGTTTTTCCAGGTTCCCACCGCTCAGACAAAATTATACTTGGTTTTGCGGCTGGTTTCAATAGAAAATCAGAAAAAAGTGAATTTTTTTCAATGTTTGCATGGCTTTACACCGCTCTTTACACGGCCAGAACCATAATTTTACCCAAAATATGCAAGCATTTTGCCAACATACGACCGGTTCCAGCGGTCAATCAACCGGTCTTTGTGCGCCAAAATAGGCCACGGCAAACGCTTGTGGGCCGGTGTTTGTGGTGACCGAAATGCCGATTGGCGTGCGCACGACGTCGGAAAAGTGCAGTTCTTCGCGCAGCGCCCGCTCGATTGTGTCTAACTTTTCGGGCGCAATTTTGCCATAAAGCAGCACAGCGGTCTGTTTTTCGGGCTGTACAGCGCGTTTTGCGACCTGCGCCAGCACCTTGGGGATGAGGTTCTTTTCCCCGCGCGCCTTGTCGATGACCTCGACCGTGCCCGCGCACACTAGGCTTATCGGCTTGAGGCCGAGCGCCTCGCCCACAAAGGCCGCACCGCCCGAAATACGGCCGGATTTTTTGAGGTGTTTGAGCGTATAGACACCCAAAACCGCTTCGCTGCGCGCCAGCCGTGCGCGCGCAATGTGTACGATATCATCAAAGGCGTCGCCCGCGTCGCGCATCCGGCACAAATCGACCACAACCCGCCCATAAATATAGGTATAGGTCTGCGAATCAATCAATTCGATGCGCATATCGGTGCCGTATTCTTCATAAAACATGTCGCGCGCAATGCCGCACGACTGATAGCCGCCCGACCCGGCCGCATTGATGATGATACCGACCACATGGGTACAGCCTGCTTTGTGTGCGCGCTCGTAACATTCGTACACCTGTGTGGGCGTAATCTGTGCGGTCGTCGGGATTTCGGGCGAGGATTCGAGCAAATCCCAGTACGCCTGTGGCGTCATATCAAAGTATTCGCGGAACGTGCGCCCCTCATGCGTAATACGCTCAGGTATGATATCAATTTCATATTTTTCGACCAACTCCTGTGGAATGTCGGCAGCCGAGTCACAGAATACATAAATCTTGTCCATTGATACCTCCTTTTTATTGTGCCGGCCCCATCTCACCCGGAAAACGTCCGGCTTCTTGCAATCCGGCGAATCCGGTTTGACGCAGGGCTTCAAACACCGTGACCGCGACCGAATTAGACAAATTCATACTGCGTGCGCCCTCCCGCATCGGGATACGGATGCAGCGTTCGGGGTGCGCCATCAGCAGCGATTCGGGTAAGCCGCGTGTCTCCTTGCCGAACAGAAAATAATCGCCGTCCTGAAACGCGATGTCGGTATAGGCATGTTTTGCCTTTGTGGTCAGATAGAAAAACCGGCCTTGCGCATTTTTTTCAAAAAACTCGTCCAGATTGGCATAGCGCCGCACGTCGAGCAGATGCCAGTAATCCAGCCCGGCGCGTTTTAGCTGACGGTCATCAATCGAAAAGCCGAGTGGCTCGACCAGATGCAGCACCGCCCCTGTGACCGCGCAGGTACGCGCGATGTTGCCGGTATTTTGGGGAATTTCCGGCTCGACCAAAACAATATGAAACATAAAACGCCTTTCTGCTGTAAGCCCCTATATTCTTATTACTTCCCCTATTTTATGCGAAACTTTCTTTTTTTTCAAGCGGTCTACACATTTTTCCATAAAAATACCCGCTGACACTAAGAACAGCGGGTACTAGCGATATCATTTAATCTTCCTCTACATCAATCAGATGAGAAGTAATATAGTCTTCCATATCTGCACTCATGACTAACTGTTTAACTTCTGTATCCAAAAGCTCCAATGTATTACCATCTTTTGTAAAATAATATAGATATGTTGTACCGTCAACTGTCTGCTTGGTCATATAGACTTCTGTACCATCCGCGCTTTCATAAGCGTTTAAATTATGGTCTCCTGCGTTGAGCTTTATATCCTCGTCAATCTGCGACAAACAGTTATACATATTGCTATATTCGATTACTGTTGTTTTTTTGTATTCAGAAAAGTCTTTATTGAAAGCTTCCAAAATCTTCTTTTGGTTTTCTTCTAGCACGTTCGTCCACTCAGACATTGCATTGCGCGAATTATTTATACGTATTGTTTTCGAAAGGCTTGCGTGCTCTACACCAAGATGTGGCCCAAAATCAACACTACTATGGCAACTTAAAGTAAGCCATGCATTATTGTGCGCGATAGTTGGTAATTGGTCTGCAATTATAACATGATGAGCATTTTCTTGTGCATTAGTGCTTCCATCTCCTATCACATCTCCGTATTCATTTGTAACTTCTCCATTTGCAACAATATCACCAGTCCAATCACTTTCAGATGATTGTGCATAGCAGTATGCCATCCAAATATACCTATTTGTTGAGGGAGATAACTCAAAATATTGAATGTCAATTACAGGCTCATCAAGTGCATTCGCTGAGGAAAACATTGCAATACAAATTGCCAGAATTACATTAATGCTACAAAACAGTTTTTTCATTATTATCCTCCATTCTCCTTTTCATATTAAAACTTATTCCAATGCAATGACAATTCCATTTCTCACCTCTTTCTTTTGCATTTCACATATTTTTTCATCCATCCGATATTGCATAGTATATCCAGTATAAGTTCCATCTCCTTTATAAAAAGTACAAACAAATATCTTATCTCTATCCCTCTTGCTACGATAAATACCCGGTTTTGCATATCCATCTTGAGCCAACACATCAAAATACTGTGTCATAACATCTATATAGGCTGCATCTTGGTCAGTAAGTGCTTCATATTCTTCGCTATCCACACCAAACAACCACAATCCAATCTGCTGATTGATTTCCCACGGTACCATCAGCAGTTCCTGTTGCATAGATTGTTCCGGTAATTGTTTCCAGTCGAACGGCCAAGTCATCTGCACGGTTTTTGCCTGCTCGAACCGCACTACATCTGCATCCTTCCAACTTTTGAGCAAAAATATGTTTCCTATAACCGAAATTGCTAATAAGATAACTAGAATTCGCTGAAAGTACCGCATAAATGTTTCTCCTTTCAAATGAAATTCTATCTTTATCATACCACTATTTCCTTAATTTTCAATTTACTTTTTCACGAAATATCTTCTGTTTTTTTGAACGTTTTCCACAACAAGCAAAAACAGTCAGACTGCCAAAACGGCAGACTGACTGAATCAGGTTGCAAAATTATTTATTTGTGTTCAGTACAAACTCTGGTTCGCCCAGCGCGCCCGGTGCAATCGCGTATCTGTCGAACACGACAACCGGATTTCCGTCGGCATCGAGGTAGAAGTTTGTGTTTTCGTCAACCGTCTGGAACCCGCCGTCATCGGCAGCTAGGTACGGGATATCACTGGTGCGGTTGTGCGCGTCGATTTGGGTGCGAATCTGTTCATTTGCCAGTGCAATCCAGTCCTCCCCCAACAGGTCTTTCAGCGTGATGGTGCTGCCGTCGGACAGGCGCAGATTATAATAGTGCCGTTCTACTGCGCCCGCGTTCCAGTCCTGTGTGCCGCTCAGCACAAAGGAAACCCAGTCCTTTGTTTCGGACTTGACCGTATAATCCACTTTTACCTGAATATCCTTGTCGGCAAACTGCTGTTCTGTGCCGCCCGTCGCCAAAAATGCCTGTTTATAGGCTGCAATATCTTCTTCGGCTTTGGCTTCATATTCTTTTACCTGCTGTTCAATCAGCGCGTTAACCTCTTCATCCTGTTCGCCCTTGACCTGCGGCACTTCAATCGTTACGGTATGGTCGTCGGTCTGGTAAATATCCTGACGCAGGCAGACAATGTGCACCAGTGCGCCAATGGCGGGCAGATTGCCCAGCCCCAGCGCAAGCGCCGGACTGGCGTTGACCGCCACAATAAAGCAGGCGGCTACGGCGCCCAATACAGCCGCCAGACGTTTGCGCGTTTTTTGTTTGAGTTTTTTCATATCTGTGACTTCCTTTCCCTGCTCAATCGCCTCCAGCGTGCGCAGTTTGAGCGCTTCTGGCGCATGGATTTCCCGCAAGCGGCGGAGTTCATCGAGATGCTTCATACCGGGTGCCCTCCTCCAGTTCCAGTTTCAATCGGTTTCTTGCACGGTGCAAACGGGTGCGCACGGTTGTCGGGCGGCACCCTACCATGCCCGCAATCTCATCGGTGTTGTAACCCTCGACATAGTGCAGATAAATCACGGTGCGCAACTCTTGGGGCAAAGCGGCGACGCTGTTCCACAGGTCGGCGTATTCTTCCGAAACCGGTTGCTCGGCTGCCGTCCACTCCTCCAACGGCACTCTGCGCCGAAACCATGCACTTCGATGCAGGTCGGTGCAGCAGTTGACCGTCACACGAATCAGCCACGCTTTCAGGTGCTCCTCATCTCGAAAAACCGTTTCATCGCGGAACAGGCGCAGAAACACCTCTTGATAGACGTCCTCAGCATCCGATTTGCTCCCCAGTCGGCAAAGCGCCAGCCGGTAGACCAAATCCCCGTGCGCGTCCATGGCTGCGCACAGGCTGGCTTTGTCTTTCATGTTCGTTCCCTTCCTTCTGCCTGTTGTGGATTACACTACATACACGGCGGCGCAAACCGTTTTGTTCCCATCCCTTCAAAAAATCTTTCCACAAAAAACACCGCCCCTTTTGGAGCGGTGTCAATGTTTGTAGCTTCATGAAGTTTTTCAATCAAATTTAAACTTTTGTAATACTTCCATTAAATGAAAATTTACAATCTGTATGTTTTACCGTAAAACGTACATAAAACTCTGCTGTACTGCCAGGAGTATCGAGTGTTACCACTCCACCTCGTGGATTCTCATAACAATCAAACCACACACTATCTATTTCTTTTCCATCCTCATCAAAAACTGTAACTGTCACATTATCATAAACTTGTAGTGCACTCCCATCAACTCTCTTAAAACCATTTATAGATACTTCTATTGACTAGCACCTGTCAACCATCTATCCGTATATACTTGTGCTCCTACTTCAACAACCGAATAATAATATGCTCCTTGTGATAAAAAATGAGTGCCATTATCTCCTTTAGGCGGCTTGCTCCCATAAGGCACAACTTGCATAGCACTTGGCACATTAGGGCTTAATTTATGTATATCCACTGCCATAGCCCACGAACAAGTGCTCAATATCAATATAACCCCTGTAACCAAACTGGCTGTCAACCTTTTCCACATTTTCATATTTTATCAATACTTTCTTTTATTATTTTCCATAAACACAGCCCCACTAAACATCCCAACAAATTCAAAATACAATCATCTATATCAAAAGAGCCTGTAAACGTAACCAGCTGCAACAATTCCCCCAGAAGAGCGAAAACAGCAAAACCAATCATGATACAAATACATTTTGTCTCCGGAAAATTCCATCGAAACAAGACTCCAAACGGAATCCAAGGAACAATATTTCCCAGCAAGTTTTTGAGGGCGATTACATCGGGAAAATCCAAAATATACATCTGAATGGTGCGAAATGGAATCAAATTTATCAAAAACTCGTGGTAATGACGGAAATAGGATATATTGGTTTGAATTTGAAAGCAAAATTCAGAAAAACTGCCGTGAAATTTTAAAATCACAACCACAATCAAGCATATACTATACCCGATGAGTATGCAACGTTTTCTCTTTTTCGCCATCTCGTTTTTTCCTTCTTTGTTTATTTGAATTTATTTTATTTTATTTCTTATATTTCCGCAAGATATAAATGACACAAAAGTTTCTTTATTTTTTTGTCTATTTTCCTAAACACAATCGGCTGTCCATTGGATTGCACAACAAAACCCCGCTTTTTTCAAGCGGGGTTTTGCATCACATTTTTACATTTTATGCGAAAAAATCGCGGGTCTGCTGCACGTTCTGTTCAATCGCGGCATGTAATTTTTCGACCGAATCGAAAGCCTTCTCCGGCCGCAAAAACTGGTGCAGCTCGACATGAATGAGCTGCCCATATAAATCGCCCGAAAAGTCCAGCAAGTGCGGTTCGATGGTGGGCGCGCCGCCGTCCACAAACGTGGGCTTGACCCCGATATTGGTCGCCGCCAGATAACTTTGGTCACCTACGCGCACGCGCGTTGCGTACACACCATAGGGCGGCAACGCCATTTCAGGCGGCAACGGCAGGTTGACCGTGGGCACGCCATAGGTGCGCCCGACCTTGCGGCCGTGCGCCACCACACCGGTGATGGTGTACGGGTGGCCTAAAAAGCGAGTCACGCGCTCCATATCACCGAGCGAAATCAACTGACGGATATAGGTGGACGAAACCACAATGCCGTCAATCTTCACGTCGGCAATGCAGTCATAGCCCACACCGGCTTTTGCACATTCCTCCGCCATGCCTTCGGGCGTGCCGCGCCCCATGTAGCCGAAGCGGTTGTTCTGTCCGGAAATGATGTACCGAGCCCCAAAGCGCCCAATCAGCAATTCATGGATGAAGTCGCGCCAGTCCATCGTGCGCAGTTCTTCAAAATGCCCGAAAATCACTTCGTCTACGCCGCCGAGCTGCTTGATTTCATCCTGCCGGTATGCGGCTGCGGTGAGCAACGGCACTTGCCGCCTGCTCATGACCGAGGACGGGTGCTTATCAAACGTGAACACCGCCGATGTGCCGCCGATTTCGTGCGCACGCTGTACCGCGCGCTGCATCAGCGCACGGTGTCCCAGATGTACGCCGTCAAAATAGCCCAGCGCAATGGCGCGCGGGGGTTGATGCTGTTTCATGTCGGAACCTCCAGCGGGAATGTCAGATTTTATCATCGGAAATTTTTGTGGACAAACAGGCCATTCCCGCCCTTGTCCAATGCGTCAACGCGCCCCAGCATGACAAAGGCACCGTTGTAGTAAACCCGGCACAGCGTACCGGGTGCAAAAGCCGCAAGGCCGCTGGTCTGCCGTTCAAAGACCGTGGCACCGCGCAGGGCGCGGTCATTGCCCTCGGAATTGAGCGTGACGGCGGGATATTCCACAAACAGACTGTCGGTGGGGCGCAGCAGGGCGGCAAGTGTGCCCGCGTCGCGTGCCCGCTCGACCTGCTCGAACGTGACTGCCTCATCCAAGCCATACACGCCTGCCCGTGTGCGGGTCAGCGCGTGCATAGCGGCACAAGTGCCCAACCGTGCGCCCAAGTCGTGTACCAGCGTGCGCACATACGTCCCCTTGGAGCACACAACACGAAACGCGCCGCGCTGGGTGTGCTCGTCGAAGTCCAAAAGGGCGATATCCAAAACCGTGATGTCTCGCGCCGGGCGCTCGACCTCCTGCCCTTTTCGCGCCAGTTCATACAGCTTTTTGCCGTCCATCTTAACCGCCGAATACATGGGCGGTATCTGTTTCTGTGCGCCCCGAAAGGTTTCGAGCGCCTGCCGCACCTGTTCGGCGGTGGCTCGCTGCGGACTGCGCGCGATGACCTGACCGGTCGTGTCCTGTGTGTCGGTCGAAAAACCCAGCGTAAAACCGGCTTCATATTCTTTATCCTGTGCGGCGGCATAGTCGGCGGCTTTGGTTGCGCCGCCGACAAAGATAGGCAAAACACCGATTGCCATCGGGTCAAGCGTGCCGCCGTGCCCGATTTTGCGCGTGTGCAAAATGCCGCGCAGTTTGGCTACTACGTCATGGGACGTAAAATCCTGTGGTTTGTGAAAAATTAAAATGCCGTTTGGTGTGCCGGTCTGCTCCATTCAGGCCAGCTCACTTTCTGCATAAACGTCCTTGACCGCCTGCAAAATGCGTGCGCGGCTCTCGACCAGACCGCAGGACAGGCTGACACCGCCTGCGCGCAGATGTCCGCCGCCGCCGCACTTAGCGCACACGGCCGACGCATCCACTTCCTTGGTCGTGCGCACCGAGATTTTACACGAAAAGTCCTTGTTCTCGATAATCGTGATACCGACCTGCACGCCCTCCACCTGACGGGTGAGCGATGCAATCGAGTCCAAGTCATCCATTGTCGCGCCTGTGCGCTCAATGTCCATGTGTCGAATGAGGGCGAGCGCAATCTTTCCATCCATGAAAAATTCCATCGTGTCAAACAGGATGCGCTCCATCTGGAAGCGCGGCCAGCTCTTGACCTCGAACAGATGACGGTTGATTTCCCCGCCATCAATGCCCAATTCCAGACAGCGCGCCGCCGCGCGCAGAGTGTCGGGGGTGGTGTTGGAGAAACGGAAACAGCCGGTGTCGGTCGAAAGCCCGATATACAGGCACTCGGCAATCTCCTGCGTCAGCTCAACTTTTAATTCGTCCAGCACCTTGAGCACGACTTCTGCGCACGCGCCAGCCTCGGCACACACCAGCCGCACGGGTGCGCGCAGCGCGTTCGAGCGATGGTGGTCAATCACAACGCCGATGCGGTCGCGATAAGGCAGCGCATTTTCGGTCAGCAGTCCATAGTCTGCAATATCGGTCGTCACCACGCAGTCAGGCACAAAGCCCTCCGGTGCGTAGCAGGGCTGTGCGAGCGGTTTGTACCGGCCTGTCAACCCTTCGTTTTCCAAAATATAGGCGGTCTTGCCGAGCTGCCGCAGACCGCGGCACAGCGCACCAGCACAGCCGGTCGTGTCACCATCCGGACGGCGGTGGGTCAAAATCAGGAAGTTGTCCGCTTCGCGCAAGGCTTGCGCGGTCTCCGAAACCATTCCAATCATTGGCCGTCCTCCTTTTCAGGCGCGCCCATCTTGCCCTCACGCTCCAAGCGGTTAATCACATCGTTGATGTGTGCGCCGTTGACGATGGAGGAATCCAGTGCAAAGACCAGTTCGGGTGCATAGCGCAGTTGTACTGCGTGGCCGACCTCGCGGCGCAGCCAGCCCGCTGCTGATTTCAGCCCTTTCATCACTTCTGCGGCCTGTTGCTCGGTTCCCATCACCGAGATATACGCCTTTGCATAGCGCAAATCGTTTGTAACCTCGCAGTGTGTAACCGAAATCAGTGCACCCGAAACACGGGGGTCTTTGACCGAGCGGATGGCCTCGGCCAGTGCGCGGCCTACCATCTCAGAAATACGGTCGATGCGATTATTTGCCATAGTGGGGTTCCCTCCTTTGGGGTAATGTGAAAAAAAGGGGGTCGGGCAGTCCGCCCGCCCCCCGGCTTATCGGTTCTATTGTGCCGCAAAGCGGCAAAATTTATGGGTGCATTTTGGGGTTAAAATCGCGTGTTATCGCGCAATTTCTTCCATTACGAAGGCTTCAAATACGTCGCCTTCCTTGATATCGTTGAAATTTTCAAAGCCGCAGCCACATTCATAGCCCGACGCAACTTCCTTTACGTCGTCCTTGAAACGCTTGAGCGAGGACAGCACGCCCTCATGGATGACGATACCGTCACGCACAATGCGTACCTGTGCAGCGCGCTGAATCTTGCCATCCTGTACATAGCAGCCGGCAATGGTGCCAACGCCCGAAACACGGAAGGTCGTGCGCACTTCGGCGTGACCCAGAACGGCTTCGCGGAACTTGGGCGCAAGCATACCCTTCATTGCCTGCTCCATCTCCTCGATGCAGTCGTAAATGATGCGGTACATGCGCATGTCAACGCCCTGTGCCGCCGCCGAATCGGCTGCTGCACGGTCAGGACGCACGTTAAAGCCGACAATAATTGCGCCCGAAGCCGCTGCCAGCATAACGTCGGATTCATTGATTGCACCAACTGCGCCGTGAATGACGCGCACGCGCACTTCTTCGTTGGACAGTTTTTCCAGCGAAGCGCGCAGCGCCTCGACAGAGCCTTGTACATCTGCCTTGACGATGATGCCAAGTTCCTTCATCTCGCCTTCCTGAATGGAGGCAAACAGGTTGTCAAGCGTTACCTTGTGGAAGTGCTTGTTGCGCTCGTCCTTCTCCTTCTGCTTGCGCTGTTCGACCAGTTCACGCGCCATGCGCTCGTCGTCAACCGCGTAGAAGATGTCGCCCGCGCCCGGCACTTCGCCCAAGCCGATAATCTCGACCGGAACCGACGGGCCTGCGGCCTGAATCTTGCGGCCGTCGTCGTCGGTCATCGCACGCACGCGGCCAACCGCTGTGCCCGCTACGACCACATCACCGGTGTGCAGCGTACCATTCTGTACCAGCATGGTGGCAACCGGGCCGCGGCCCTTGTCCAGCTTGGCTTCGATGACCGTACCCTTGGCCTGACGGTCGGGGTTTGCCTTGAGGTCTGCAACCTCGGCGGTCAACAGCACCATTTCGAGCAGGTTTTCAATGCCCTGACCGAACTTTGCCGAAATGTTGCATACGATGGTGTCGCCGCCCCATTCTTCGGGCACCAGTTCATACTCGGTGAGCTGCTGAAGCACACGGTCGGGGTTTGCGCCTTCCTTGTCAATCTTATTGACTGCGACAATAATCGGCACGTTTGCCGCCTTTGCATGGTTGATGGCCTCGATGGTCTGGGGCATAATGCCGTCGTCGGCTGCCACGACCAAAATCGCAATATCGGTTACCTGTGCACCGCGGGCACGCATGGAGGTAAACGCGGCGTGACCGGGGGTGTCAAGGAAGGTAATCGGCTTGTCGTTTATCTTGACGCGGTATGCACCGATGTGCTGGGTGATGCCGCCGGCTTCGCCCTCGGTTACCTTGGTCTTACGGATGGCGTCGAGCAGCGAGGTTTTACCGTGGTCAACGTGACCCATAACCACAACGACCGGGTCACGCGGCTTGAGGTCTTCTTCCTTGTCCTCACGCTCGTCAAACAGGCGTTCCTCAATCGTGACATGGACTTCCTTTTCTACCTTGGCGCCCATTTCTTCCGCTACCAGTGCAGCGGTGTCAAAGTCAATCATCTCGGAAACCGATGCCATGACGCCCAGCTTCATCAATTCCTTGATAACGTCTGCCGCTGTGCGCTTCATGCGCTGCGCGAACTCACCGACGTTGATTTCGTCCGGAATGGACACTTTGAGCTGTACTTTTTTGGCTGCTGCCTGCTGCTGCTGACGCTGCAAGCGGCGCATTTTTTCCTGTTCTTCCTGACGGCGCTTGCCCGAAGCCTGCTGCTTGGCGCGCTGGTCAGATTTCTTGGTCAGCTTCTGCTTTTTCTGACTGGACGAGGACATACGCTCGGCCTTTTCGGACACCAGCGAATCAATTCGCTCGTCGTATTTGTCCAAATTGACGTCGCCGCCCGTGCGGGTGTCAATGCGGTGTACCTGCTTGACGCGGCTGTGGGTCTGCTTTTCGGGCTGTGCAGGCTGCTGTTGCTGCTGCTGGGGCTGGCTGTTATTCTTGGCCGCCTCCTGCTTTTGCTGTTTGTGCGCCTCCTGCTTTTGCGCCGCCGCCTGCTGACGGGATTCGGACAGCTTTTTGCTGCGCGCCTGCTTCTGGCGTTCGAGCGTGCCTTCCAGGTCTGCAACCGGGTTATCCTTGGTCATGACCTCAAAAATCAGGCTCAGTTCATGGTCATCCAGTACCTGCATGTGATTTTTGGGTGCCTTTGCATGTTGGGTCAGGATGTCAATAATCTCCTTGTTTCCCACGCCAAAATCCTTTGCAACTTCATGGACGCGGTATTTATTCTCTAATGCCATTGGCGTTCACCTCCATCGAAATTTCCGTCTGCGGCAGAGAACCGCGAACGGTTTGGGAGCGTGCCGCACACAGATGCGGCATATATTCTAAAACGCGGTTATCCGCGGGGCTTTTTATCCTTTTTGACCCCTTTTCGGCGGTCAATGCGGGTTTTCTTTTGCATCACCCGCTGTGCGGCGGCCTGATTTTGCTCAGATGTGTCGGCCAGCTTTTTTGCGGCGGCCTGTGCCATGCCAATATCCTGCATGGCGCACACCGCGCAGCCCGCCACGCCGACGGCCTGCCCCAAGGTCTGCTTATCGCAGGGCAGCTCAAAGACCGGCACACGCGCATCGTGACGCATCACTTTGCGCTTGGTGGCCTCGCCGATGTCCTGCGCCACAAAGATGGCGCGGGCGCGGCCTTCTGCAACCAGTTCGGCGGTCAGCGCTTCGCCGACAGCCAGTTTACCGGCGCGGCGCGCCAGTCCAATCAAACCGAGCAGCGATTCAATCTGCATGTGTCTCCTCCTCCATACGCGCTTCGAGCGCGTCATAGACTGCCGCGGGCACTTCGCACGAAAAGGCGCGTTCGAGTGCGCGCGCCTTGCGCGCTTTTTTGAGGCAGTCGGGATTGGGGCACAGATACGCGCCGCGACCGGGCGCTTTGCCGCGGAAATCCAGCGTGATTTCACCTTCCGGTGAGCGCACCGCGCGAATCAATTCGCGCTTGGGGTGCATGGTGCGGCAGCCCAGGCATTGCCGCATGGGAATTTTTTTCTGCTGCATAGTGGCACGCCTCCTGCTCGTCAGGCTTGTGCCGCCTGTGCCTGTGATGCCGAAACAATGTCAATCTTGCAGCCGGTCAGCTTGGCGGCAAGGCGGGCGTTCTGTCCTTCCTTGCCGATGGCAAGCGATAACTGGTCGTCGGGTACGACCACGCGGCACGCCTTGGTGTCGGGCTGCATGGTAGCCGAAATTACGTCAGCCGGTGCCAGTGCCGCCGATACAAACGCCGCGGTGTCCTCGCTCCACTTGATGATATCGATTTTCTCGCCGCCCAGCTCGTCAACGATATTGCCGACGCGCGCGCCGCGGGTGCCGACACAAGCGCCAATCGGGTCAACGTTGGCATCGTTGGACATAACTGCAATCTTGGTGCGGCTGCCCGCTTCGCGGGCGATGGACTTAACTTCAACCACACCGTCGTGAATTTCGGGCACTTCCAGCTCAAACAGACGCTTGACCAGACCGGGATGGGTGCGGGAAATCAAAATCTGTGGGCCACGGGTGCCCTTGCGCACCTCGATGACATAGACCTTGATGCGGTCGCCCTCTTTGAACTCCTCCGAGCGTACCTGCTCGGACAGCGGCAAAATGGCCTCGGTCTTTTCGCCCTGCGAAATCATTTCCAAAATATAGCCGCCGCGCGGGTCGATACGGGACACGGTTGCGGTCAAAATCTCGTGTTCCTTGGACTCGAACTCGGACAGCACCATACCGCGCTCGGCTTCACGGATGCCCTGAATGATAACCTGCTTTGCGGTCTGGGCAGCGATGCGGCCAAAAGACTTGGTGGGGATGTCAATGTCGATGATGTCGCCCAGCTTGGCGTTTGCCTTGTACTCGCGTGCCTCCTCGACGGTCAGTTCCTCATACGGCTCATACACGTCATCCACAACGGTCTTGCGCACAAACATGCGAATCTCCTTGTTCTGACGGTCGGGGATAACATAAACATTGTCGGTCATGCCATCGTTTTCGCGCTTGTAGGCGGTGATGAGCGCCTGTCCCACGCGGTCAAGCATATAGTCAACCGGTATGCCCTTCTCCTTTTCCAGCTGCTCCAGCGCGGCAAAAAATTCTTTATTAATCATTGCGGTTGTAGTTCACTCCTTCTGTGTACTGCCGTCCCAAGTGGACGGCTGAGTTAAAACGAAATGGTCAGGCGCACGGCAGCCACGTCTTTGGCTTCATACACGGTGGTCTGCCCGCCACATTCAATGGTCACATCGCCGTTATCATAGCCCAGCAGTTTGCCCTCGACCACTTTTGCGCCGTCGATGGCGCGGTAAAACTTGACCTCAACCGTTTCGCCCAAATACCTAGCGAAATGTTCGGGTTTTTTGAGCCGGCGTTCCAGTCCGGCAGAGGACACGCAGAGCGTGTACGGCGGCAGGGAATCAAACGCTTTGTCGTCCAGCATGGGGTCGATGGCGCGTGAAATCTGCTCACAGTGGTCGATATCCACACCGCCTTCGCGGTCGATGGTGATGGTCAGCATGTACTGACCGCCTTCTTTTTCAAACTCCACATCCCAGAGCGAAACGCCCGCCTGTTCACACAGCGGCAGCGCCATTTGTTCCACTCTGCCAATCAGCTCCTTGGTCTGCATACCTACCTCCTCAGCGTTCTGCGATTAAGCAATAAGAAAGAGTGGGTTGCCCCACTCTCCAAAACTTACGTCTACTACTTTAGGTAGTATACCATCTTTTACGGCTTGATGCAAGCCATCTGGAAAATTTTTTATGGCTTTTGCCGCATTTTCTCGGCTGTGGGCGGGCGCAAACGGTCGAAACCGGCGATTAGAACGGGACATTGCCATATTTTGGACTGGGGCCGTAACGGTTTGCGCCCTCGCTGTCCATCAGCAGCATAACCAGTACGACGATGCCGCCGAGTGGGACAAGCGCCAGCAGCAGCCAAAAACCGCGCCGTCCGGTATCGTGCAGACGGCGAACGGACATTGCCACCGTGGGCACACAGGCAAACAGGCTGAATATAAGGTCTGCATACGCCCAGACCATGCCCAATATAAAGCTGATGACCAGACACAGTAGCATTGCGCCCCAATAGCTGGCGCGGCGCGTGCGGCCGGAAAAATCCAGCGTCCTCGCCCACATTTCACCAAATGCGCGCAACAGATTGGTTTCCATGAGCAAATCTCCTTTTTTACTGTTCGTGCGGTTCGCGGGTCACGACGTAGCGGATGTGCGGCATATCGACCCCTTTATACCGCTTTGTCCATGTCCCTGCCGCCGTCATGCCGTTGCGGATTGCCACCCGCTGCGACGCGGTATTGGTGTCGCGAATAATCGAGCACACTTGGTCGGCACCCAGCACCGCAAAGGCATATTGTTTGCACGCGCGGGCGGCTTCGGTTGCGTATCCTTGGTGCCAGTAAGCACGCTGAAACAAATATCCGATTTCGAGCACCTCGGTATCGCGCCACGGCTGCATGGTCAGCCCACATTGACCGATAACCTCGCCCGTTTGTTTGTGTACGACCGCCCAAAGGCCGAAGCCCCATTTTTGATAGCGCAGTATCTGCCTGTCCAGCCATTCCTGCACCTCGGCATCACAAAACGCGCCCTCATAGGCGTACATGGTCTGTTCATCTTTTAGAATTTTGCACAGCGCTTCAAAATCATTCTGGTTGAGTTCGCGCAAATATAAGCGCTCGGTTTCCACTATCATACCGTTCTCCCTGTTGGCATAAAAACCTATATACTCCGAAATAAAAATCAGTTCACCTGGGAGCACGCCTCAGGTGAACTGACCTTTTTGCGACTGAGCGCACACGCGCTCCTGTCACACAATATCAAATTTATATCAGCTCGATGATTGCCATTTCAGCGCAGTCGCCGCGGCGGGGGCCGGTCTTGATGATGCGGGTGTAACCGCCGTTACGCTCTGCATACTTGGGAGCGATTTCCGAGAACAGCTTTGCAACAACGTCTTCCTTGGTGACAAAAGCCATTGCCTGACGGCGGGTTGCCAGGGTGTTCTTCTTGCCCAGCGTAATCATCTTTTCGCACAGGGGAGCGACTTCCTTTGCGCGTGCAACGGTGGTTTCGATTCTGCCGTTCTCCAGCAGGAAAGTAACCATTGCGCGCAGCATCGCCATACGGTGTTCGGTCGTGCGGCCGAGCTTACGATTTGCTGCCATGTTCGTATACCTCCAATTATGGGTCAAATAAGAATAGAAGCGGCGGCGCGGCAAAACGCCGCCGCCCTCGTGCTAAAATCATGCCACGCGCTCCTGCAAAAAATCCAGTAAGCGTGGGGTTGGGAGAAAAAAACTTACTCCTCAGACTTGGCGAGCGACAGGCCCATAGCCTCCAGCTTGCCGATAACCTCTTCGAGCGATTTGCGTCCGAGGTTACGTACCTTCATCATGTCCTCTTCCGAAGTGTTGATGAGGTCTTCCACGGTGTTGATGCCAGCGCGCTTAAGGCAGTTAAACGAGCGGACTGAGAAATCCAATTCTTCGATGGTCATTTCCAGAACCTTATCGTGCTGTGCCTCTGCCTTTTCAACGACAGTGGACTTCGAGCCAATCTCCTCCGAAAGGTCAACAAACAGGTCGAGGTGGTCGCGCAGAACCTTTGCACCCAGCGATACAGCATCGCGTGCATGAATGGTGCGGTCGGTCCAGATTTCCAGCGTGAGCTTGTCATAGTCGGTCATGTTGCCGACGCGGGTGTTCTCGACGGTATAGTTTACCTTGTACACCGGGGTGTAAATCGAGTCCACCGGAATCACGCCAATCGCGTTTTGACTCTGCTTGTTGCGTTCTGCCGGAACGTATCCACGGCCAGAGGCCAGGGTGATCTCCATAGACAGACGCGCATCACTCATCAGGGTCGCAATGTGCAGGTCGGGATTGAGGATTTCGACTTCGCCATCCGAATGGATGTCGCCGGCCTTGACCTCGCCCTCGCCCGCGGCTTCGATATAGACGGTTTTGGGGCCGTCGCAGTAAAGTTTCGCAATAATGCGCTTTACGTTCAGGACGATTTCGGTGACGTCCTCTTTCACACCGGGAATGGTGGAAAACTCATGTTGCACACCGGCGATTTTAATGGAGGTCGCGGCAGTGCCCGGCAGGGACGACAACAGGATACGGCGCAGGGAGTTGCCCAGCGTTGTACCGTAGCCTCGCTCCAGCGGCTCTACGACGAATCTGCCATAGGAGCCGTCTTCCGCCAGCTCCTCGCAATCAATGCGCGGCTTTTCAATTTCGATCATTGTAAGATACCCTCCTTTTCATGCGGCCAATTCACTTGCAATATGGATGGAAATTTCACGCGCCCCACCCAAAACAGGCGGCAGCGCGCAAAAAGAGTCCAAAAAATGAGGGTTTGGCTTATTTGGAGTACAACTCGACAATCAGGTGCTCGGCAACCTCGTAGTCGATGTCGTCGCGTGCGGGCATTGCGACGATTTTGCCTTCAAAGGAATCGTTTGCCTTGTCAATCCACTTCGGGCAAGCCTTCTTGCCGTTCTCCTCCAGCAGGGTCTTGAACTTGGTCAGGCTGCGGGACTTCTCGCAAACTGCAATCACGTCGCCCGGCTTAATCTGGTAAGACGGGATGTTTACGCGCTTGCCGTTTACGGTGAAGTGTGCATGGTTCACGAGCTGACGCGCTTCGCGGCGGGTGTTTGCAAAGCCCATGCGGTAAACGGTATTATCCAGACGGCGCTCCAGCTCCTGCAGCAGGATTTCACCGGTGATGCCCTGCTTCTTTTCAGCCTTCTCGTAGTACTTACGGAACTGCTTCTCAAGAACACCGTAGATAAACTTTACCTTCTGCTTCTCGGTCAGCTGCATACCGTACTCGGACTGCTTGCGGCGGGACTGCTTGGGGTTGCGCTTGGTCTCCTTGGAGTAACCAAGAACTGCAGGGGAAAGGCCCAGGGTCTTGCAACGTTTCAGAATGGGCTGAGAATTCTTTGCCATTATTGGTTTCCTCCTTGATTATACTCTTCTTCTCTTGGGCGGGCGGCAGCCATTGTGCGGGATGGGGGTAACATCCTTAATCATGGTGACTTCCAGACCGGTTGCCTGAAGCGCACGGATTGCTGCCTCACGGCCGGAGCCGGGGCCCTTTACATATACTTCAACGGTCTTGAGGCCGTGCTCCATAGCAGCCTTTGCAGCGGTTTCTGCTGCGGTCTGTGCTGCGTACGGAGTGGACTTACGGGAACCGCGGAAGCCCATCTCACCAGCAGATGCCCAGGACAGAGCGTTGCCGTTGAGGTCGGTGATGGTAACGATGGTATTGTTGAAAGAGGAGCGGATATGAGCCGCGCCCTTTTCGATATTCTTGCGCTCACGACGCTTGGTGCGAGTCTGAGCGCCCTTCTTCTGAACCTTAGCCATTTATGCTCCCCTCCTTACTTCTTCTTGTTCGCAATGGTCTTCTTCGGACCCTTGCGGGTACGTGCGTTGGTCTTGGTGCGCTGACCGCGAACCGGCAGGCCACGGCGATGACGCAGGCCACGATAGCAGCCGATTTCAACCAGACGCTTGATGTTCAGACCGATTTCACGGCGCAGGTCACCTTCAACGGTGTAGCCGTGCTCGATGCACTCACGCAGCTTTGCTGCTTCTTCCTCGGTCAGGTCTTTTACGCGGGTGTCCGGATTGATTCCGGTCTTTGCTAAGATTTCGTTGGACAGCTTCCGTCCGATGCCGTAGACATAGGTCAGGCCAATCTCTACGCGCTTCTCACGCGGAAGGTCAACACCGGCAATACGTGCCATTTACATTTACCTCCAAAGTATCTTGCTGGGACGTATGTGCGGAAACCAGTCTAAGGGCCGCCCCCGCCCTTGTAGCGTCACGCGGTTCGCCGCATGTGCTTGTCGGTTCCGTATCCTTCTATCTGGGAGAAAAACTTGTTTTCTCCCCACAAAGAAGCGCCGGAGACAGGGTGTTGCCTCCGTGGGGATACAGCCGCACGTTCTGTGTGCTGTCGGCGGATGCCGAAGTCACAGCCGTTTGCGGCGCGCTCTAATCCGGCTTTCTTCCGGATTAGCCCTGCTTCTGCTTGTGCTTGGGATTAACGCAGATGACCATTACACGGCCCTTGCGGCGAATGATTTTGCACTTCTCGCAGATGGGCTTTACAGACGGTCTTACTTTCATGAGAATATACCTCCATCAGATTTGGTTATCGGTGGTGGATTACGGCCCCTCGGTCACGTTGGAGCCTCCGCCCGCCTTTTCATCACAAATGTACGTTACTTGGAACGCCAGGTGATGCGGCCGCGGGTCAGGTCGTAAGGCGACATTTGCACGGTGACCTTGTCGCCGGGTAAAATGCGGATAAAATTCATACGGAGCTTGCCCGAAATGTGTGCCAGAATCTTGTGCCCGTTGGGCAGCTCTACCTGAAACATTGCGTTGGGCAGCGCCTCTATGACGGTACCTTCCAGCTCAATTACGTCGTCTTTAGCCATGTTCGCTTTCCCTTTCTTGGTCAGTGTTTTGGTTCTCTCCGGCCCAGATAGACAGAGCCTTGCGGATATCGCTGTTGGTCAGCCGCCCGGTTTGGAGCAGCTTGTCGCGGGTGCGCGCATCACTGTGCGCGACAAATGCCGTATGGCGGCGTTTTTTGCGCTTGGGCTTTTCGGCCCGGCGCGTCTTGCCGTTGGCGAGCCAGAGGTAATTCTCCTCTTCCCGCATGACCAGAAGCACTTCGTCCCGGTCGCGTCCCGCCAGCGAAATCACAAAATCGGATACATGGGAACACATGGTCACAGCACCTCGCCGTCGATGGCCGTCAAAATTTCGGGCGCGCCGTCGGTGATAGCGACCGTGTTTTCATAGTGCGCGGACAGCTTGCCGTCCTTGGTCTTGACCGTCCAGCCGTCGGACAGGACACGCACATCGTATCCACCGACATTGACCATCGGTTCAATCGCAAGCGTCATGCCTGCCTGCAAGCGCACGCCATGCCCCGGCCTGCCAAAGTTTGGCACTTCGGGCGATTCGTGCAGCTTTTGTCCCACGCCATGACCCACGAAAGAGCGAACAACCGAGAATCCGTTCGCCTCGACATAGGCCTGTACCGCGGCCGAAATATCCGAGACACGGCAGCCCTCACGGGCAAACTGGATACCCTCATAGAAGCTCTGCCGGGTTACTTCAATCAGCCGCTTGGCCTCGTCCGAGACTTGGCCGCAGGGCACTGTGCACGCACAGTCGCCGTGAAAGCCGCCGATATAGGCGCCGACGTCAATCTTCACGATATCGCCTTCGTGTACCACACGTTTTGCCGACGGAATCCCGTGAATGACTTCGTCATTGATTGAAATACAGGCGCTCGCCGGAAAGCCGCCGTAACCGAGGAAGGAGGGCTTTGCGCCCGCCTTCTCAATGGTTTTACGGACAATCCGGTCGATTTCGTCTGTGGTAACCCCGGGAGCGACCGCGTCCGCGGCCGCTTTCCGCGCAAGGGCGGTAATGCGGCAGGCGACGCGCATACGCTCAAGTTGTTCCTTGGTTTTAATCGGAATCATATCTTACAGACCCAATGCCTCGCAGGCCAATTTCTTGGTCTGCTCGATGCCCTGCGCACCGTCAATGCTCTTGAGCTTGCCCTGTGCGCCATAGTAATCCTTGAGCGGCTCGGTCTGCTCGTGATAGGTTGCCAAGCGGTGCTTAACGACATCTGCGTGGTCATCCTTGCGGATGTGCAGCGTATCGCCGCACACATCGCACACGCCGTCCTGCTTGGGCGGGTTTGCCTTGATGTGATAGGTTGCGCCGCACTTGAGACACACGCGGCGGCCGGTCATACGGCCTTCAATCACCGCGTCATCGACTTCGAGCGACAGCGCGCAGTCGATGGAGGCAATCTGGTCGAGTGCCTCGGCCTGCGGGATGGTGCGCGGGAAGCCGTCCAGAATGAAACCATTCTGGCAATCGGGCTGTGCAATGCGCTCTTTGAGCAGGTCGATAACCAGCTGGTCGGGAACCAACTGGCCGGCGTCCATGAACGCCTTTGCCTTGTCGCCGAGCGGTGTATGATTGGCGATTGCCTCGCGCAGAATGTTGCCGGTCGAAACCGACGGGACACCCATCTTTTCAATCAGGAAAGATGCCAGTGTGCCCTTACCAGCGCCAGGAGCGCCTAAAAGAATCAAATTCACAGAAAATGCCCCCTAAATTACTCCAAGAAGCCCTTGTGGTGACGCATCATCATCTGTGCCTCGAGCTGCTTGACCGTTTCAAGCGCTACACCGACAACGATGATGACCGAGGTGCCGCCCAGCGCGATATTGCGCAGATTGGAGCTAAACGCACCAATGATAAGCGGAACCAGCGCGACGACGCACAGGAAGATTGCGCCGACAAAGACCACTTTGCCCAGCGCCTTCATGATGAAGTCAGAGGTGGGCTTGCCCGGACGGAAGCCCGGAATATAGCCGCCGTTCTTTTTCAGGTTGTTCGCAATTTCAATCGGGTTGAACTGAATCGACGCGTAGAAATAGGAGAAACCAAAAATCATAATCGCATACAGTGCGATATAGAACGGGGAAGTCTGCTGGAACAGGCTCAAAATGCTCGCGCCCACCGTGCCCGCTTCCGGATTCCAGAACATCTGGATGGTCGCCGGCAGGGACAGAATTGAGGAAGCAAAGATAATCGGCATAACGCCGGTCGCGTTCACCTTAATCGGCAGATGGGTCGATTGCCCGCCATACATTTTGCGGCCGACGACGCGCTTTGCGTACTGAATCGGGATGCGGCGTTCGGCATTCGACATATAAACGATAAAGACAACCATTGCCAGCGCAACCACAATCATCAGGATTGCGGTGACAGCGGAAGTTTTGAACAACTGCAACAGTGCAGTGGCCAGAGACGGCCCGCGGGAGATGATGCCCGCAAAAAGGATAATCGAGATACCGTTGCCGATACCGTTCTGGGTGATGTGTTCGCCCATCCACATAATGAGCGCAGTACCTGCGGTAAACGCCATGATGATGACGATTGCAGCCCAAACGCCGGTTTCATTGAGAAGTCCCCAGCTTTTGAGCAGCATATAATAGGAAAAGCCCTGTACGAAGCCCAGCACAACGGCCAAATAGCGCGTCCAGCTGGCAATCTTCTTTTGACCTTCCTCGCCGCCGTCCTTCACCATGTGCTCTAAGGCAGGGATAGCAACGGTCAGCAATTGCAGGATAATGGATGCGTTAATATATGGGGTAATGCCCATTGCAAATATGGTCGCATTGGACAGGCCGCCGCCGGTAAAGACATCCATAAAGCTCAAAAGCGAGCCATTGGCGGTCTGCTGCTCAAACACCTGCGACAGTGCGGCGAAATCCACGAACGGAACCGGGATAGAAGAACCCAAGCGGAAAATAAAAACAATGAACAGCGTGTACAAAATCTTCTTGCGCAGTTCGGCAACCCGCCATGCGTTCTTGAGGGTCTCGATCACCTTAGATCACCTCGGCCTTTCCGCCTGCCTTCTCAATCTTCTCCTTTGCCGAAGCAGAGAATGCAGCAGCCTTAACGGTCAGGTTCTTGGACAGCTCGCCGTTGCCCAGAATCTTAACGCCGTCCAGAGCCTTGGAAATGATGCCGGTGTCGAGCAGCAGCTCGGTGGTGACTTCGGTGCCGTTGTCAAAGCGCTCCAGAGCGGAAACATTGACAACTGCGTAGGTGGTGCCGAAGATGTTGTTAAAGCCGCGCTTAGGCAGACGGCGTGCCAAAGGCATCTGACCGCCTTCAAAGCCCGGGCGAACGCCGCCGCCCGAACGAGCCCACTGACCCTTATGGCCGCGGCCTGCGGTCTTGCCGTTACCGGAACCAGCGCCACGACCCTTGCGGTATGCCTTCTTGGTGGAACCCAGAGCGGGCTGTAAGTCCTGAAGCTTCATGTCGTTACGCCTCCTCTACGATTTCGAGCAGGTAACCAATCTGCGCCAGCTTGCCGCGGGTTGCAGCGTTGTCGGGCTGAACGGTTACGTCGTTGATTTTCTTAAGACCCAGAGCGTGAGCGGTCGCGATGTGCTGCTGCTTGCGGCCAGCCAGGCTCTTTTTGAGGGTAATCTGAATGTTTGCCATGTCTATTACCCCTCCTATTACAGTTCGTTAACTTCTTTGCCGCGAACAGCTGCAACCTGAGCGGCATTGCGCAGGCTCTTGAGGCCTTCAATGGTTGCGGTTACAACGTTCTGCGGGTTGTTGGAGCGCAGGCACTTGGTACGAATGTCCCTAATGCCGGCTGCCTCAACGACAGCACGGACAGCGCCGCCTGCGATAACACCGGTACCGGGTGCAGCGGGCTTCATCAGCACGCGGCCAGCACCGAACTCACCGATTACCTCGTGGGGAATGGTGGTACCCTTGAGGGAAATCTTGATGAGGTTTTTCTTTGCGTCCTCAATTCCCTTGCGGATTGCGTCGGGAACTTCGGAGGCCTTGCCCAGACCGAAACCAACGGTGCCCTTGCCGTCGCCTACGACTACCAGAGCCGCAAACTTGAAGATACGACCGCCCTTAACAGTCTTAGATACACGATTGAGAGCCACGACGGTTTCTTTGAACTCGTCCTCTCTCTTCTCGTTACGCTCAAACTTAGCCATGTTTTACCTCCTCCCGACTTAAAACTGAAGGCCGCCCTCGCGAGCGCCCTCTGCGAGTTCCTTCACGCGTCCGTGGTACAGATAGCCACCGCGGTCAAATACGACATTCTCGATGCCCTTTGCCTTGCAGCGCTCTGCAACCAGCAGACCAACCTTCTTAGCAGCATCCTTGTTGCCGCCGTACTCGGTGAAGTCCTTCTCAATCGTCGAAGCGGAGACGAGGGTCACGCCGGCTACGTCGTCGATGACCTGTGCATAGATGTTTTTCGCGCTTCTGTAAACGTCAAGACGGGGGCACTGTGCGGTGCCAGAAATCTTGCCGCGTACTCTCTTATGGCGCTTCAGGCGCGCCTTGTTAGAATCCTTCTTAGAAACCATTTAAGCACACGCTCCTTTCTTACTTCTTCTTACCGCCGGTCTTGCCTTCCTTGCGGCGGATGTGCTCGTCAACGTACTTGATACCCTTGCCCTTGTACGGCTCCGGCGGACGCTTCTCGCGCACTTCTGCTGCAAACTGGCCGACCTTCTGCTTGTCGGGACCGGAAATGATAATCTTGTTGGGACCCGGAACCTCGATGGAGATGCCCGGAATCTCGCTCATAACAACCTGATGGGAGAAACCGAGGTTCATAACCAGGTCCTTGCCCTGCTTGGCAACACGGTAACCAACGCCGTTTACGTCCAGCTCCTTCTTGAAGCCTTCGGTTACGCCGATAACCATGTTGTGGATGAGCGAACGGGTCAGGCCGTGCAGCGCACGGTTCTGCTTTTCATCGTTGGGACGAGTAACAACGATTTCGTTGTTCTCAACTGCAACGTGCATGTTCGGATGAATCTCACGGCTCAGGGTTTCCTTTGCGCCCTTGACCGTAATTGTATTGCCGTCCAGGGTGACAGTGACACCAGCGGGGATGGCAATAGGCATTCTACCAATTCTCGACATTGTGAATTACCTCCTTACCATACGAACGCCAGGACTTCGCCGCCGACATTCAGCTCACGCGCCTTCTTGTCGGTCATGACGCCCTTGGACGTAGAAATGATGGCAACACCCAGGCCGCGGAGAACCTTGGGCAGCTCCTGTGCGCCCGCATAGACGCGCAGGCCGGGCTTGGACACACGCTTGATGCCGGTGATTGCCTTCTGGCGGTTTGCACCGTACTTCAGGGTGATGCGGATAACGCCCTGGTTGCCGTTATCAACGAGCTGGAAAGACTTGATGTAGCCCTCGTCGAGCAGAATCTGCGCGATGGACTTCTTCATCTTAGAGGCCGGTACGTCAACAGTCTCATGACGTGCAGCGGCCGCGTTGCGGATGCGGGTCAGCATATCCGCAATCGGATCGGTAATCTGCATTACTTTTGCTCCTTTCAGAAGTTTGGCGGTACTTCGTGTGGGTTCGCCCACGGGTTGCCGCCCACTTTTCTTACTAACGCTGCCGTGACCCTTTCACGACAGGTGCGGGGGGAAAATATATAAAAATCGTTGGTCTGATTTGCCAGACCAACGATAATTATAACACAGTAAGACCCCGTTCACAATGGAAATTATGCCGATTTTTGCGCAGAAAAATCCCTTTGAACGGGTCAAAATGTTATAACGGCAGGTCGGCCGTTTTTGAAACGCCGGCAGACCGCGCCGAACCTTGTCCGGTTGACGGCCCACGGGCGGGCGATATGAAAAAAACACACCGCGCTCCCTGTCTTTGTAGCGGGAGACTGGTTTGCATGTGCTACGCACATCTGGCATATATTATAACAAATTCCTTCGCGATTTTGCAAGATTTTTTTTCGTGTGAAATTGAAAATTTTTGCGCGCTGTTTTTGGGCACATTGCCTTTTCACCGGTATCATACCAGACAGGCAAACGACCGTATTCCGCTTGACACACTTACCTGCACGCAGTATACTAAATATAGAAAAAGGGCGCGTAACCAGCAGACGGTTATGTCCTCAGATTATATGTCAAAAATGACCGCAATCTTTTGGACTAGAGGGCGGTCATTTTGCATATGTAACGAAAACGAGTGCGAACAATGCGACAAACAGCATGATGCGCAGCATCTTTGCATACACAGCGTTCACCCCCTTCCATACTTGGAATGAGGTAAACTCACCTCCCTTCCGCAAGGGAATGGAGGACAAAACCGCCTACCGTTGTTATCGGTTACGCGCTGAAAAATTTATTTTTTCCTGTCGTCTATCATACCATATCATAATTTAAACTGCAACAAAAAAGCCGCACGGCAAATGCTGTGCGGCTTTTATAGAATCGCTTAAATCGCTTGGGCTTACCAGGAAGCCTTGCGAACGCCCGGAATCTGGCCCTTGTAAGCCAGCTCGCGGAAGCAGATACGGCAGATACCGTAATCACGCAGGTAAGCGTGCGGACGGCCGCAAATCTTGCAGCGGTTGTACTGACGAGTCGAGAACTTCGGAGTCTTCTGCTGCTTGAGTACCATTGCCTTCTTAGCCACTTGAATTCTCCTCCTTCTTACTTCGCGAACGGTGCGCCCATCAGGGTCAGCAGCTCGCGTGCTTCTTCGTCAGTGTTGGCAGTGGTGCAGATGATGATATCCATACCACGAACCTTATCAATCTGGTCGTAAGAGATTTCCGGGAAAATCAGCTGCTCTTTCAGGCCGAATGCGTAGTTGCCGCGGCCGTCGAACGAGTTTGCAGAGATACCACGGAAGTCACGCACGCGCGGCAGAGCCACGTTGAACAGACGGTCGAGGAACTCCCACATACGGTCAGAGCGCAGGGTAACCTTTGCGCCAACCGGCATACCTTCACGGAGCTTAAAGTTTGCAACCGACTTCTTTGCAGTGGTGACAACAGCCTTCTGGCCGGTGATAGCGGTCAGGTCACGGACAACCGCTTCGAGAACCTTTGCGTTGCCGTTTGCTTCCTTGCCGCAGCCGCAGTTTACGATGATTTTGTCAATCTTCGGAATCTGCATGGTGCTCTTGTACTCGAACTTCTTCATCAGAGCAGGTGCAACCTCTGCGACGTACTTATCTTTCAGTCTGGGCATAAGTTAAACCTCCTCCTTAAATGGTCTCGCCGCACTTCTTGCAAACGGCAACCTTCTGGCCATTTTCAAGAATCTTAGCAGCCGGGCGGGTGGGCTTGCCGCACTTGGGGCAAACCTTCATCAGCTTGCAAGCGCGCAGTGCGCCTTCACGCTTTACGATGCCGCCGGTCTCACCCTGGCGGCGGGGCTTCTGGTGGCAGGTAATCATGTTGACACCCTCAACCACAACCATGCCCTTCTTGGGGTTAACGGACAGAACCTTGCCCTGCTTGCCCTTCTCCTTGCCGGAGAGGACAACTGCGGTGTCGCCCGTCTTGAGATGCAGAGTATTCATGTTTCGGGGACCTCCTTACAGTACTTCGGGAGCCAGAGACAGGATTTTCATATAGTCCTTGTCGCGCAGCTCGCGTGCAACAGGCCCAAAGATACGGGTACCTCTGGGGTTCTTATCTTCCTTGATGATGACAGCCGCATTCTCGTCGAAGCGGATGTAGCTGCCGTCCGCGCGGCGCAGGCCCTTAACAGAGCGGACGATAACAGCCTTTACGACGTCGCCCTTCTTGACACCGCCGCCCGGGGTCGCCTTGCGAACCGAGCAAACGATAACGTCGCCGATGTTGCCGTACTTACGGGTGGAGCCGCCGAGAACACGAATGCACTTCAGCTCCTTTGCGCCGCTGTTGTCAGCTGCGCGCAGAAAAGTTTCCTGCTGAATCATGTGTGCGCTCCTCCTTACTTCGCCTTTTCAATTACTTCGACCAGTCTCCAGCGCTTATCCTTGGACAGCGGACGGGTCTCCATAACCTTAACCTTGTCGCCGATTTTGCACTCGTTGTTTTCGTCGTGTGCCTTCAGCTTGTAGGTTCTCTTCATAACCTTTTTATACAGAGGATGCTGAACGCTGTCCTCGATAGCAACGACAATGGTCTTGTCCATCTTGTCGGATACGACCTTGCCGACTCTGGTTTTGCGTAACGCTCTCTCGCTCAACTTCGCTTACCTCCCTTACTTGCCCGCAAGCTGAAGCTCGCGGAGAACGGTGTTGACACGCGCGATATCGCGCTTAACCTCAGAAATCTTGTTGGTGTTGTCAAGCTGGTTGGTAGCATGCTGAAGTCTCAGGTTAAAGAGGTCCTTCTTCAGCTCTGCAATCTTGGTTTCGAGCTCAGCGGCGCTCATCTCTCTAATCTCTTTTGCCTTCATCATTCTTCACCACCAATCTTAGTCTCACGGGCTACAAACTTGGTCTTGACCGGCAGCTTGTGGCTTGCCAGACGCAGTGCTTCGCGGGCAATTTCCTCGGAAACGCCAGCGATTTCAAACAGCACGCGGCCCGGCTTTACAACCGCTACCCAGTACTCCGGCGAGCCCTTACCGGAACCCATTCGGGTTTCAGCAGGCTTTTCGGTTACCGGCTTGTCGGGGAAAATCTTAATCCAGACCTTACCACCACGCTTGGTGTAACGGGTCATAGCGATACGGGCGGCCTCAATCTGATTCGAGGTAATCCAAGACGGCTCGGTAGCCATCAGGCCGTATTCACCGTATGCAACGAAGTTGCCGCGGGAA
This sequence comes from uncultured Butyricicoccus sp., assembly GCF_944381005.1. Classification (GTDB taxonomy): domain Bacteria; phylum Bacillota; class Clostridia; order Oscillospirales; family Butyricicoccaceae; genus Butyricicoccus. The sequence continues at coordinate 34,407 of NZ_CALWJM010000031.1, read as the reverse complement.
GCCTTGCCCTTGAGGCGGCCTCTGTGAACGCGACGGTATTTAACTCTCTTGGGGAGCAGCATTAGCGGTTGCCTCCTTCCTGGCGCGGTGCGCGGCGGCGGTCACCATTGCGACGGTCGCCATTGCGGCGGTCGCGGCGGTCGCGGCGCTCGAAAGCGGGCTTCGGAGCCTCAATCGAACGACCCAGACGCGGGCCGCCGGTCAAAACTTCACCCTTGTAAATCCAAACCTTGACACCAATCTTGCCGTAGGTGGTGTTCGCCTCAGCAAAACCGTAGTCGATGTCCGCACGCAGGGTCTGCAGCGGGATAGTGCCTTCATGGTAGTGCTCGGTGCGCGCGATTTCTGCGCCGCCCAGACGACCAGAGCAGCAGGTCTTGATGCCCTTGGCGCCCATGCGCATTGCACGGCCCATGGACTGCTTCATTGCACGGCGGAACGAGATACGCTTTTCCAGCTGTGCAGCGATGTTCTCAGCAACCAGCTGTGCATTGGTATCGGGGTTCTTCAGCTCAACAATCGAAATCTTGACCGGCTTTGCAATCATCTTGCTCATCTCGGCCTGCAGCTTCTCAATCAGCTCGCCGCCCTTGCCGATAACCAGGCCCGGACGTGCAACCTGAAGAATAATCTTGACGTCCTTGGTGGTACGCTCGATTTCGATAGCAGCTACGCCTGCATCATACAGCTTCTTCTTCAGAACCTTACGGATGTTGTAGTCTTCCACGAGGAGATCGCCGAACTGTGCGTCCTTTGCGAACCAACGGGAATCCCAATTCTTGATTACGCCTACACGGAGACCGTGCGGATTAACTTTCTGGCCCATTGTTTAACCTCCCCTTATTCTTTCTCTGCGAGAACCAGAGTTACATGAGAGGTTCTCTTCAGGATGCGGAACGCACGGCCCTGTGCGCGCGGCATGATGCGCTTCATAATCGGGCCGGGTGCAACATGGACTTCCTTGACATACAGCTTGTCGGTGTCCATGCCGTGGTTGTTCTCTGCGTTTGCAACGGCGCTCTTGAGGAGCTTTGCCATTACTTCAGAGGCAGCCTTCGGGGTGTTCATAATGATAGCCATTGCGGTGCCCGCATCCTTGCCGCGGATGAGGTCACAGATGAGCTTCATCTTACGGGGGGTCATGCGGACATTTCTAACAATTGCTCTTGCTTCCATTTGTTCTTACCTCCCCTTACTTACCGTTGTTGGAGGTCTTGCTGCCCGCGTGGCCCTTGTAGGTACGGGTCGGCGCGAACTCGCCCAGCTTATGACCAACCATATCTTCGGTCACATATACCGGAACATGCTTGCGGCCGTCGTGCACTGCGATGGTGTGGCCTACGAATTCCGGGAAAATGGTGGAGGCACGAGACCAGGTCTTGATGACCTTCTTTTCGCCTGCCTCGTTCATGCTGGCAACTCTTTTGTAAAGCTCAGGAGCCACAAAAGGGCCCTTTTTAACGCTTCTGCCCATGTTTTAAGTCTCCTTTCCTTACTTGCCGTTACGACGCTTGACAATCTGCTTGTCGGTGCGATGGTTCTTCTTGCGGGTCTTGTAACCCATAGCCGGCTTGCCCCACGGGGTAACCGGAGAGGGACGACCAATCGGGCTCTTGCCTTCGCCGCCGCCGTGCGGGTGGTCGCACGGGTTCATAACAGAACCGCGGACGGTCGGACGGATGCCCATGTGACGGGTGCGGCCAGCCTTACCCAACTGTACGTTGGAGTGGTCCTGGTTGCCGACCTGACCAATGGTAGCCTTGCAGTCCAGACGAACGTAACGAACTTCGCCGGAGGGCAGACGAACCTGCGCCTTGCCGTTCTCCTTCGCCATCAGCTGTGCAGCAACGCCAGCCGAGCGAACCAGCTGTGCGCCCTTGCCGGGGTACAGCTCGATGTTGTGAATGATGGTACCAACCGGAATGTTGGCAATCGGCAGGCAGTTGCCGGGCTTGATATCCGCAGCGGCAGAGGATACAACCTTGTCGCCAATCTTGAGGCCTTCAGGAGCCAGGATATATGCCTTTACGCCATCCTCATACTGGATGAGGGCGATATTTGCCGAACGGTTGGGGTCGTACTCCAGGGTCAGAACGGTTGCGGGCATATCCATCTTCTGACGCTTGAAGTCGATGATACGATACTTCTGCTTGTTGCCGCCGCCATGATGACGGACGGTGATGCGGCCGTAGCTGTTGCGGCCAGCGGTCTTTTTCAGCTTTTCGAGAAGGCTCTTCTCGGGCTTCACCTTAGACAGACCCTTGTACGACAGAACGGTCATGTTTCTGCGCGACGGGGTTGTCGGGTTGAAAGTCTTAATCGCCATTGTGATTTCAACTCCTTAATCTGTGTGCTTTCTTATCGGGGTGCGTTCCCCATAACCGGACTCCGGGAGTCCTCTTGCGGCCGGGGCGCTTTTGGCGCCCGCTTGCCGCGTCCGAACGGTTTCCCGCGCCCCTTGCGGGGCTTGGGACGCGCCGGAACTTACATCATGTTCTCGAAGATTTCAATCTTCTTGGAATCGTCGGTCAGGGTGACGATTGCCTTCTTCTTGGCAGAGGTCTTGCCGGTGTAAACGCCCATGCGCTTCCACTTGCCCGGCAGCTTAATGGTGTTGACCTTAGCAACCTTTACGCCGAAGATTTCTTCGACTGCCTTCTTAATCTCGATTTTGCCCGCATTCGGAGCGACTTCGAACACATACTTGTTCTCAGCCAGACCGGACATGGAGCGCTCGGTGATAACAGGCTTTCTGATAACGTCATGTGCGAATTTCATTATGCGTATACCTCCTCGAGCTTGTGAACCGCATCCTTGTCCATGATGAACATATCAGCGTTGAGGATGTCATAAACATTGAGGGTGGATGCGATGGTGGTGCGCACGCCCGGAATGTTTGCAGCCGACTTTACGATGTTCTTGCGAACTTCGGGGGTAACAACCAGCGCCTTGCCGGTGGACTCAACCGACTTGAGGAAACCAGCGAAGGTCTTGGTCTTGATTTCGCTCATGTCCAGACCGTCTACAACAATCATTTCGCCAGCCTGAGCCTTAGCGGACAGTGCAGACAGCATTGCCAGACGCTTGAGCTTCTTGTTGAGGCTGTAACGGTAGGAACGGGGCTTGGGGCCCAGAGCGATACCGCCGTGTGTCCACTGGGGTGCACGGATGGAGCCCTGACGAGCACGACCGGTGCCCTTCTGGCGCCACGGCTTGATGCCGCCGCCGCGAACCTCGGAACGGGTCAGTGTAGACTGGGTGCCCTGGCGGCAGTTTGCCAGATAATTCTTAACTGCTGCATGCATTGCAGGAACGTTGGGCTCGATGCCAAATACGGCAGCGTTGAGCTCCATTTCACCGGTCTGCTGACCGGCCATATTATAAACCTTAACGGTAGGCATTGTCTATTTCCTCCTTCCCTTAGCCTCTTGCAGAAGCCTTCTGCGGGTTCTTACTTACAGAAGCTGCCGGGCCCTTGCTCTCCGGATTCTTCTTAACGGTATCCTTCAGGAATACGATACCGCCCTTGGGGCCGGGAACCGCGCCGCGTACTGCGATAAGATTCATGTCCGCGTCAACCTTGACAACGTCCAGGTTCTGGATGGTAACCTGTTCTGCGCCCAAATGACCAGGCATCATTTTGCCCTTCATAATCTTGGACGGGTCAGAGCAAGCGCCCATCGAACCCTGATGGCGGTGCATCGGGCCAGCACCGTGGCTCATCGGGGAGCGGCCTGCATTCCAGCGCTTGATAACGCCAGCGTAGCCCTTACCCTTGGAGATACCGGTTACGTCAACGTAATCGCCTTCTGCAAACATGTCTGCCTTTACGACGTCGCCAACCTGGAAGGTGGTGCAGTCCTCAAAGCGGAACTCCTTGAGGTACTTCTTCATTGCCTCGCCAGCCTTCTTCAGATGGCCGAGCTGGGGCTTGTTGAGCTTCTTTTCCTTCACGTTCTGGAAGCCCATCTGTACGGCGTTGTAGCCTTCCTTTTCTTCGGTCTTGAGCTGAGTGACAACGCAGGGACCTGCTTCGATAACGGTAACCGGGATTACCTTGCCCTCAGCGTCGAAGATTTGGGTCATGCCAATCTTCTTGCCGATGATTGCTTTCTTCATACGTTTTTCCTCCTTAAAGGTTATTGGTTGACGGGCGAAACCGCCAACTTGACCCCGCCGCTCCAAATCGCGGCTAGGTGAACAACCCGCGGACTGGGTTAAAGGTTCGCGGAATGTGTGCAAAAATCAAATCAGAGCTTAATCTCGATTTCAACGCCTGCCGGCAGGTCGAGGGTCATCAGGGACTCAACGGTCTTCTGTGCCGGGTTCAGGATGTCGATGAGGCGCTTGTGGGTGCGGCGCTCGAACTGCTCGCGGGAATCCTTGTACTTGTGGACAGCGCGCAGGATGGTTACGATTTCCTTTTCGGTCGGCAGCGGAATCGGGCCAGAAACCTTTGCGCCGGTGCGCTTTGCGGTCTCTACGATTTTCTCTGCGGACTGGTCGATAAGCTCATGGTCGTATGCCTTCAGGCGAATACGAATCTTTTCAGCGTTTGCCATTTTTGGATTTTCCTCCTCGTATTTTGCAGTCGTACATCTTTATGCAATGTACCGACTCGTTACGGAGAGAAACTGCAACCCCATCTGGCGTATCGCGCAAGGGGCATGAAAAGAACCGGAAGCGCACGCACTGGTGCCGGGGTCCGGTTTTACAAAAGCATAAGTGGTTCGTGCCATCGGCTGACCGGCGCACGCGCCGATAGTCCCGAATTTACGCAGGAACATTACGCTTACTTGATAAGCAGTTGTCTCAACCGCCCGATTGTCGGACCTACTCCGCCGAAGTTACCTGGTCAATACCAGCAATCTCCGGCATCATCGCTTTTGCCTGCTTTCGCAGGTGCGTTAATAGATTACACCACCGAGCGGTCAAAGTCAAGGGGAATTTTCGATTTTTTCAAAAGTTTTTTGCGGATTTTTGGAAAGCTGTAATCAATTTTATAAAGAATACGGGCGGTATACTGTATGCGGTGCAAGCGTGGCGTTTCAGTCCGGCCAGCCCTTGCACACGTCCACCCATGCCCGCTGTCAAGCCGCGCCCATTTCCCCGGACATAAAAAAGAGCCGAACGGCGGTACGCCGTCCGGCTATGCGGTTTACTCCACGATAAACAGCACATTTTTTGCTTCCAGCGTGAACGTAATGCCCAAAGACTCGTTCAAGGTGGTCTGATAGCCGTTCTTCTCCAGCTCCTGACGCACTTCGGTAATCTTGGATTCGTTGTTCTCCACGCTGTAATATGCCGTTCCGTCCTCCTCAATCAACAGCGTCATGCCCGAAATGACCGGCAGCGCAGCATCGGTGTGCTGTTCGTCCGGGGTCACGCTAAAGCACTTGGCAAACGACATATCTTTCAGTTCCCGCGGCAGGTTTGCACTTACCGAATACATCGCAACCCGCGGGCTTGCTGTTTGTTCCTGTGCCGCGCTGTCGCTTTGTTCGGGTGCTTGGCTGGCCATGCGAGGCGTTGCCGCGCCCGATTGTGTGCTTGGTGCTTGTGCCTCGGGCACTTGATTGGCCGCCGCTGTCGCCGGTGTGTCCTCGGTCTGCGGCTCGGCTGGTGTGTCCGCCGTCTGCGGCGCATCGGCTGTAGGCTGGGATTCATTTTGCACCGGCTGTTCCGATTGCTGCGCGCTCTCATCCGGCACTAAAGTCTGTTCGGTCTGCGGCACTTGCTCCTGTAACTTGGCCTGCACATCCTTTTCTTCCGACTGCTGCGCCGTATCGGGCAGTCCCTCGGCGGTTGAGGGCGATTGGGTCGTACTCGGTTCGGTCGGAATGGAATTGGTCGTACCCAGTTGACCAAACAATCCAGTCAAGTTGCCGCTGACCGCCAGCATGACACAGGCGGCGGCAGCCGCCAACATGGTGAACACCGGTGGACGGCGATGCGGCTTTGCCGGGGTCTGCACAATGGTCTTTTGCACCTCGGCTTCTATCTCGCCCATAATTTTTTCGTGCAGTGCTGTGGGCATAGGCACTTCAAGCTCTTTCCACAGTTTCTGCATCTCGCGCAATTCTTCCAAATAGGCACGGCAGGACGGGCACGCGGCTAAATGGGCATCCAGTTCTTTTTGCTCGGCTGGGGTCAACGCATGGTCAATCGCCGCCGAACACAGTTCTTCATAATATTCGCAGGGATTATTCATCATCTGCCCGCCTCCCTTCTGCCTGTTTAGACGGAACAAAGCGGGAAATGTTCCCTCGCTCTATCAAAATTTTACGCAGCGCGGCGCGCGCACGCGCCAAACGGGACTTGACCGTTCCATCTTCCAGCCCCAATGTGCGCGCGATATCGGCATAGGGCAATCCGGCGACGTCGCGCAGCAAGACCACGCGGCGATGTTCTTCGGATAACTGCGCCAGCGCGTATTGCAGTTCCTCGCGCAGTTCCTGATTCTCGGCGGCCTGTTCGGGCTGCACCGCCCAAGAGGGGTCAGCAATCGAAGCCGCCGGGCTTTCCTCGTCATCAATGGACACGGCAAAGCCCTCACTGGTCTTTTTGCGCGCAAAATCCACGCACAGATTGGACGTTACGCGGTACAGCCAAGTGGACAAACTGCTATCGCCGCGGAAGGTGTCCAGACTTTTCCACGCGCGCAAAAATACTTCTTGCGTGATGTCGGCCGCATCCTGTTCCGAGCCGGTCGAACGCAGCGCCAATGTGTAAATACGGTTTTCATAGGCGGTCATGAGCGATTCAAAGGCGGCAATCTCGCCCTTTCTGGCACGGGCAAGCAACACTTTTTCGCCGGTCATGGAACGCCTCCTTTCTCTGTCTCTTGTCTTGCGGTCAGTCGGAAATGCACGCTTTCATCTCTTGCGCCAGCGCGTACAGCTCGTCCAGCCGTTCGAGCGCCGAAATACGCTTTTTGAACTCGCGCACACGCGGTACGCCCTTCAAATACCAGTTGACGTGCTTGCGCGCTTCGAGCAGCGCGACGCGCTCGCCCTTATCCTGTGCCGCCCGCTCGATTTGCAGGACGGCGGTGTCCATGCGCACGGCAAACGGTGGCAGCGGCGGCAATTCGCCGGTTTGCAGCAGCGCGTTGGCGCGCTCAAAAATCCACGGGTCGCCCAGACTGCCGCGGCCAATCATAACAAAATCTGCGCCGGTGTGCTCCAAAATGCGCGGCACATCCTCGGGCGTGAACACATCGCCGTTTGCCGCCACCGGAATGGACACCGCGCGCTTGACCTCGGCAATGATGTCCCAGTTGGCTTTGCCCTCATACTGTTGACTGCGCGTGCGACCATGTACGGCAATCATACTGGCACCCGCCCGCTCGCACATCTGCGCAAACGCCACACAGTTGACGCTGGACGCATCCCAACCCATGCGGAATTTGACCGTAACCGGTACGGGAACCGCCCGTCGAACCGCTTCGACAATGCGCGCGGCAAGGTCAGGGTCTTTCATCAGCGCCGAGCCGTCCCCGTTGCCCACAATCTTGGGGGCAGGGCATCCCATATTGATGTCAATGATATCACAACCCGACACTTCGAGCGCACGGACTGCGCCACGCGCCATACACTCCGGGTCAGAACCGAAAATCTGAGCGGCGGCGGGATGTTCGCCGGGTGCAAGGCGCAGCAGACGCGGGGTTTTCTTATCGCCAAAGTCCAACGCCTTGGTGCTGACCATCTCGGTGACGGTCAATCCTGCGCCATGTTCGCGGCAGGTCTGCCGGAACGCTAAGTCGGTCACACCCGCCATCGGCGCAAGAATCAAACGGTTGGGCAATGCTACGCTTCCGATTTGGTACACGGTTCTCTCTCCTTGTCGTGCATAATTCCGTTCTATTGTAGCACACCCAGTTACACATTGCAAACTTTTCCGCGGTTACAATTCAAAAACGCCGCAAGAACGGGCGGTTTCTCACATATTTTCTGTGTTTTTATCGTTTTTTCGCCAGACAAGCGGACAAAAACGCCTGCCCCATCGCAGCTTTGACCAAAAACCAAAGTCCTGCCAAAACAATGGCAGGACTTTGGTTTTTGAACATGTTAGAACCCACAGAAAAACAGCAAACTTTGTCCACAGGACACCACTCAAGTCAGGCAGGCAATCACCACATTGCCGCCCAGATAACCGGTCACAATCAACACCGTATTCCAACAGGCGATACCAGCCGCCGACCAAATCGTATAATCGCGCACCGGCACTTTGAGCAATCCGGCAGGAATGGACACAATGGTACGCAGCACGGGAATGAGACGGCACAGAAACAACGCACGGTTGCCGTGCAGTTCGATTTTACAGTGACACTCATTCACAAATCGCTGAAATTTTTTACTCTTGCCGAACAGCTTGTGCAGCAGCGGTGCGCCACCAAAGCGGCAAATGGCATAAATGGTCAGGCTGGCCAGCGTGCCCGCGAAAATGGACAGCACCAGCGCACCGGGTAAATTGAGGTCGCTCTGCCCGGCCAGCACGCCGATACCCGGCATAATCAGTCCGGCTGGAAATCCGGGCAGGTTGAGATATTCACAGTAACAGATGACCAGAATAAACAGATACCCATATTGCGCAAAGAAGTCCAAAAAGGTCGCAAATGTCACGCTTTCACACCATGCTTTCTCTTTTAGGTATCTCCACTATACCAAATCCGTACCGGCTTCTCAAGGGCACGGCAAAGAAATTCAAAAAGAATTCACGATGTGTTAAAAAGCGCCCATCGACAACGCCCAGACCAGCCCGACCAGTCCACCTCCTCCCAAGGCCGACAGCGCCAGTTGGGGCGCGGTATACCGCCGAATGGGCAGCGGTCTTGCCGGATGTTTTGCGTGGTAACGCGCCGCCAGAGCGCATGCTTCTCTGAGCGCGTCCCCCGAAGCAGTCCGCCCTTCCCGCACGATGAAGAACGCCTGCTCAAAAAAATGACTGTCATCCGGCCGCACCACTACGACCCGCTTGGATACTCCTTTGACCATCGCTTTACTTCCTCCTTGTTTTTCACTTCCTTTCCAGTATGCCCCTGCAAAGGGGACGTTATACCATTGCGTCGGTCGGTTTTCGCCGCTCCAGCCGCACCACCAATGCGGTCATGTCGTCTACAGCACCCCGCTCGGCGGCCGCCGCCACCAACCGTGCGGCCAACTCCTTGGGGCTGTCTCCTGCCCGCTCGGCCAGAAGCTGCTGTACCCACGCATCATCGGTGCCGTCGGACACCCCATCCGACAGCATAACAAACAGGTCGCCGTGCATCATGCGCAGCGGAATCGGTTCGGCCTCGTCGGGCGACTGCATCAGGCCGATGGGCAGGCTTTCGCCCGCCAGTGTCGTCACACCCCCTCCGGTCTTTAAGTAACTGGGCGCGGCTCCGCATTTCAGACAGTCGGCTTTGCCGGTATATAGGTCAACGGTCAGCGCGTCCAGCGTCACCCCGCGCAGCCCTTCCACCCGCATCCGAAAGGCTGGCGCAACCGTTTGCAGCGCGTCGTCAACCGCAATACCCGCTTTGAGGAAGCGTTCCAGCATCGTTAGCAGCATCCTACTATCCTGCGCCGCCTCGCTTCCCGTTCCCATGCCGTCCGCCAACAGCATACACGCCCGTCCATCCTCGGTCACGAACGAATGTACGGTATCTCCTGAAACCAGTTCACCCTCCTTCTGTTTTTGACTCATGCCCATCACCACGCGGTAAGGCGCCTGTTCACGCAATACAATGCGTGTGCCAAGGTCATCGGTCAGGCACTCCGGCTCGCTCAGCCCGCAGCCCAGCAGCGCCGACAAGCCAATCGCAAACCCTTTTCTGTCCTGCAAAATGCGCATAGCGCCTTCACCGGCCAGTTCGACGCGCAGACGGCTGCTTGTATCGCGGAACACCGCCACTTTGTCAATCTTGCCGAACGCCTGCGCATAGGAACGCACCTGCCGCTCCCGCACCGGCAATGATGTCTGGTCTGCCGACAAACTGCCTCCCACCTGCTTCAAGATTTCGGTCAGACCGGCATATTGCTGGGCGATTAAGTCGCGGTTTTCCAAGGCGCGGCGGCGATATGCCTGCCGCTCATGCAGCGCGGCTAAGCCGCGGTTGATGGCTTGAATGAGTTCGGGCAGGTGTACACACCGACCCTGAAATCCGGGCGGAAAATCCCCGGCTTGGGCGCGCCCGCGCTTGAGCATGGGCACCGCCATCGTGTGAAATGCGTCCATTGTGGCGACAGACTCCTTTTGCCAGCACGCGCCGCACGCTTCACAGTGCGCGCACACCGCATCGGTCGCGCGGTCAAAGACCGCCCGCACCTCATCATTTGCCTGTGCGCGCCCGTGTTCCACACCGCTTTGCAGTGCAAGATATAATTCCTGAAAGGCTGCCGACGCCTCGTTCGCATAGCGTCCGGCCGTATGCCGGATGCGCTGAATACTCTCGGTCGTATCCCGCCGCACCGGCATGAAAATATCACGGGCATACTGCCACACACTGGCGGGCACAGCCGCATACAACAGAACCGAAAAAATACCCTCATACAGCGCAAAGACAAAGACCGGGTTGTCCGCTCCGACGAGCGATGCGCCCACGCCCGCAATCATCGCGGCGACTGCGAAGCCAATGCGCCCCGCATTCTGAAACGCGCCCGCGATGAGCGCAGACAACCCATAGACACAGGTGAAGAACGCCCCCTGTCCGCTGATGGCGTCCAACATCGCGCCCGCCGCCACACCCGCCACGGTACCGGTCGCGCTGCCGCCCAGATAGGCCGCCGCCAGCACCAGCGCATAGAGCAAAATGCGGGCGGGTGAAATCGTGCCGAGCAAGGTCAGGTCGGACAGTGTGACCAGCAGCGAAGCCGTGATAGCCAGCAATCCGGCTGGCCGCAGCAGCCGCACCGGTCGTGCCGGGCCAAGCGCGAACTGATAACACGCAGTCAGGGCGCCCGTGGCTGCCACGACACAGGCAAACCGCGCCACATTGGCCGGTGTGAACGATGGGATAAGTACAAAACCGGTGCCGCCCATACAGGCCATCGCACAAATCGGCATGAACCAAACCTTCCGGCGTAAGTCGCTGTCGAACACATGGGCACACACCAGTGCAAGCAATCCGCTTGCCGCCGCCGTAACCCCATACATACCACCGCACAGAAAAAAGCTGCCCAACGCCAGCCCCAGCAGCGCCGCACAGCCGCCGCCAACTCCGGCCGCCGCTGCCGTCAGCGCCAGTCCAAACGGCGCATAGCCGCCGAACATCGTGCCGCGCGCCAGCACAAACGCCAATACAAACTGTTGTGCCGCCCCATAGAGCCGGTGTACGCGGTCATCGTTGTGCAGCCGCTGTGCCAAGCTGCCCGCATGTGCCGCGACCGTAAATCCCTTCTTTGCCAACAAACGCTTGTCCATTCGCGTATCCCTCCTTTGTTTGGTGGGAACAGTATACCGCAAGGCTGCTGCGCAGGGCGTCGGAAAATACAGCCGGAAATATCGCCCGCCCAACCGTTTTTTACGGCAGAAATGGCGCGGCAATGGGTTTTACGCGCTTTCCCCGCAGTTCCTCCCGCCGTTCGTCGAGGAACGCGATAAAACACAGGGATACATACCGCATTTTTTGGGTAAGCGCCCGCTCATTTTCCTCCTTGCATTTTACCGGGCAAGCCGATATCATAGACATATACCAAATGACAAACTCTACCTGAAGGAGGGGAATTTGCTATGACCAAGAAAAAACAGCAGCCTTTTTGGCAGCGCATGGCGCTCGTCGTCGCAGCAGCCTTCGTTATGGCATTCACCATCAAAAGTTTCGCCCGCCCCGGCGGTATCTTTTCGGGCGGCTTTAACGGCATCTCGCTGCTTATCATCGCCTGCTTTGAAAAATTCGCCCACATCTCGCCCCCATTCGCACTTGTCAACTACACCCTGAACCTGATTCCTCTGTACATCAGTTTCCGCTATCTGGGCAAAAAACTGACCGCCCTTTCGGTCGTCTGCGTCTTTCTGGTCGGCTTCCTGACCGACGTTTTCCCCACCGTCCCCATCACGCAAGACCCCTTGCTGGTGGCTGTGTTTGGCGGTATCTTTAACGGTTTTGCCGTGTCGCTGTGTCTGCTGGCAAACGCTTCGGGCGGCGGCACTGACACCATCGGCCTGTTTATGGGTGAAATCAAAGGGCGCGACTGCTGGAACGCCATCTTTTTAATGAACGTCGTCGTTCTGGGCATTGCCGGTATGCTGTTCGGCTGGGACAAAGCACTGTATTCTATCATCTTCCAATTTGTCTCTACCCAAGTCATTCACGCGCTGCACAAGCGCTATCAGCGCCATACCCTGTGGATTATCACCGACCATGCCGAAGAAATCTATCAGATGATTGCCGAAGTCACAAACCACGACGCTACCCTATTCAAAGGCGTGGGCTGCTATAAGCGGCAGGAACGGCAAATGCTCTATTCTATCGTGTCCAGCGATGAATTAAAACTGGTCTGTGCGCGTATCCACGCCATCGACCCCAAAGCCTTTGTCAACATCCAGCGCACCGAAATGCTAAACGGTCGCTTCTATCAGAAACCCACCGATTGACACCGGCCTGCCTGCAAAAAAATATCCTGCCATCCGATTGGGATGGCAGGATATTTTTTATCACACGCAAAACAGTAGAAAACAAAAAAGAGACGCGGTTGCGTCTCTTTTTGTTATGGTGGAAGTTACAGGGCTCGAACCTGTGACCCTCTGCTTGTAAGGCAGATGCTCTCCCAGCTGAGCTAAACTTCCTTTGGTGACCCGTACGGGATTCGAACCCATGTTACAGCCGTGAAAGGGCCGTGTCTTAACCACTTGACCAACGGGCCAAAACTATGGTAGCGGTAATTGGACTTGAACCAATGACCTTTCGGGTATGAACCGAACGCTCTAGCCAACTAAGCTATACCGCCTTATGCACAGTTCAGTTCGTGGCTTTCCGCCAGCGACGATATTTATTATATCTGGTGATACCCGATTTGTCAACGCTTTTTTCAAATTTTTTAAAAATTTTTTTGACGGCAAATTGCAGCCGTTCCGGGGGCTGTTGCACCCCCAGAACACACGCGCATCTTATACCAGCTTGACTGTATAATAGACCGCCGTGACAAAGAAATACGCGCCCGCTGTAATCATGCTCACAAGCGGCACCCTGCCGGTCAAGGTCAGCCCTACGACCGCAATCACCGCCATGACCACCGGCGTCAAAAACATCATCAGATAGGCATTGTTGGAAAAGTCAAACACATACTTGCGCTTTTTGCCCAGATGAATCCGACCCAAATCGCTCTTGACCTTGGCTACGCAGATAAGCTGCACGACAAACACAATGAGCGTCAGCACCAGAATGGGCATTTTATACCGCTCGCCGTGTGCGGTCTGCCCCAGCGCCACCGCGCCCGCACCAGCCGCACAATCAAGTGCAATGATAAAAAATTCAGGCTGATACGAATGATAAATCAGATAGGCAAACGCAAAAGCGGGCAGCGCAACATAAAGGAACTTAATACCCGACGTGGTATTCCAGCTCACAATCGAGAAAATCACAATGAGCGCCAGTCCAAACACCAACAACGTACTGCCCTTGAACACGCGATAGGACAGGTCAAACCCGCGCTTGCGCTCGCGCAGCATGACCACCACGCCCGCCGCCGCAAGCACTACGCCCACCACGCGCAATACCTGAACGGCCTGAAGGCCAATCGCCCAATGTACCGAATAACTCAGCACATTGTTCAGGAACATCAGGCCGAGCACACCCAGCAGGCAACCCGAAAACACCAACAGCACTTTGTTGGTAATATAATCGCTTTTTCTCGTATCGGCTTTGCCGGGCATGGTCTGTTTGCTATTTTTTTCAGGCATCTGTGCAGCCAAAAAAATCAACTCCTAATATCTCTCATAAATTGCCGCTCTCATACAATACGGCCGTCAGTGCCGCCAGTGGTGCGGTCTCACATCGCAGAATACGCGGGCCAAGCGAAACGCTTTTGAGTCCGGCCTGTACCGCCGCTTGCGCTTCCTCGTCCTCAAACCCGCCTTCCGGCCCGATGAACACGGCCGCCGAACCGAAGGATTGTGCGGTCAGCACGCTGCGCACGCCGGTCTGTACTTCCTTTTCATAGAAAAACAACGGCAGTTCGGCCTGTGCCGCCTGACACACCGCCGCGTCAAACGACAGACAATCGGCCACTTCGGGCACGCGCCCCCGGCCGCACTGCTGCGCCGCTTCGCGCGCAATCTTGCGCCAGCGCTCGGTCTTTTTTGCCAGTGCCTTGCCGTCCGGCCGCGACACACTGCGCGATGCCACATAGGGACACACGCGGCTTGCACCCAGTTCGACCGCCTTTTGCACAATAAAATCCATTTTGTCGCCCTTGGGCAGCGCCATGAACAGCGTCACCGGCACCGACGGTTCCCCGCGCGACGGGGTACGGGCATCTATCCGGCACTGTGCTGTATTGCCTTCCAGCGCGGTCAGCGTACATTCATAATCGGTGCCCGCGCCATCACACACGGTCAGTGTTTCACCCGGTTTCATGCGCAGCACGCGCACCATATGATGCGCGTCGTCACCAGTCAGTACAATTTGGTCGCCCTGTGGGGCGCAGTCGATAAAAAATCTGGGCAAGGTGTTTCCCTCCCGCTTTGGGTATTCTCAAACCATTTTAGCAAACTCTGCGCCGCTTGTCTAGGGGGATTTTCGTCGAAAGCCGCCCTAAATCGCGCAAAAAAGCCTTATCGGCGGGCGGTAAAGGCTGCCCAGCCGCCCGATACCGCGCGGTCACACAGCGTAAAACCAGCCTGTTCGAGCGCCTGTCCGACTTCGTCGGCGCGCTCCTCCAAAATGCCCGATGTGATGAGCGTGCCGCCCGACACCAGCTTTTCATAAAACATCGGCGCCATGCCAATAATGATATCTGCCACGATATTGGCACAGATGATTTGATAGCCGTCGCCTATCTTTTGCGCTAACTTTTGGTCGCGCAGCGCGTCGCCATGCAGCGTGCGCCCAATCGTCACGCCGTTGCGCTCGGCGTTTTCCTGCGCACAGGTCAGGCAATGGGCATCAATATCCACTGCGGTATCCGGATTTGCACCCAACATTCCGGCGGCAATCGCCAAAATGCCCGAACCGGTGCCCATATCCAGCAGTTTTTCGCCGCCCTTGACCGTCTTTTCCAGCATGGAAATACAAAGCTGTGTGGTGTCATGGGTTCCCGTGCCGAACGAGGAAGCCGGGTCAATCTCCAAAATCTGCCGCCCCTGCGCGTCCTCGACCGTCTCCCATGACGGCTTAATCAAAAACCGCTCGCCGACCGGGAACGGCTTAAAATACTGCTTCCAGCCCCATTCCCAATCTTCCTGACGGGTCACACTCTGCTCGGTGGTCAGCCGTCCCAGTTTTTGCTGTTCGTCGCCGTCCTTGAGTGCCGCGAGCCGTGCGCGCAGCGCGTCCAGCTCGGCGCGTCCGTTGTCGGAATCTTCCAAGTAGATTTTGAGTTTGGTCTCCTGTCCGCGCAGCGTCTGGCACAGTGTCTCATCTACATAATCCCAGTATATCTCAGTATCCTGCAAAAATTCCTCGAAATCGGCGGCATCCTCCAGCACATAGCCCTCAATGCCCAAATCTTCCAGCACGTCCGCAACCGGTTCAATGCCCGCTGTGGTCGTGAAAATGGTCACTTCAATCCAATCCATTCGGTTCTCCTTTTATCACATGCAGATAAGGCCATATTTTTCGGTAAAATATTTGAGAATCCGCGCTTCCTGCTCCCATGTACCGTCATAGAGCGCCAATCCCGCATAAATGCGCAGCGCCCTTTCGAGCAGTTCGGGCGACTCGGCGCACAGGCACACCGGCCGAGTAATCATATACAGATTTTCTTCCAGCGCAACCAGGTCATCTTCTTCTTCGAGCAGCAGTTTAAACGCGGCGGGCGCTTCGTCCTCCAGTTCGACCAGCCGTTCATCCAACAGATGGTCGCACACGATTTCATCCGAAATACTGGTCGTCCAGTCGATAAAATGTACATCCCGCCCGTCTGGCGCAAGTACCACATCCTCCAAATCCCGCGCAACTATCTGCCGCTGGGTATGCGGGCGGGTGCGCACCAAATCGGCCAGCCGCCGCGCCCGCTCGTGCTGCATGGGCACAAACAGTTCTACATTGGGCAATTCCAAATCGCGCAGCAGCCACACCGCCGGACAGCGCACGCCCAGCGAAACCCGCGCATAGGGCGCAATCGCGCGCAGCGCGTCGGTCAAATCGGCCGATTCCTCTGCGGTCAGCACGATGGTCGAAACACCAATGCGCTGGAGCACGGCTACGGCTGCCAGGCAGTCGGTGCCGTCCTCCATGCGCCCGTCGGCATCGACCGGCAATTCTGCCATGAGCGCACCGCCCGAAAGGTCGGTCATTGCCAGCACCGCCGCGCGCAGTGCGTGAAAGCTGTGCAGCCCGTGCAGATAATAGAACGCGGGCTGCAAGCGCACAAACGGCTTGAACGCCTTGCGGCACGCTGCAATGTACGATTCCACAAACGGCACTTCTACCGTCTGCGGCACCAGCGGGCAGGGCACCATCAGCCCTGTCGGCACTTCCGAACAGGTCATGCGCAATTTTTCAAGGTCATCGGGGTGGGTCGCCAACGCGCCGCCAATTAAAGCGGGTTCGCGCGCAAGCAGTGTGTGGTCATCTGGATTGGTCAACAAAAGCTGTCCACCAGATAAAGGGATGGGTTCCATTTTTTCCTCCTTGCCTGGTCAGGCGGCACGCCAGCTTCCGTCCGCCTGCGGCGTATAGCGCAAAGGCTTTTCTGCCGCTGCGCGGCACTGTGCCAGCGCTTCATAATATACATCGTCAATCATCAAACCGCGTTCTGCCGCATTCTGGCACGCCAGTTCAAGTGCACGCAAGGTCTGTTCCCCCGCGCCCACTTGGGTTTCCAGTCCGGCATCTACCTGAAACCGGCGCAGCGCGCCCAATGCGGTCGTGTTCAATATGTCGGTCGGCTCGGCCAGATAGCCCAGCGCGTGCAGGCGCTGGCATACCGCGCGCACCTGCTCACTTTGCTGGCCATAATAGACCGGCTGTGTCAGGTCGAGCGGTGCCGCCTGATTGAGATAGCCGCGAATGGTGCGCAGGGTGTGTACTTCCTTATCCGGTTTCAGCCCCTCGCCTTCCCAGCAGCCCGACTGCGGTAACTGCATTTCCAGACAGGTCAACACCAGATAATCTCCATCCAGTTGTAAATGATACTGCCCCTGCCCTTTTCCGTAGGTCTTTGTCCCGATAAGCGTCGCGCCGCCAACCTCGTGCAGCACGCCCGCCATCAGCTCTGCCGCCGAAGCCGTGTTGCCGTTGACCAGCACGGTGATATTGTTGAGCGGCAGCCCGCCGCCCGATGCGTAATAGGGCTGGTCGCCCCCTTGGTCAGAACGGTAGTGCATGGTTGCCATTTTGTCTGCATCCTCCAGCATCAAATCGAGCATGGCAAACGCCGCGTCAATCATACCGCCGCCGTTGTCGCGCAGGTCAAGAATGACCGCTTTGGTCTGCTTTTCGTCCAGTTGTTGCCAGATTTCTTCAAAATCCTCGGCATCATTCATGGACGAAAACGCACTGATTGCAATATACTCCACGCCGGGCGCGGCCTGCCGCGCCGACACGTTTTCCTCTAAAATCGTCTCGCGTATCAGCGTAAACGACAGCGTTTGGTCATCCCGGCGCACGCTCAGGCGCACCGTGCTGCCCGCTTTTCCCTGCAACAGCTCGCCCACTTTTTCCAGCGGCAGCGTAGACACGTCCTGTCCGTCCACGGTCAGCAGACGGTCACCCACCTGCAAGCCCGCACTGGCGGCAGGCGAATGTTTGACCACCTGCTGTATAATAATGCCTTCGTCCTGCTCCCGGATGGCAATGCCAATGCCCGCATATCCCGACAGCGTGGAAAATCCCGCCTGATATTCGGCGGCGGTCAGGTACATCGAATGGGTATCCATGCCGCTCAAAATGTCATTCAAAATATTGGACAGGGCATCCGGGTTTTCTTCCAGGTAAGCCGCGTCTTCCTCGATGGTGGTCTGGGCAATGGGGGACTGCTCGGCAATCAGACCGCGTGTGTTGATAATCTGCGCCGCACGGCGGAATCGGTCGGCGGCAGACAACGCCAGCGCCTGTCCGGACAAAACCGACAGGCAAAGCACAATCGCCAGGCACTTTTGCACGATTTTCTTCAAACCAAACTCCTTTCGCGGAAACGGATAAAAAATACTGCGTCGAATTGCGCCGGTTTACATCTTCTCCGGTGCATCTACGCCGATGATGTGCAGCACGTTGCGCACGGTCTGCACGGTTGCCTGACACAGGCACAGGCGCGCATCGCGCAATGCCGGTTCGGCATCCATCACACGGCAAGCATTATAGAAGCGGTGGAACTGCGCCGCAAGCTGTACGCCGTACTTGTTGAGCTTGGATGGGTCGCGGGACGCTGCCGCCTCCACAATCTCCTCCGGCAGCTGGGCAATTGCCTTAATCAGCGCCTTTTCATCTTCATGGGTCAATACGGTCAGGTCGGTTTCACCTGCCGCCGGTACCTTCACGCCGTTTTCTGCCGCATTGCGCAGTACCGAACAGATACGCGCGTGTGCGTACTGTACATAATACAGCGGGTTTTCCGAGTCCTGCTTAACCGCAAGGTCTAAATCAAATTCCATCTGGGTTTCTGCCGCACGCGAATTGAAGAAAAAGCGCGCTGCATCGACCGGAATTTCGTCGAGCAGGTCGGACAGGGTCAGGCTTTTGCCGGTACGCTTGGACATGCGCACCACTTCACCGCCCTGCATCATGCGCACAAGCTGCATGAGCACGACTTCCAGACGGTGCGAGCCGTCCAAGCCGATGGCATCCAGTGCGCGCTGGAGGCGGGCAACATGACCGTGGTGGTCTGCGCCCCAAATGTTGATAACGCGGTCAAAGCCACGGGTTTCAAACTTATTGCGATGGTAAGCGATATCGGCGGCAAAATAGGTGTAAAATCCGTTGGCGCGGCGCAATACGTCGTCCTTATCGGCACCGAACGCGGTCGAGCGCAGCCACAGTGCGCCGTCCTGCTCGTAGGTCACGCCCGCATCCACCAACATCTGCACGGTCTGTGCCACAGCGCCCGATTCGTGCAGGGTGGACTCGCGGAACCACACGTCATAATGAATCTTGTAGCGCTCTAAGTCCTTCTGCATCTTTTCAATGTTGTGCGGCAAGCCATAGCCGACAATCGCGTTGAAGCGCTCCTCCTCGCTCATGTCCAGCAGCTTGTCGCCGTGCAGTTCAACCAACTGATGCGCCAATTCGCGGATGTCTGCGCCCTGATACCACGACGGGTCAAATTCAATCGCATCTTCGCCTTTGAGTTCCTGAATATAGCGTCCCTCAACCGAGTGCGCAAACTTGTCCACCTGATTGCCCGCGTCATTGATGTAAAATTCACGGGTCACGTCATGGCCTGCCCAGTCGAGCACTTCTGCCAGACAGTCGCCCAGCACGCCGCCGCGTGCGTTGCCCATGTGCATCGGGCCGGTCGGGTTGGCTGAAACAAACTCGACCATGATTTTTTCGGGCTTGTCGGTCTTGGTGCGGCCATAATCGGCGCCGCATGTCTCGACCGCGCGCACGGCATCTTGATACCATGCGGTATTCAGGGTGAAATTCAAAAAGCCGGGGCCTGCAATCTCGATTTTTTCAAAACAGGTGCCCTCCAGCGAAAGATTGTCCACAATTGCTTCGGCAATCTTGCGCGGTGCCATGCGCAGCGGCTTTGCGCACTGCATGGCAAAGGTCGAAGCCCAGTCGCCGTTGGATGCGTCTTTCGGGATTTCGACCGCAACCGGCGGCAGTTCCGCCTGGGGCAGCGTGCCCGCAGCTACGGCTTTTTCATACGCCGCCTGCACCACTTGTGCGGCAGCTTTGCGCGCGTTCTCTAACAGATTCATATATTCACTCTCCGTAATATTTTAACTTCTAATCACAAACTGTATTTACTGAACAAACGGCTGTGTGGCAACCGTCATTTCAAACCGGTGATGTCCGGCAAGATTCTGGTCAACCTCAATCGTATAGTCGATGACCAGCGCGCCCCCATCCTCGGCAATCGTATTGTCAATGCGTGAGGTATGGGTGGAGATGGTGGACATCCCGAATGGGGTCTGATACAGCCCGACATGGCGCTGGTTTTCCAAAAACAACATCTCGGACGGACAAGCGCCGGTGCGAATGAGCGAAACGGTCTTGCCATCCAGTTTCAGGGTGGTGCGGGTGCCCTCCAGTCCGGTCAGCTCGCTCTCGTCGTAGGCAATATAATACTTCCCGTTGCGGCGATACAACCGCGCCTGTGTCACCAGATTGATTTCTTCTTCCTCGCAGCCTGCAAAATGCTGGGTCGAATGGATGGACAGCCAAACGTCTTTCTTGATATTTTCCATGGTTGTCGCCTCTCTCTCAATTCTTTCCGGGCATGGCTTGTCGTCAGCCATGCAAAAAAGTGTCGAACGGTCTTGCAGTCCGAAAAAACAAGTTAATACGCATCAATATCGACCTGTTCCGCCGGAAAATCCAGCGCCCCATGCAAAAAGCCGGGCGCCAATGCGTTGAATCCTTCGGGGTCATCCGACACAAAATAGCGGGTATGTCCCTGCCGCTCACCGGCGGGCACCAACATCCCGCGCACGCTTTCGGCCGCGACTGCGCCCGAATCAATCAGCGTTACGCCCTCGCCCATTTCGGCCGCAATCACTTCACTCAATAATGGATAGTGGGTGCAAGCCAAAATCAGGGTGTCCACCTGCTGCGCCTTGACCGGCGCGAGATACTCGCGCACCACCGTCTCGGCAACCAAATCACCCGGTCGCACGCGGCCATTTTCAGCCAGCGGCACGAGCAGCGGACAGGGCTGCATGAACACCGACAGCGACGGGTCAGCCGCGCGCAACATGCGCTCATATACGCCCGAACGCACAGTTGCCTGTGTGCCAATGACGCCAATCCGGCCGGTTTTGGTGGCGCGGCGCGCCGCCGAGCACGCAGGCCACACCACGCCAATCATGGGCACATCGGTCTCGGCGGCAACCGTGTCCAGCGCGGTTGCCGACACCGTGTTGCACGCCACAACAATGGCTTTGATGTCGAATTTGCGCAAAAAGCGCACATCCTGCCGGGTATACTTCAAGATGGTTTCGGCCGAGCGCGTGCCATACGGCACCCGCCCGGTATCCCCGAAATAAATAATATCCTCATTGGGCAAAATCTCATGCAGACGGCGCACGGCGGTCAGGCCGCCCACGCCCGAATCAAACACGCCGATAGGACGATTATCCATGCGCTTCCTCCATTGCAAGCTCAATCAGGCGGTCAATCAGTGCGGGATAGGATAACCCTCCGTGGTCAAACAGCTTGGGATACATTGAGATATTGGTAAAGCCCGGAATGGTGTTGATTTCGTTGAACACGATTTCTTCCTTGTCGTAAGTGCAGAAAAAGTCCACACGCGACAGGCCACGGCAGCCCAGCGCCGTATAAACGCGCAGCGCGTTTTGCCGTACCGTTTCAATCGCCTGTTCGGAGATATGCGCCGGGATGTACAATGCCGAAGTATCGTCGTTATACTTGGCGTCAAAGGTATAAAAGGTCTGGGTCGGCGCGATTTCGCCCACGGTCGAGGCAATCGGGTCAGTGTTGCCCAGTACGGCACATTCCACTTCATGCCCGTCGATAAATTCTTCTACCAAAACTTTGGTATCCCAGCGGAAGGCTTCTTCCAGCCCTGCCAGCAGGCTTTCAAAATCATCGGCACGCGCCACGCCCACCGACGAACCGGACGAACACGGCTTAACAAACATCGGATAGGTGTCGGAAAGTGCCTTCTGTGCGGCGCGGGCAACCGCCTGTGCATCCTTTTGATAATCGGGGCGCAGCGCGATGTAGTAAGCCGCCTGCCGCACGCCGGTCGTATCCACAATGATTTTGGTCAGGCTTTTGTCCATCGAATTGGCAGAAGCTGCAACCCCCGGCCCGACAAGCGGGATACCAGCCAGCGACAGCAAGCCTTGAATGGTGCCATCCTCGCCGCCAAAGCCGTGCAGCACCGGAAAACATACATCAATGCGAATGGGTTCGCCGCCGTCGAGCGGCAAAAAGCCGTGTGTTTCGCGGTCGGGCGACAGTGCCACCCGACGCAAGCCGGGTTGCTGTTCCCATTCCCCGGTTTTAACCTTTTCGGGGTCTGCGTTCTCATACAGGAACCAGCGGCCGTCGCGCGTGATGCCGACGGGCACAAGGTCATATTTGTTTTGGTCGGCATTGGTCAAGATAGAAGCCGCCGACAGGCAGGAAATGCTGTGTTCGTTCGACAGGCCGCCGAATAAAACCGCAAGTTTTAACATAATATTCCAAACCCTCTTTTACATATTTACTCAGTATTTATTATACGATAAACCGCAGGCAAATACAAACACTTTGCACAAAAACTCTTCCGAAAACTGGCGCGCTTCCCGGCTCGCGCTTGTGCACCCTGCGGCAGTTATATGAACGGTTTGTAAAATCGCGGATACCTCTTGACGCGCAATATTATATCATGTATAGTATTATACAGAAAACAAGGAGGGTTGCATATGTCATTCCCGATTTCCGCCGCCCTGCTCGATGCCATCGTGCTTGCCGTCGTCGCACGCGAAGGCACCTACGGCTATAAAATTACGCAGGATATCCGCGCCGTGATGGACGTTTCCGAATCCACCCTATACCCCGTTTTGCGACGGCTGCTCAAAGCCGGCGACTTGGAAACCTACGACCAAGCCGTTGACGGACGGATGCGGCGATACTACAAAATCACCCCATGCGGCCGACTACATCTGGTACAATATCTATCCGATTGGGCAACCTATCGTGACCACATCGAATCTATCTTTTTTGGGGGGCAATCCAAATGAACGCATATGAATACTTACAGGCGCTGCGCGCCGCGCTGGAGGTTCTGCCCGACGAGGAAATCAACAGCGCGATACGCTACTACGAGGACTACTTCTTAGATGCCGGAGATGAAAACGCCGCCAAGGTCATCGAAGAACTTGGCCCGCCCGAACAGGTCGCGCAAGCCATTCTAAACGATTATACCGGTATGACGCGCCGCCGTCCACCGCATTTTGACGAACACAAACAACAGGAACCTATCGAGGGCATCCCGCTCGACGACAACGGAAAACCCATTCCGCCCCGTAAAAAGGGCATTAACCCGTGGCTTTTGCTCGCGCTCGTGCTGCTCGCTATCCCGGTCGGGATTCCGCTGATTGCCGGACTGTTCGCTGTCATTGTCGCGCTGATTGCCAGTATTGCCGCGGTTGTGCTGGCTGTCGCCGCAACGCTGGTTGCGCTGCCCGCCGCAGCCGTTCTCGGCGGCGGTGTGCTCATCGCTTTTTCCTTTGCGCTGTGGGCTTCGCCCGCTTCGGCGCTCGCCACGCTGGGCATGGGCTTGGTACTGGCTGCCGCCGGTGTGCTGCTGGTCTTGCTGGTCATCAAATTGTGCATCCTATTGGTTCCGCCCATCGTGCGCGGCTTGGTTGCACTCATTCGCTGGCCTATTCAAAAAATTCGTGATTGCTGGAAACGAGGTGCATCAAGGTGAAATGGCTTGCTAAACTTGCCGCGCTGGTACTCATCATCGGCGGTATCGTGTTCGCTGTGGGCATTGCAATGGGCGGCACGGTGTACTCGTCTTGGTACGGTGGCCGTCTGCACCCTTGGCGTGAATCGTTCAACATCGGCTGGGACGGTCACCGCAGTTCGGTGCGCCAAACCGTCGATGATGTGTTGGACTCGGTTGACGACACGATTGATGACGCATTAGACGGCGCGTTTGATGACGCTTTCCACGATGCGCGCCACTTTTTCCACTAATTCTCGCTTTATCCAGAAAGGGGTATTCTTATGATGAACGACAAGAACAACGGAAGCCCAAAACGGCTTTATCGCTCGGCAACCGACCGCAAATTATGTGGTGTGTGCGGTGGTCTTGCCGCCTATTTTAACGTAGATTCCACGCTTATCCGCCTTGCACTGGTTGTGCTGGCTGTGCTCGGTTTGACTTCGGGCATTTGGATTTATCTGCTTGCGGCTATCATCATGCCGGATGAGCCTTGATGGTGCGATTCCGATTGCAAACAGCCTGCCAATGTTGGCAGGCTGTTTGTTTTAGCATTTGGAAATCTGCGTTTTTATGGGTGATTTTTGTGTTTCTTTATGCTACAATATAGGCAATCTCGGAAAGGATGAACCCATATGGACGACAAGACCACCTATCAAGATACCGATACCCAAACCACCGAACAAACACCCGCCGCCGGTGCACCCGAAACCCTATCCCCTGCCCCGCTCGAATCGGATACCGAAATCCAAGAGACAGAACCAGAAGAAGTGATGCCCGAAGAAGAACAGGCGCCCCCCTTCTGTGACAAAGTGTTCGGTATGCCCCGCTTATGCGTATATGGCGTTTTCATCGGCTATGGTGCTGGCTTAGTTGCAGCCGGACTGTTTACGCTGATTTCGGGCATTGATGTCGGAGTCACCTCGATTCCCGGCTTTATCGGCGCAATCGTCGGCTATCTGCTCTGCAACCGTCAAGTAAAACGAATTTTAGCACAGGCCGAAGCCGAAAAAAAAGCGGCTCTCGAAAAGCAGTCCTAAACCCCGCCCGCGGGTCGGTAAACTTTGGTTTTTCACAAAAATCTATAACAACACCCCAAGTGCCGCCAAGGATTGGCGGCACTTGGGGTGTTTTATTATATTCTGTATTATAACTTTATTTTATTACTCTTTTGCCCACCGCTCCCAAACCTCTGGTTGATATCCAACCGTCGCTTGTTTGCCGTTGCGCACGATGGGCGCACAGAATAACGCCGGTTCTTCCAACAATTTTTCCTCTTTATCCGCTTCATATGCCAGATATTGCAACGCCGCTGCCCCCTTTGCCTTGGGGTCAATGAGCGCATCCAGCGAACCCACCGCACGCTTTACACTGTCAAATTCTCCGCGCGACATGCCATACTTTACAAGGTCGATAGACTGAAACCGAATCCCACGTTCTTTGAACCAGCGCTCGGCTTTTTTGGTGTCAAATGACTTACTCTTTCCGAAAATCTGAATATTCATACCTCGCTCCTTTTGCTTTATCTGCCGAATTCTAGGCAGGCCAAAAGCCCCGGCAATGCCGGGGCTTTTCGGTTGTCAAAAATCGACTTCTTACAAATCGTCTATGCCGTCTACGTCAATGTTGCCGCTGTCGTTGTTAATCGTAATGATGGCAAACGGCTTGGCATCATCCATATCCTTGGCAGACGAATAACTGCTGTATCCGTTCCAACTGATTTCAATATCCGGATAATCGTAGCTGTCCAGAATGAAATATTCTATGGAATCGTCACTCAGAGAACTGAAACTCCACAGCGACTTCGAGCTGGAATCATAATCCCGAATGTTCAAGCTGGTGCGCGTGCTGCCGCTGTCGTTGTAAACGCCTACCACCATATCATCATCGGTATCGGTGTAGGTGTCGCCGTCAAAGCTCTCGCTCTTGTAGCTGTTAATATGTACGGCTGCATAAGTGTCCGCATCGCTGAAATCGACCGAGAAGTAATCATAGTCGTTCTTGCCCGTGTCGTAGAACAGCACCAAATCGTATTTCTCATCGGTTGCAATGTCTTCGAGCACAATATATTCATCTACATCCAGCTTGTCGCCGTCTAAAATATCGTCCTCGTCATTGTAGTCGAAGTCTCGGCCACTGTCTACCAGATAGGCTTCCTGAATCCTCGTGCTGGTGTCGTTGATAAGCGCAACGGTGATGTCACCATCACCCTCCTGCCGCTTTTCGTCGCGCACTTCTACGCTGCTCTTGTTGATGCGGATGGTTGCTTCCGCCGGGTCTTTGTACGAGAATGTGAGGGACTTTTCTTTCAGGTCATCGTTGGAGTCAAAAATAACCGTGATATACCAGTCCTTTGTCTCGTCAAGGTCGAAGTCAATGTCTACGGTATCATCATCTTCCAAGTCATCATCCAGCAGATTGTCTGCATCATCCAGCTTGGAACGAGAGGTTGCCAGATAGACTTCTTCCACCGTATCGCCCGAACGGTTGTCAATGGTCAGTAAGGTGTCGCCGCTGCTGCTGCCGTTGAGCGACAAGCGGTTACTTCTGGTCAGCGTCAAGGTTGCACTGGTGACGGTCGCGCTTGAGAACGTGACCTTGCCCGAATATTCCTTGCCATTGGAAGTAACTGCTTGGAAATACCAGGACTTTGTACCGTCCAAATCAATATCAATCGTGGTATACTTGTCCGACTTGACCGTTTCAGAAGGAATCAGGTTATCCGCATCCTTAAAGCTGCTGGTCTTGGACATGTACAGTTCTTCTACATCGCGGCTGGACTCATTGACAAACTTGAGCGCGGTGTTACCACCCACTTCGATGGTCTTATCGTTGGCCTGCTCAAACTTGCCGTCCTCTTTCAGTACAATCGTTACATAGGCGTTGACCCCGTTCAGGTTCAGCCCGTTATAATACTTTGTTCCGACACCAATGGTATAGAAATCATAGATTCGCACATTGGAATTGTCGGGCACCGAAATATAGAACGACGCGGTACCGTTCTTTTTCAGCGTGGTCGTGAGTGCGTTCTGACCGTAAGAGTAGGTACCCGACAGGCCATAACACAAGGTCGTGATATCCTGCCCGGACTTGTTGATAACGTCCACACGGTAATTCTTAGAGGTCACAACCGGGGTGGAATTGTCCGGATAAGTGACGGTTACCTGCTTGGTCGCCTGATTCCAAGTACACTTGGTATTGTTGAACGCTTCCAGTGCACGCACATGCACCAAGGTGCGGCCAGCCGAGTTGATATACGCGGCTTTATAGGTGCCATTGTTGGCGAGCATATCTTTTTGTGTGCCGTTGACCGTGATTTTAGTCGAACCGATAGGCACCTGAATGGTCTGGCTGTCCTTCACCATGGTAACAGTACGGTTTGCAGCGTCCCATGTGAGCGAACCGCCCATTGCCTCTACAATACCGCGCAGCGGCAGCATGGTATAGCCGCCCGAATCCAGCGTCGGTTTACTGCCCTCTGCGTCGATGGCCTTGGATGTGCCGTTGACGGTCATGGTGGGGCTGTCAATGGTCAGCACAATGGTACCGGTACCGGCCGCAGCCGCTGTACTGGGTGTCAGCGCAGGCACCATGGTCAGCAGCATCGCAGCGCCGACCAACAGCGCACTGAGCCGTTTGCGCAGTTTCATACTTTGGATTCCTCCTTTTTAAAAAGTCCCCCGACCGGTATGGCCGGGGGACAAATTGCCGTTGGTTTTTTATTCGCCGTCCATGTCAGCACCGTCACGGTCTACATTGATTTGTACAAAGTAGCTGTAATCGGTGGTGTCCACATCGTCGAGCACAACATTATCGCCGTTGTCAAAGACGAACAGGAAATCGACGTAACCGTTATCGCCGTATTCGTCATCGTCGATAATCCACGCATCGCTGTTGCCTGCGGACAGCGTGCTGGAACCGAGCAGGCTGCCGCTGTCAAAGTCGCTTACGCGGTCGTCATCCTCGTCGCCGTCATCAGCATCGCGGACATAGACATCCTTCAAGGTGCGGGACGAATCGGAATTGTAGATTTCAAATACCAGTTCGCCCGAATCCAAGTCATCTGCGCCGTCATCATACTTGTCATAAGTAAAGCTGCTGTCGGTGATGTTGGAAATACACAGTACACCAATATCGGAAATGTTCTTGTTGAAGCTGATATCCTTCGCAACGAAATCACCGCTGCCGTCGTCGTAGAATACAACCAGCGTCATTTCGTTGTCGTTGGAGCCGTACAAGTCAAGGTCAAAGACATCGTATTCCCCGATATCCAAGCTGCCGATATCGTCGTAATCGTCGTTGAAGTCGTCGTAATCCCAGTTCGAGCCGTAATCATCATCGTCCGGGTCAAGGATAAACATGCCGTAGATATCGCGGTTCGAGGTGTTGGAAATCAACAGGCCGGTATCGGAGGACGACGAGGACGTCGAGCCCAGTACAAAGTCACCGCTGCGCTTGAGCGTAATCGTTGCCGACTTCACCGACGCGCTGGAGAAGGTCACGCTGCCGCTTTCTACGACATCGCCATCCTTATCATATGCGCGGATGTACCACTTGCGCATACCGGTCAAATCCAAGCTGAACGAATCGCTGTTGCCGCTCTTGGTGGTGTCGATGAGGTTTTCCGCATTGCGGAACGCCGAATCGGTATTGGTCAGCGCCATTCTCAGTTCATAGATGGTCTTGCCGTAGCTGTTCTTGAAGGTAATCGACGTCTTACCGGTCGAAGTGCCGGTCGTCGAGTTGGAGTACGTTACCTGACCGTTGTTGTTCAGGCGAATCATCTGGGTGCCCCATGTGCTGGCGAGGTTGACGTTATAGAACGTGAACTGCGCGCCGTTCATGTAGGTCACGCGGAAATCGTAGTACGGCGAAGCCGATGCGTAAGGCAGGCTCAGGCTTGCATAACCGCCGTTTGCCAGATAGTGGGTTGCAAGCTGCTCGTCCGACCAAACGCCGGTCGCAGCAGAACCGTAAACAATGGATGTAATCACGTTGCCGGTTGCGTTCTGCACGGTCAGGCGCACGGTGGAGTCGGTGCCCGAAGCCAGTACGCCATCCAGAATCAGTGTACACGAACCAGCAGCGGTGATGTTCATAGAGCCGTATGTATTGGCCTTGGTGAAATCAAGGTCGCGGAAGTAGGACTTCTGTCCATACGCGCTGACCGCCTGAATGTCATACTTTGCCTTTGCCAGATTGACGTTGATGGTCATAACGCCGTTGGCATAGAGCGGGGTTGCCAGTACGTTTGCGCCCCAGTTCTCAGTGCCCGAAGGTGCAAACCGCATTTCCTTATAGATAACGTTAGATGTGTTGGTCAGCTTGAGCTGAATGGGCTGGGTTGCCAAAGTTGAGCCTGCAACCATCGGATAAACAACGGTTGCCTGCCGGGTATCGGCGCGCCAGTCTACCGTAACACCCGGAAAATATTCCAGTGCGCGCAGCCAGACATAGGTGCGGCCGTTATCGGTGAACGGTGCAACGCTCATGTTCTTCTGCACGCCATTGATATAGGCAACGCGGGAACTCAGCGTCATGGTAACGGTCGAGCCGTTATACTTGAGGGTGATTTGCTTGGTGGTGGCGTTCCAGTCTACCGTACCGCCCATGTTTTCTACTACGGAGCGCAGCGGCAACATAGTATAGCCCTTGTAGAGCGTAGCACGGGAGCCTTCGGCATCAATCGTGGTAGCCGTACCATTGACCGACATGGTCGGACTGCCGATGGTTAAGGTAATGGCGCCCGTCGTCTTGGCATTTGCGGCGAAGGCGGTGGGCAGCATGGTAACCATCAGGCAGAGGGCGACAAAGAGCGCGCCCAATCGCTTGATGCAGCATTTCATAGTGAGTGAGACCTCCTCTTTTCCAATCGTAAGCGGCGGTGGCTTAGGGATTCCGCACACTTCAAAGGATACCTTGTATCCCTATTCTATCATATCTGACGAAGCGGAACAATGAAAAGTTCCCCTCTTTTGTGAACAATTTGAAAAAACTTTTCGACAGCCGAAAATACAAAAAAAGGACACCCCTCGCGGGGTGTCCCTTTTCCTTTGGTAAGTCTATTACAAAACTATACCATTTGTTGACTTTTATTAAGCCAGTGTGTACACAATCGTCAGAGTTGCGCCCGAAACGGTTGCACTATCAGGCGAATTCATATTGGTAGTTGTAACAGTTACAGTAGAATCGAACTCGTAGTTGTCACCGTTAGAAAGCGTCAACGTATAAGTTGCAGTTGCCTTATCGGTAGCTTCCCAAGTTCCATCGACACCGGCAACATCAGTCTCTACCCACTTGCCAGCACCATCAGCAGTAGCAACTACCAGAGTGCCATAACCTGCATCGGTAAAGGTAAGAGTCGGAACAGTAGCGTCACTGGCCAGCCCAGCAGATGTCGGAGCAGTCACTGTAGCCGGAGTCAGAGTGGTAATCTTCTTCTTGGCAACATCCAGAGTCATTTTTACCTGTGCATCCGCATTACCGATGTAGAACTTAACCTGACCAGCTGCATTCGGAGTACCAGCCAGAGTTACGTTCGAATCAGTTACAGTAACAGTTACACCATTATCCAGAGTAACAGATTCAGTAGCGCTGCTCAGTTCTGCTGCAGTCTTCGCAACCTTTACACCAGAAGTGTTCTTCAAAGTCAAAGTTGTGTTATCCGAAGCAGTGGTCAGATACTCAGCATCCAAAGTAGTCTTGGTAGCCGAGATGCTTGCAACAGCAGCCGGAACAGATGCGGTTGCAGACTTACCATTGACGGTGATTACAACCGTAGAACCACGCAGATCGGTTACAGGCGTGCTGCCTACCTGAGAAACAGTAACGTCATAGACGCCATCATTATTGCCGTCTGAAACATTAACGGTTGCTGCCTCGCCATCTACAGTTACAGTGAAGTCACTAGTAGTCAAATTCTTGACAACAGTTTCAGTTGTATCAGCGGTCAGTGCCTTTACTTCAACCTTAGTTACAGGAGAAGTACCTGCACCAACACCTGCGAACTGAGTATCGTCAATCTTCAGTCTTGCAACGTTACCTGCACCGGTTACATCGCCGACAGAAGAACCGCCATTCGCAATACCGCCAGTTGCATCGTTGTTTTTGTTAGGAATGTCTGCATCAACCAGCGGAGCCAGACCAGTAATCGGAGCTACAACATTGCTGCCGCTTGCCGGAGTCAGCTCAACAGTCAGACCAGCATCCTTGTACGGGCTCAGAGTCAAGTCAACGCCAGTGCCAGTCAGAGTGATGATGTAGTAACCATTACCCTTGTTCATCAGAGTGAACGGCTGTGCAGCTGCGCCCAGCTTAACGGTCAAATCGTTTGCAGTCAGAGTAGTAACCGGAACCGAACCTGCGGAACGAGTTGTAGGATCACCCGTTACATAGATACCGAAGCTCTTGTTATCAGCCATCGGGTTTACGTCCTGAGCCGGAGCGGTTGCATTGAGGTTAGTAAACTCAATCTGTGCAATCTCGAATCTCTTGGTAGAAGCTGCAACGTCGATGGTCAAGCCGCCTGCGTATACAGTGCCGTTGTAAGCACCCTTGATGGTGTACTTACCAGATGCATCAGTCGGGATAGTAATGGTTGCACCGATAACACGAGAGCCAGAACCAGTGGTAACGTTAACATTGAACTTAGAGGTAACGTCCAGACCATTCTGGTCGTATACCTTCAGGGTGTTCAGCTTCATAGTCGAGTCAGAATCTACAAGAGCTGCACGCAGGGTAACGACATCGTCAGCATTGAAAGAAGTCTTCGGTACGCCGTTTGCATCCCAAGCGGAAACAACTGCAATATCTGTTGCGGTCTGCTCATCCAGATTCTTGAAGGAGTAAGCTGCAACCAGCTCGTTGTCGCTGTTGAATGCAAGGTCAGAAATCTCGTAAATGTTATCGTCGGTACGGTAATCCGGCTGATAGAATGCGATATCGCTGTATTCACCAACGGTGATATCCTTAGCATCCAGCGAATCAAAGCCAGCGTTTACAGTCAGGCGAGTACCAGCATAGTCCTCATCATGACGAGTCGGCTTTGCATCAACGGTGTAGAACTTCGCATCGTCTGCATAGCTGGAGCTGCTTGCTTCCAGACGGCCAACGCTGTACAGCTTGCTGTCAGAAGAGAAGTACTGAGCTGCATATACATCGTCGTAAGTCTGGTCGTCGTTCAGAGCATACAGCAGCTTCTTGTTATCGGTCTTGAGAACCAGATTACGCGATACAGTGTAGTAGTGACCACGCAGCTTGTTCTCGTTATTGATTCCAGTAGTTGTCTGGGTATCATCGTCGAGGAAGACAACCTTAGTCAGCTTGCCATCTGCATTGGTGGTGATTTCTGCGTACTGACCGCCGTTGTTAACAATCTGGGACAGCTTGCCGCCGTCGAAGATGCCGTTGCCAGCAGCGCTGATGGTGGAGTCTGCGCCAGCAACACTCTTGTCGCTAGAACCATCGAATACCTTAACGATATCCTCGAAGTCCTGCTTTTCAACAGAAGATACTGCTTCAACCTTGCCGTCGTAAGCAGCCATAATCTCGATTACGCCGTTCTTATCCTCAGAAACGTTGGTAACCAGACCAAGCTTGGTTGTGCCAGCATTGAACTTGTTGAAGTTGGATACGCCCAGAATTGCTGCGGTAGCTTCGTTGTTGCGGTCGAGCTGAACTGCATACTTGGTATTGTTGCTAGTTGTACCAGCGCCCAGCCAAGAGGTCTCGCCGTTCAGGCTAGAAGAATTAATCAGTTCTTCGTCTGTCGGGTCGGTACCGATATCAGGGATATCAGCCTGCTTAGTAGCATGTACGTCATCTGCGTCAACAATCAGGTCATCGTTAGTCAGTACGGTTGCGTTGGTTGTACCATCCTTCTTGATATACTCACTACGAACCGCGAAGATAACATTTGCATCTTCGAGAGAAGCAACATACTTGTTGTTTACAGCATCTACCAGACGGTCTGCGTCTGCATCATATTTGTACTCGTTAGCAGTCTCCTTGTTGCTGTCGAATACTGCCTGCATCTTGGTGATGACACCGTCTTCGTCGGTCCAGTACTTGAATACGTTACCAACCACCTGAGCCTCATCAAATGCACGCTTGTCATATGCCAGATTGTTGCTGCTATCCTTCAGGGTGTCGCCATTGATATCCAGTACACGAGCGCTGCTGGAAACCTTAACGTCCTTCTTCTCTTCGCCAGCCGAAGTCATGATGTCAATTTCAGCCAGTTCACGGCTGCCAGTTACGTCCTTACCACCTGCGGTGTTCAGAACCATCATGTAGTTCGAAGTCTGGGTTGCATAGTCAGAGTAAACGATGAAGCCATTGCGGTTGGTCCACAGTGCGAACTCAGTGCCCAGCTCCTCGCCGTTGAAGTCCTTGTACTCCTGCGGATTCTCCGGAACGATAACGTCGCCCAGTTCAGCATTCTGCGCAACCTTCATTTCTTCATCGCTGAAGGTCAGGGTCAGGCCGTCCTTGGTAGCAACCTTGTCCAGAGTCTTGTTCTCGGAGTCAACAACCGAAACAGTAGCAGTGATAATCTGCGACTTGTCTTCGTTGGTAACCTTGTAGGTAACTTCTACAATGTCACCCTCTGCCAGGCCGTCCGGAACTTCATACTTAATCTTAACGTCCTTCCTAGCGTTGTTGGTTGCAATCTTCTCGCTGTCATCCAGCTTCCAGGTCTCAACCTTTTCGTCCTTGTCAGACTTCAGGTCAGAGTTCGAATCCATCGAAGCAACGGTAACGCGCTTAGAAGAAACTGCTTCTACCTTGTAGTAGTGAGCCTCGTCAACAACTACCCAGTCAACGTCGCCATCAGAATCCCAGTCCATCAGCTGATACTGAGCACCATTGCGAACGTTCAGAGCCTTCTCAACAGACTTGTCGTCCTTGATGGATACAGTGTTCAGAGAATCGCCCATGAAGATGTCCTGAGTGGGAACTGCGTCCGAAGACTGCACGTTCTTTGCATTACCAGCAACAGAATCCAAATCCAGAGAGGTCTCATCATCCAGAACGATGGTACCATTGTCAGCCTTAGAGTCTGCCATGGACGGGTTATAGTCGTACTTGGTCTGACCCTTTACGGTCTTGATAGCCTTAATCTTCCAGTCTTCAGAGTAAACGAACGTACCGTCGCTCTTACCCTTCTCCCAAGTCGGCTCGCCGTGGCTGCCTTCGCCCCACAGCTCTACCTGATAGCCACGGATGGAATCAACATCGCCATCATACTTGAACTTGTAAGTAGCATACTGCTTGTTCTTGTCGTCAGACTTGTACAGGTCGGTGGTGTCGTCGTCAATCGGGTAAGCCAGAATTGCGTTCTCCTCATCCTGTGCAGCGCCGATAACTACCCAAGTGTGTGCCTTACAGTTGGTCAGAGTTACGTCTTCGTCGCTCTTTTCGTTCCAAGTACCTACTGCTGCACGGTCCAGACCCCATACAGACTCTGCCAGAGTCGGGTAGGACTCAACAGAAGTACCATGAGTGGTGTTAACCAGCATTGCGCCACGCGCATAGTCGGTGAACATTGCGTTGTAGATAACCTGTGCATCCTCGCCGCGCAGTGCGTCGGTCGATGCTACCATGTTTACGCCGTCCAGCAGGCCGATTGCCTGTGCATTCGACATGTACGAGAACGGATAACCCTGGGTCATGTCCGGGGTCTCGTAACCCATTG
>NZ_CALWJM010000030.1 GCF_944381005.1 uncultured Butyricicoccus sp. | reverse complement strand
ATTTCAATCCACACTCCCCATGCGGGGAGCGACCTGCTGCCTGTGCCTTGTCAACGTCATCGACCTGATTTCAATCCACACTCCCCATGCGGGGAGCGACGTATCTCATGTTGTCGTCGTCCTCCTGTTCCATATTTCAATCCACACTCCCCATGCGGGGAGCGACCTCCAACGCCTCGACGGTGTTTGTGTTGTCCTTATTTCAATCCACACTCCCCATGCGGGGAGCGACAGGTAACTACTATGAAAACCGTAATTCTGAACAACATTTCAATCCACACTCCCCATGCGGGGAGCGACCATAGCAGCCTTTTCATTCTCGCACATCTTGTCGAATTTCAATCCACACTCCCCATGCGGGGAGCGACCACAAGACAAAAATTACAGCAAAAAAAAGAACAATTTCAATCCACACTCCCCATGCGGGGAGCGACAACAAACGCTGCAAAAATACGCCAGAGGCAAGCAATTTCAATCCACACTCCCCATGCGGGGAGCGACAATGCGGCAACCGAAGCCATGACACCATATGCACAATTTCAATCCACACTCCCCATGCGGGGAGCGACGCAAGCCGAGCTTGCAAGCAGCGATGAACTTGCAATTTCAATCCACACTCCCCATGCGGGGAGCGACCTTATTCGCAGCTGGCACAAAACGAGACTGCAAAGATTTCAATCCACACTCCCCATGCGGGGAGCGACTAACAATGGTAGCTACGGCATATATGTTGTCAACAGATTTCAATCCACACTCCCCATGCGGGGAGCGACCGTATACGCTGTCCGCGACCACAGGGCCGCAAATCGATTTCAATCCACACTCCCCATGCGGGGAGCGACTCCCTCATGTCTTGGAGTGCCCGGTCGATTCCAGATTTCAATCCACACTCCCCATGCGGGGAGCGACGCGCATTTGGCGCACTAAAGCACCAGCTAAAAATATTTCAATCCACACTCCCCATGCGGGGAGCGACTTAACACTGTCGCGGAACCGTTACCTCGTAACGTAATTTCAATCCACACTCCCCATGCGGGGAGCGACGAAGAATAATGCTGTCTGACTGAAAACAAATCAATTTCAATCCACACTCCCCATGCGGGGAGCGACGTAACAGATGCAGACCGCTTGTTTGGCATTACCAAATTTCAATCCACACTCCCCATGCGGGGAGCGACCCCCTCACCCACTGATGATGTTGGAGGCAGACCAATTTCAATCCACACTCCCCATGCGGGGAGCGACACTAAAAAGGTACTGCAAACGCAAAATATTGCTATTTCAATCCACACTCCCCATGCGGGGAGCGACGCAAGAGAAGTTGCTGCCGTGCCCTTGTTGTCAATTTCAATCCACACTCCCCATGCGGGGAGCGACGCGTAGCATATGAATGGTGAGCGTTATTTCAATTGAAATTTCAATCCACACTCCCCATGCGGGGAGCGACTCAAGCCAGACAAAGGGGGATGATGACGTGACGATTTCAATCCACACTCCCCATGCGGGGAGCGACGGTGTTACTGGGGCTGTTGATAACATATATGCCATTTCAATCCACACTCCCCATGCGGGGAGCGACGCGGTGTCCATGTGCCAGAACCGGTTAAAATCTCATTTCAATCCACACTCCCCATGCGGGGAGCGACTTTCTGGCCACTGGTGCGCGCCGCAAACGCTGGGAGATTTCAATCCACACTCCCCATGCGGGGAGCGACGTAATTAACAACAAAACTTGGGACGCTATGCAGCATTTCAATCCACACTCCCCATGCGGGGAGCGACCTATTAGGAGATGAACCGATGGATACACCAACAGAATTTCAATCCACACTCCCCATGCGGGGAGCGACGAGGTGATTGACCTTGGCAAAACGACGTGTCCAAATTTCAATCCACACTCCCCATGCGGGGAGCGACTATTTCCTTGTGCAGCACTTACCCGGAGGTGGGGATTTCAATCCACACTCCCCATGCGGGGAGCGACGGTCTTGGGCGAACGTCAGTTTTCTTCTGAATACGCATTTCAATCCACACTCCCCATGCGGGGAGCGACTATCTGTGTCGTTTGCAGGTGCAAAAACATCTGGACAATTTCAATCCACACTCCCCATGCGGGGAGCGACGCGGACGCTTTTTACCAAAACAACGACGCTCTTTTGATTTCAATCCACACTCCCCATGCGGGGAGCGACGCATTTTACAATGCCTGACAACCCGTCATTGTCCATTTCAATCCACACTCCCCATGCGGGGAGCGACGTCAATGTGTTTGTTTTACCGTCCGGTCGTGGATATTTCAATCCACACTCCCCATGCGGGGAGCGACAGCAAATATGCACAAAAATAACAGGAAAATATGTGCATACTTACAAAATAGAACAGAATAAAGAGAGAAACAACAACAAAATCGCAGTACTTTTTGAATGTGCCACCCTAAAGATACCTTGAATTCTAGTGCGAACCTCCCTGGAGAATTCTGTTCGCTTAAACTTCGCACCTCAAATAATCATTGGTTCTTCGGGAAGATAGGTTGTTTTACTACCAAAATGCTCGATCTTGTTTTCGTAGCGCTTTCCCAGATAATAAAAGCGCAAACTGTCACGCTCCGGATCTATGATACTGAGCAGCTTGGCCTGTAGCTGCTTACATTGAGAAGCATCCAGTAGGCACTCAAAAACAGAACATTGCACTCGCTGACCATAGTTGACACATTGCTTTGCAATCTGACGCAGACGCTTTCTTCCGGCTGCATCTTCTGTGTTTACATCATAAGTAATCAATACCAGCATGGTCACCCCTCATTTCCACAAAAACGGAGGATAGGCATCCAAGTCTTCCCGGAGATAACGGGCGAGTAATAACGCCTGCACATAGGGTACCAATCCCCATGGGAGTTTTTCATTCAAAAAAGGATGGGTAATGCTCTCTTTCTTCCGCTCCTGCCACTTGGACAGAAACAGCCGTCTTGCATTGTCTTTCAAGTAGACCCCTCCGCTCTCCCGCCATTCAAAATCCGATGCCTTCAACATTCGATTATTGACCAGGGACAGTACAAACCGCTCTGCTATACAGGGGCGCAGTTCTTCCATCAAATCCAAAGCCAGAGAGCTGCGGCCTGGACGATCCCGGTGCAAAAATCCCACATAGGAGTCCAGCCCTACACTTTCCAACCCGGAAGCGCAGTCGTGAGCGAGCAGACTATAGGCAAAGGACAGAAGAGCGTTCATGGGATCACGAGGTGGTCTGCGACTGCGTCCAGAGAAGGCGAACAGAGTGGCATCTCCCAAAATCATCTGAGGGAAAGCCCCAAAATATAGAGTGGCAGCCGCTCCCTCCAGCCCCCGGAGGGATTCCAGGTCGGTTTCTGCAGCAATCTGGGGCAAAAGGTCTTTGAGTTTTCCAGATGTCTGGGCAAGGACCTCCCCATCCACCCGCATTTTATGGTCACGCTTGATCCTCTCCAGACACCATCTGGCGTTGTAAACCTTACCGAATACCATATATCGGGCAATCCGGCAACTTTGACCTACATCGTCTGCAATGCGATATTGAGTGCGCCGGAGCAACACATTTCCATTAGCTTCTCCGGTAGCCCGAGCCAGAAATTTTCCCCAAGGAGTACAGAAGGAGAGGGAAATCCCCCTGGTACAACAGGCTCCCATCAAAGCCGGAGATGCCCCTTTATAAGAAAATGAGAGAATGGCTGACAGAGTGTGCAGGGGGTAGCGGGCCACTACAGCACTCTCCCGGTTAGCTACCACATTTTCCCCATCCAAAGAGAGATAAATATCCTCTGAGGTCACAAATAGCGTGTTAAGCAGCTGTCTCATGGCTCCACCTCCATAGCCTGACGCAGATAGGCAGCCACAGTTTTTTCTTTCATTAGGGTTGGCAAGCACAGTGTATTTAGAGAACATGCTCTGCACCCTTTGGAAGGTTTGACTCTAGGTGTATATCCCCGGCGATAGAGGTGATGCATCTCCTCTGCCATGCTCTGAACCTGCTGCCGGAGGTCAGGGGAAAAGGAAACTGAAGTGCGCCGGCGGGTCTCTCCATAAAAAAGCGCCCCCTCCGCAATGGTACAGCAGAGCATCTCCTCCAAGCACATGGCCTGGGCACACAACTGCAATTCATCTGCCTGATGAACTTTGGGCGCACCCCGTTTGTACTCCACCGGAAAAGGAGTCCACAGTCCCTCTTCCCCATGCAAGAGAACTCCCTGTTCCATCTGGTGAAATTCCACTACATCACACTTACCAGACAGGCCCAAGGCACGAGAACAGATGGGCAGATCCCGCAGAATCAGGATATCTCCCCGTCGCTCCCGCTGGCTAGCGTCATGGGCCTTTGTATGGAGCAGATTCCCCTCTACTGTGCACAGGTTTTCCTTCCATTGCTGCTCAATGTGAATGAGCGCCCACTGGCGGCGGCAAAATACAAAGTGCTGCAGGCCAGCAAGCTGGAGAAAGTCCTCCTCTGTATAAATCACCCCATTCGCTGACATGTGACACCTGCGGGCAGGTTGGCCTCGTCCACTGTTACTGTATAGTCTTGATAGGAACGGGCGGGTGCAGAATCATCTGGGTCTTTTCGGGCAACCTTCACAGCATCAAAAAGCTTCCATGCGGGAGCGCAGCCCAGCTCACTGTCGTGCTTGAATACGATTAGCTCCCGTACAGCCATTTTGCCACGGGCAGCAGAGTGGTCATGTTCAAACATGTTAAGGATGGCCTCCCACAGGAGAGTTAAATCTTCCTCGGAGAAACCAGTGGTCTTACGGGCCAGATTGGCGGAGATATAACCTTCACAACGATAGAGGCCATAGGGAACCATGTACTTCCGGCCCATCTCAGTACCCTTTTTCTCGGCATCCGCCTCAGTGGTGATTGCCACTCGGGTAATTGTCACCTCTTGCGGTACTACCGGTTCCACACTTCGTGCAAACCCCAGCTGTACTGGGCCACGCACCTGACCGCAGTTGAGGGTGGCTTTAACAAAGGTGGTCATGACAGCCCCAAATGTGCGGATGTCATAAAAATTGGCACACATCCAGTCCCGGATTTTTCGATCCAAGTCTGGGTCAGCCTTCTTTTTCTCTTTTACAGTTTTCTCTGTCACATCTAGCTGAGCGTAAGCCTGAGCATCACTGCGGTTGAGCGGCACGCCATCCTTAACATAAATACCGTAACCAGTAGCGTCCTCTTTCACCGTCTCGACATAGTTACGGATCTTCCGCTTGAGACACACGTCTGTGACGATACCTAGACCAGTTTCCGGGTCCACACGAGGCATATTGCCAGCATCAGGGTCACCATTGGGATTTCCATTTTCTACATCAAAGAGGATCACAAATTCATAACGGTTTTTGATGGGTTCAGACATTTTACTTTTCCTCCTTTTTTTCGAAGCGGGTCTGTGTCTGATGGTAATAGCCTAACTGGAAAGATCCCTGCTGTGGCAGACTCATGCGAGCGGGATAATCCTCACCCAATTTGGCAAGCAGGGCGATGAGCTGCTTATCGTAATAGGTACGCAACCCAGCGTCCAGCTTCTTCAGGTGTTTCTGGGCTAGGTTCATTAACACTGGGAACACGATAGCTGGAGTAGCCGAGGCAGAATTAAAATACTTGTCCTTGATCGTAGCGTTGATGCCGGGATTGGCGCTGGACTGAATCGCTTCCAGTACAGAGAGCAGTCGCCCTAAATTGTAGGGAATATTGATGCTGTCTGAATTGAGAGACACGGTTAAAACCTCCTTTGGTACATCAGAATGTGTATTTTTCAAATAATACGCCTTGATTATGGCCGCTCGTTGCCAGGTGATTTTAAATGGTCGTTCGGGATGGTCTTTATCACGTTGTTCGGCACGAACGCGTAATGTAACGCCATTCAGCAAAGTAGCAGGATAGGACGTATTGTTTAATGCAGCCCGAAGAATCTCTCCCGCTAATATGGAAGCCCCCTTTTTATCTCTACTATTCTGATTTACAGTTGCGTCTAAAATCTCCTTTAAAGATGGAACTTCAAATTTTTTATAGACCGGACGAATTATCTTGAGCCGTTCCCGATGTGCCTGAATATTTTTCAAAAAATGGCCAAATGTATTCCGCATGAAAAAGCGAACAGACAATCGTGCAGCATTCGGAGATAAAGCCATAACATAAAAATCCATATTGGGATCAAGAAGTGCTTCATCAAAGAGAACCTCATGCCCTTTGGTCAGTTTTTCCACTACACTTTGCATATCCTGCTCACTATATCTTGTTTGACCGGTCAAACAATCATTGAATATGTTCTGATAAACGTCACTGCCAGACTTGGCCCAACAGACCACTGTGGCATCACCGAACTGATAGACATGCTCTTGATCGGAAAGCAGGTAATTGAGAGCGGTGGTATAGGCAAAGGCGGCATATTTACTGGTGGGAGCGTTGTAATTTTGCTCCTTTCCGTAAGAGCAGAATGCAGGTGCATTGAAAGACACCAAGGCTGCACCACTGGACTGAGCACCTTGAACATTTTTTATAGAAGGATGGATACTTTCCACCGATCCCCGTTCTCCAGTGACTAAACAGACCATCTGAGGACCAGCTTCATCTATCTGATAATAAGCGTCCCAAGCCTGTTGAATCAAAGGGTCATCTTGGATAAAGGCGCCGTTATACCGAAATACCAAATTGACTCCCGATAAAATATCCTCTCTATCCTGAGAAAGAGCAGGGTGATTTACGGCTTGTTCCGGTTGCCAGGCCTGGAAAAAGGCCAGAACAGCCTTGGCAGCTGGGCTATCTACCCCCTTTAACAGAGTCTCGTGCAGATGTTTGCACGCCTGGAAGCACTCCAACGCGCGCTGAGGTTTATTTTTTTGGTCTACTCCTAAAAGATAGCTTGAATTGTCACAGAGGAAGTTGGCTGCTACTCCACTGGAGCGCTTTACTGGGGCAGGGAGAGCCATGAGCCTAGGTGCTAGTACAGTCTTTTTCCCCTTTTTCTGTTCAGTCTGGACAGAGATTACTTGTTCCAGCTCTCCATCTATACTGATACACAGTACATAAGAGACTTTAATCTGTCCCCAGCCGGGCGGAGAGATTTTTCCACTGTCTGCCAGTGTCTGATAATGTTCTGTCAATGCCTGCAAGATCATCGCCGTACCTCCTCACTGTCCCAGGGCGGTACCTCTAGCACACCATTCTGGAGAATTCCACGAAAAAAAAGGGGAGTGATATTTTGGGGATCGGTATAATCCATGTCATAAAGCATCCACCCCAAGTCTCTCTCCTCTTCTAATTCCTTTGGGCAAGGGGGAATCTTCTCGCACAGGCGAAACTGAGCAGGAAACTCCCGACAACCAAAGCAGGGTTGGTGGTAAAACTGTCCTCTCTGAATTCTTCGCTTTACAATATCTTGAAATTTCCCCGGATTGTCTCCTTGCGCAGCCTTTTCCGTCATCTCAAAATGTGCCTCGATCACATACCGCACATCCCGCAACAGAAGCGCTGCGCGCTGTTGGATATCTTCCGAAGTACAGAGATATAGGTCGCCTTTTCCACGCTCCATTACCGTTCGGGCGCTACGGGCGGAGATGGTAGACTTGACTTCGTTGCGTCGCAAGTTTGTAAACTGGATTGGCGCACAGACTCGTATGCGATCAATATACCACCGCATTCCAGGATGCCAATAAATTGCTTC
Source organism: uncultured Butyricicoccus sp. (assembly GCF_944381005.1). Lineage (GTDB taxonomy): Bacteria > Bacillota > Clostridia > Oscillospirales > Butyricicoccaceae > Butyricicoccus. Next base: position 2,909 of record NZ_CALWJM010000030.1, on the reverse strand, counting down.
AATCAGCCCCCGGGCCGCAGAAGGGGTCATCACATCGTAGCTCACTCGCTCCACTTTCATTTCTGGCCGGCAGAACAAGGCGTAATCCCCCCATACTTCGAGTTTGATGGACATAGATGTCACTCCTTTCTAAATTCCATTTTCTATCTGAGAAAAATATATCACGTTACCATACATAAGTCAACAACTTTTTCACTATATAATCTTTTCTAATTCAATGAAGATTAAAATCAAATTGCCAATAAATCAATTTGTTAACAAGCATGATTTTATGATATACTAAATACGTCACAGAAATGTGAGGATTGAAATATTGACTTAGAGAAGATCCTAATGAGAACGGTGAGGAAGTGTTTATACTTTCTCACCGCTTTTCTCTTAGATAAACAATCCTTTACCGCTGTCAGCCTCCAAAGAAAGGCCAGTTCTTTCAGAATAAAGAGCCGTATTACAAAGGATCGCCGCACCATTTTCCAATATCTCCAGATCCCCAGCCTGATTCAGAGCAGCAAAGTGCTTGTCATAAATAGATACACCATACTGCCCCAATTTCCGGAACAGGGTTCGTCCTCCTCCACCAGAGCGCAGCTGCTCCACAAGTTCAGCTCCCTCTTCCAGCGGGATATATACGGTTCTGGTTGGAGTATCAATGAGATGGAATCGCTCTGCTATGGTACGGAACGGAAAGAATACGGAGCGAATGAGCGGTAAGATTTGTTCCTTATCCTGAGCGTCTTTCCCCTTTAGATCCAGAAATTCGGAAAAATAGTCGTGGATAGCTGTATAGGATGTGATGTCCTCATGGCGGACCATGGCATGTTTCCCTGCCCCAATTGCGGTCGAAAACAGCGGTGGGGCTTTTTCCTCTCCTTCAAATATGGAAACTATACTCTCCTCAGCAGACCGCTTTCCTTCCCGATTACACCGACCAGCAGCCTGCAAAATAGAATCTATACCCGCCATCTCCCGGTATACCGCCGGAAAGTCTACATCTACACCCGCCTCAATGAGAGATGTAGATACCACTCGGCAGGGAAGCCCTTCTTTCAAACAGCGGCGAATCTCCATGAGCTGTTGTTTTCGGTGATTGGGATACATGAGGGTAGACAAATGGAAACTACCTATCTTATCCAGCCGTTCATACACTTCCTGGGCAGCTTTTCTGGTATTGACAATGCATAAAACCTGATTATGGGCGTTAAGCTGTACAGCCAACTCATCCCAGGTGAGATTCCCTTCTTTTTGAAAGGACACCCGGCGGAATGCACCCCACTGGCAGGTGTCTGGAGGACACAACTCCTGTATGGGAAATTGAGGAAGAAATTCATGGAAGATAGTTTCCAGCGCAGGCTGCGTTGCCGTGCAAAGAACAGCAGAAACACTATAATGTTCTACCAACTGGGAAATAGCCCAAACACAGGGGCGTAGATAGGGAATAGGCAACATCTGCGCCTCATCAAAAACCACTACGCTACCGACAATATTATGGAGTTTGCGGCACTGAGAGGATCGACAAGCATACAGAGATTCAAAAAACTGTACCGCCGTGGTCACTACCACTGGCATATCCCAGTTTTCTGTGGCTTTGGCCAAACGGATGGTATGAGGACTTGCCTCACCCTCCAAATCGTAAAGTATATTGGAGTGATGCTCCAACACATGTTCTGTTCCCAGTATTTCACGGAATATCTCCGCTGTCTGTTCGATGATGGACGTATAGGGGATGACATAGATCACCCGTCGCAGTCCACATTTTTTTGCATGAGCCAAAGCAAAGGCAAGGGAGGCAACGGTTTTTCCGCCTCCGGTGGGGACGGTGAGGGAAAAAATCCCAGGTTGCTGTTTTTTCCCCTCTTTAATACACCGCTCTAGAATTCTACATCGCTGGCGGTTCAGTTCTCCTTTAGGCGGGAACCAGTCGGATATGTAGCTTTGAAGCTTGTTCCATAGTTGCTCCATAGAGGTCTTATTGGATTCCCGCTCTCGACCTTCCATAAAGGTTTCCGTGTCCAGAAAGTCGGCATCCACCAGACAGGAATACAGCATTCGAGTAAAAAACACCCATTCTGCCCCTGAACGTCTCATCAAAAAATCTGGGACTTTGGCTTGAGGAAGATCTACCTCCTGCTTCCAGCTTTCATAGGGCTCCAGAAGACCTTGCTCTCCCCGTTTGATTCGCCCCCATAGTGTGGGTTGATCGGGTCCGTCTGTTTGACTACCACCATCCGGCAAGCCCCCATGGTGACCGGCTACTGCAAAAGCAGCGAAGATCTGCTTACGCCTCCAACACTCTAATGCTCCCGCTGTAGAGTGGTCTGTTCCGGGGCCACCATAAAGCCTTTTTTGGAAAGCTGCGCTGTATTTCCCTATGTCATGAGCTAATGCTGCTAGTTCTGCCTGAATTTCGCCACCAAAGGGGTAGGCAAATTCTCTTGCCAGAGAAGCTGTTCCATATAAATGATCAAAAATAGTTTGCATTTGCCCTGTGGGTGAAATATGAGCCAACCGATGAGAATTCTCCATAGTAAAAGCCTCCTTTTATTATATAAGCAACCACTTTTCAAATTTTTTCACCAAAACTTCCAGAGAATGCGGTACAATGGAATTCAAGAAAGCCTCATAAGTTGCATACAAAAGGAGTGGTTCACATGACAACATTGTATCACACCGACGGGGTTATAGGTAAACTGAAAGAACAGTTCAACCATTTTTCGGTGAGGTGACAGTGCCCACACAGAATCATCTATTTGATTGGACACTGTCAGTATTGGCACTGAGTGGATATCAGTCTGTAAAATTCAAGCATGAATGTTTTATCGTGAAAAACTCGCCTGGAGTGATACAATAAAACCGCACACCCAAGTGATATAATAAAAAAGCAGAAAGGGTGTTGATGATGGGACAAAAAT
>NZ_CALWJM010000029.1 GCF_944381005.1 uncultured Butyricicoccus sp. | reverse complement strand
TTTTTGTCCCATCACCAACACCCTTTCTGTTTTTCTATTATATCACTTGGGTGTGCGGTTTTATTGTATCACTCCATTTCTACTACGTCACGATCCATTTTTCCGCGTTCTAACATCTCACTCACCACCTATAATATTTTACCTCATACAAATGAAAAAGCCCAGCTTTTGCTGGACTTTTTCGACAGACTGAAGCGGCTGTGAATGACTCACAGCCGCTCGCAAGAAGATAAGGTGGAGTAAAAAGTGTTTTTTCCAGATGTCAAGTTGTTTGGGATAATAAAATCCGGTCTGAGGTTTGCCTGCAATCAGCCCCTCATCGTCAAAGGGGAGTAAAGAGAAGATTATTTACCCAGCAGTTCGTGCTGGATGCGCTCGAGTGCTTCGGGAGCCTGCTTGTCCATCTTTTCGGGAAAGCCGAAGTAGGACACGCAGATGATGTTATCGCCGCCAACCTTGGGGGCGTTGGGCTTCAGCTGCTTGTTTGCGAAGTCCATCTCGCGCAGGGTCTCAAAGATGCCGTCGAAGTCAACCTCACCTTCTCCCATTGCGGTGTGCTGGTGGATGGTGACGTCTGCGCGGCCGCGGCTGTTAAGCCAGGGCGGATTGAGGATGTAACGGCAGTCTTTGGTCTGGTTCCAGGTATCGGCCAGCAATACATGGGTCAGCTCATCGCCTGCATACTTGAGCATGTGGCGTACATCACCCTTGCCCTGATCGTAGAAGAAACCATGCGATGCCGAATAGACATAGCCGAGGTTCTTGGAACGGAAGGACTTGACGATATCGCAGGTCTCGTCATTGAGTTCGCAGAAGTCGTAGGGGTGGGACTGGATCTCAACGCGGATGCCTTCGCGTTCAATGATGGGCAGCAGCTCCTCCATGGACTTGTAGAACATGCCGTTGCAGATTTCCTGCTGATTGGGGTCGCCCGAGAACTCGGTGTTGATGACCGGAACGCCCATGTTGACGGCGATTTCGATCATGCGCTTCCAGTTTGCCACAGCGTGCTGGCGCTGCTCCTCGGTCGGGCCCGACCAGCGGTAGACCACAATAAACGAGGAGATTTCCACGCCGGTTTCCTTGAGAGCCTGACGGTATTCCTGCTCGCACTCTTCGGAGAACAGGGGATGCTTGTAGAAGGGATTGATGCGCGGATGGGGGGACTGCTCGATGTATTTGTATCCCCAGTCAGCTACCTTGTGGACGTATTCGCGGATGGGCATCTGCTTGGCCAGTACGTCAACGTCAAACGCAATTTTCATATGATATGGGCTCCTTTTTCAGATATTAGGATGGATGGCCTTACCAGTACTTTGCGACATGCGCGCGGGTGACTTCGGCGGCCTTCTTGATGTTCTCCTCGTTGGACAGCTTGTAGTAGTCCGGACGGAATACTTCCATCGTGCACACATCGCCCTCGAAGCCAATCTTCTTGAGGGTATCCGCGTAACGCTTGTGATCGAGGCAGTCACCCGGCTCGTCCGGCCACAGGCGCTTCTCGTCGTTGTTGTACGCTGCGCCGCAGGGCATGTTCTCCATGCCGTTTAAGTGCCAGACAAAGATCTTCTTGCCGTCGGCCTTTTCCAGTGCCTCGAAGGACGAAGCCATAGCGTGGAAGTGGTACTGGTCGAGGGTGATGCCGACGAGCGGGTGATTGACCTCCTGTACGATGGCGTAAGCGTCCTCAAAACGGTTGATGGACATGGTCGGGCAGCCGCAGAACTCGATGGACAGCTTGATGCCGTGCGGCTCAACCTTCTTGACCATCTCGCGCAGGACATCAACGGCGTCAGCGCGGATGTCGTTCAGTGTTGCGTGAACCGGCAGATCCATGGACGGAACGACAACGATCATCTTGCACTGTAACTTGAGGCAGTCTGCGATGATCTGGTCGAGCTTTTCCATAACAGCGTCCTTTTCCTCCTGCGTCTGCTTCATGTTGAAGAAGATAAGAGCGTTGTAGGACAGCATGCGCAGCTTGTGTGCCGGATCGGCGAACCAAGCAGCCAGATCGTCGATGGTGTACTTGCCGGCCGCGATCTCGCGGTCGAGGCACTCGGACTGGATATCGATGTAGTCAAAACCATACTTCTCGCACAGGTCGAGGTCCTCCAGTACAGAATGGTTTTCGCAGAAGCGGTTGCAGCCTTCGTTAAATCCGATTTTCATAACAGGTTCTTCCTTTCTAAATTACTTCTTGTAGAAATCCGGGGTGCCGCCGGTAACAACCTTCTCGAAGGTGCCGGAGGTCTGGGACTTGACCAGTGCGTCAGCGGTGATGGAAGCGACATAGCCGTCCCAAGCGGACGAGCCGCCGGTTTCACCCTTGAGCGCGTGATCGACCCAATCCTGAATCTCGACATCGTAGGAATCGATGAAGCGCAGAATCCAGTTGTCCTCGATCTTGGTGGATACATTGTTTGCGTAGCGGACGGTCGGGAAGGACGGGCAGGGCAGGTTGACAACGCCATTCTCGCAGACGACTTCGCAGTTAATGTCGTAGCCGAAGCCGCAGTTTACGTTGACTTCCAGAATGTTTACGATGCCGCCCTTGGTTTTCATAATCATGACCTGCGGGTCCTTGAGACCTTCATGTGCCTTGCAGGATGTCTTGGGCATGATGCACTGTACCTCATCCCACTCGTCATCTACCAGCCACGGCAGAACGTCGATCTCGTGGATGGCGGTATCGGTGACTGCCATTGCGGTGGTGTAGTCGGGTGCAACGCCGTCGGCGCGGTGGGTGCACTTGATGACCATCGGTGCGCCGAACTTGCCGGAGTCGAGCAGTTCCTTCACCTGACGGTAGCCGCGATCGTAGCGGCGCATGAAGCCAACCTGTACCAGATGCTTGCTGCTTGCCATCTCAGCGTCTACGATCTCCTTGCAGTCAGCAGCGGTGTTTGCCAGCGGCTTCTCGCTGAATACCGGCTTGCCAGCCTTGATGGCTACGATAACCGGATCCTTGTGGAATGCACCCGGCGTGGTGACGACAACTGCGTTGACCTCGGGATCGTTGATGGCTTCGTTGAAATCAGTGTAGATCTTGGTGCCTGCGCCTGCGATCTCAGCGCCCTTCTTGGCACCCTCCTCGAATACGTCGCATACGGCAACAACCTGTGCGCCGCGAATGCGGTTCTGGATGCGTTCGATGTGCTCGCGGCCGATCATACCGCAGCCGATAACAGCAATTTTCAGGGACATAAGAAATACCTCCAAAATAAATAAGTCTTGTTTGGTTAGCAGGGAGCGTTTGGTGCGTGCGGTTTGGCGAGCCGACGCAGGTACGCGGGGGATATTGCGTTCACTGTTTGTTTTCTTCTTCGATGATGATTATAACACTGCGTTCACGAGAACACAAGACGGAAATAGCGATATAATACACAAATATTCTGGATAAAACTATATATTTTGTACAAACATTGAGTTTGAAAAGCGATGGCTTGTGATTTGTGCGAGATAGAGAGTGCACGTTTTTATGGAAAATTACAATGATTTTGCGTGCATTCAAAGAAAATGCACGCACGTCTTGCGGGCATAAAAAATCCGTCCAAAGGACAGATGCCTTTGGACGGACGCAAAAGACAGGATACTCAGTGCACTTCTGCGCTCTTGCCCTCGCGTTCAAGCAGTTCGTGCATCATTTTGTCATAGGCCTTGTCCAACTTGTAGCAGGCCGCGATTAGGAACATGATGACCCACAGTACAATCGGGACATAGAGATAGAATGCCTTGATGGTGACGATGGCTTCGACAGTCTGCTCTGCGGCAGTGGCCTTGAGGCCGTCGAATGCAGCCATGGACAGGATGCCACCCATGATGGCCGAGGTAAAGCCTGAACCGGCCTTCTGGCCCATGCTCATGGACGAGAACATCAGGCCCTCAACGCGCAAACCATGCTTCCAGTGGCCATACTCGATGGCATCGCCCGGCAGGGAGTACTGCACGCCGTAGAAGGGGGCGATACCAAAACCGCGGATGATGCAGGAGACAACGCCGAGCGGCACGCTGGTGATATTAAGCAGGAACAGCAGCTGACCGACAACGCCCAGTGCACAGCCGAAGCAGATGAGGTTGCGCTTACCATAGCGGGGCAGTAGTTTGGGCAGCAGTGCGATGCCAATGATGGTGCACACTTTTTCGGCAGAGGACAGGGGCATAACCAGATTGGCGTCGCCCAGAACGTACTGGCAGTAGTATGTCAGATCGGTACCGATGATGACCTGATATGCAGTATAGGCGATCATCAGGCCCAGAGCAATCAGGAAATAGCGGTTGGTGAAGGTAATTTTGAACGATTTCCAGAAGGGAATATTCTCTTTTTTGGTCTGCGGAGCGGCTTGGACGCGCTCGGTGCAGGTGGCATAGGTGTTGAGCAGGATGAAAACCGAGACAATGGCATAGCCGCTGGTGACCAGTACCCAAGACAGCTGCTCCTTGCCGGTGATCTGTGCGACGTAGTTGATGAGGGGAAGGGTGAATGCGGTGATAATCATGCTGGCGGTGATCGACAGCATCATGCGGATGTTGCTGATGGTATCGCGGTCGCGGCGGTCGCGGGTCATCAGCGAGCCGAGTGCGTGGAAGGGCTGGCTGATGGCAGTGTAGACTACGGTATTCATCAGATTATAGGTGACGAATGCGTACAAGATCTTACCGATGTTGTCGACGTCAGGCATGGTGAACAGCAGGACGGCGGCGAGGGCGTAGGGGATGGCCAGACGCAGAATCCAAATGCGGGCCTTACCGTATTTGGAGTGCGTGCGGTCGATGATGGTACCCATTGCGACGTCGGAAAATCCGTCAAAAATACGCGAGACCAGCATAATCATACCGACGGCACCGGCCGAAATACCGACGACATTGGTATAAAAGTAGATCAGCAGGGTGGACGTCATGGTGTACATGAGCGTCAGTGCGGGGTCACCGAAGCAGTAGGCCAGTTTCTCGGAGACGGGGACTTTGATGAACTCGTCCATGTTTTTATTTTTCTGCTTGAAGTTGAGAAGCTCTGCGATTCCGCCTTTCATTAACTTACACTCCTTCTTTTGTTCCTTATGGTATACTTTGGTAATTGCGCATCCCGGCGCAGATGCCAATGTGCTACGGGAGCTGGTGAAGAAGAGAACAGTTTTTGCGTTCACGAGAACATAAAGGCGTACTTTGCAAAATGCGCAGCAGGCCAAATTGTTGGAATATGTTATCGTCAAAAATCTTTCTGTATTTAGGATATCACCCTTTTTCTGTACTTTCAAGCGCGGAAAATCCGGAAAATATTTTTCGTGGGAGCTGACAAAAACGTACAAAGCGGATTGTGAAAATAACAGATGTTTTTTGCACTTTGCGTGCATATGCGTTCGTTTTGGTGTGCAACTCGACGCAAATCGCGGTATGGTTTTTGTGTACTATGATTTTGTATAAATTTATACGCATTTTTATCAAAAATATCGTTTTCAAGGTGCGTGCAATATGGTATACTGGATGTAGCATGAACTAGGAGGGAAGCGCATGGCAGTCACAGCGCAGCAGATTGCGGAACTGGCGGGCGTCTCACGCGGCACGGTCGATCGTGCTTTGCACAATCGCGGTCGGGTCAACCCGGAGGTCGCTACACGCATTTTCCGCATTGCGACAGAATTAGGATATAAGCCCAATTTAATCGGACAGGCCTTGGTGCGGACCAAGCGGGACTGTAAGATTGGTGCGATTTTGCAGTCGGTCGAGACACCTACCATGAAGATCGTGCTCGAGGGCCTCAGACAGGCGGCAGATGAATTGCGAGCATCTGGCGTTGAGGTTATCATCCGCGAGCAGAGCGGATTGGATGAGGAACTTTTGCTGGAAAATATCGAAGCATTGGTCATAGAAGGCGTGCAGGGGCTGGCGATTTCGCCCAACAATACGCCCGAGCTGCGCCAGTGTATCGATCAGCTGGATGAGCAGAATATTCCGGTTGTTACGTTTAACTCTGATGTTCCGGGCAGCAAGCGGATTGGCTTTATTGGGGTCAACAATTATCGCGGCGGACAGACCGCGGCAGGTCTGATGTGCCAGATGATTCCGGCGGGCAGCAAAGTTTTCCCGCTGACCGGACATCTGAGCAATACAGCACACAACAATCGTCTCAACGGATTTTGCGAGGTGATCGAGCAGGAGACTGCGTGCAATATCACATTACTGCCGTTCCAGCCCTGCTTTGACCGTGACGACTACGCCTATGAGATTACGCAGCACATGCTGCGTGCAAATCCGGACCTTGCAGGAATCTATGTGGCTGCGAACGGCCAGCAGGGTGTGTGTCAGGCGATCGAGGAAGCCGGGCGCAAGCGTCAGGTCAAGGTGGTTGCGTTCGATCTCAACGAGATCACACGCAAACTGCTGCAAAATGACTGCCTCAGCTGCGTGCTCGATCAGAAGGCATTTGAGCAGGGATACCGCGCGCCTTATGTGTTATATGAATATATCACGCATAAAAAGAGTCTCCAAAGCGAGTTGATTTATACAGATATCGCCATCCGCACAAAATACAATAGTGATTTGGAAATTACGATGATGCCGGAACTGCCGCAGAAAGAATAATCACATCGCATGCAGGTTGGGAACACTCAAACTTTGGTTTACAAGATGAAGATCATACGAGAGAACCCGAAGGAATCTCCTTCGGGTTCTCAGTCTGTCGAAAAAGTCCAGCAAAAGCTGGGCTTTTTCATTTGTATGAGGTAAAATATTATAGGTAGTGAGTGAGATGTTAGAACGCGGAAAAATGGATCGTGACGTAGTAGAAATTGTAGGGATAGACAGTTTAGAGCGCCTAACAAAACCGAAAAGCAATCAAAGCAGCAGCAAGGGTGAGGAAGGCCAAATGGATATCAGCCCTAAACGTTCGGGTCAATCCCAAATTCTGTGTAAACTCCATTTAGGGTGCGAATAGAGCAAAACTTATTCAGAGCGGCAGCAGGCTCATCTAACTGCCGCCTTGTCAACAACATAACGCTGGTGGGGCTGGATGTCAAGGGTAGCGGGCCGTTCACCTCGCCCTTGGCATCCGCCCCCGGCGGTGGTTACTCAGGCATACGCTCAGCAAAATAGATGGCCATTTGGGCGTGGATCAGACTCCAGTCCTGCCGCCGTCCGGTCCACTTTTTGGTAATATCCATCATGGCCAAATACAGCATTTTCAGCAGACTGTCATCGGTGGGAAAGACGGATTTGGCCTTGGTCACCTTGCGTAGCTGGCGGTTGAAACCCTCAATGGCATTGGTGGTGTAGATCAGCCTGCGCACTTTCTGGGGGTACTTGAAATAGGTGCTGAGATTGGCCCAATTGGACCGCCAGGACTGAGAGATTTTCGGGTATTTCTTGTCCCAGCGCTCCCCAAAGGTGTCCAGAGCATCCAAGGCTGCCTGTTCGTCCACGGCGGCATAGACCGCCTTCAGATCGGCCATCAGGGCCTTCAGATCCTTGTAGGACACATACTTGCTGGAATTGCGCAGCTGGTGGATAATGCAGTTCTGGATCTCAGCCTGTGGGAAGGTGGCGTGGATGGCCGCATCAAATCCCGTCAAATTGTCTGTACAGGCAATGAAAATATCCTCTACACCTCGGTTTTTCAGGCTGTTGAGTACAGTTGCCCAGAACTTGGCACTCTCATTTTCGCCAATCCACATGCCCAGAACATCTTTCCGGCCATCCAGATTGACGCCAATAGCAATGTACACTGCTTTCTTTACAATCTGCCCTTCGCTGCGGACATGGTAGTGAATAGCATCCAGAAAAACCACGGCGTAAATAGACTCCAGAGGGCGCTGCTGCCATTCACGAGCCACGGGCAAGATTTTGTCCGTGATCCGACTGACCGTGCTATCCGAGACGGAAATGCCATAGATGTCCTGAATATGGGCCTCAATATCTCCGGTGGTCATACCCTTGGCATACATGGACAGGATTTTCACCTCAATGTCCTGACTGATGCTGGTCTGGTTCTTTTTCAGTACCTGGGGCTCAAATTCCCCCTTCCGGTCTCGAGGAACCGACACATCCACATCTCCAAAGCTGGTGCGCAGAGTTTTGCTGCTGTGGCCGTTGCGGCTGTTGTCTGTGGCTTTGTTCTTGTAGTCATACTTGCTGTAACCAAGCTCGTCATCCAGCTCAGCCTCCAGACCATTCTCCATGAATTCGGCAATGGTCTCCTTAAACAGATTCTGGATGTCATCCATGCTGCCGATGTTTGCCAGCTGCAGCAACTCACGGATTTTCTCTCGACGGGCATTTTCTTCCGGGGTACGATTCTTTCTGGCCATATATAAAACCTCCAATGTGGTGCTTCTATTCTACACCACATAGGAGGTTTACACAAAACTTGGAATAGTCTCTATGGCCATACAGATAACTTGATTTTGCATTCTGACCACGGTGGACAATACACCTCTCATCAATATCGTGCTCTGCTCATGCAATATGGTTTTCGGCAGAGTATGGGACGTACACATTGTTGCTTTGATAATGCACGGATGGAGAGCTTCTTTGCAACATTGAAAAAGGAACTAATCTATCGATTACATTGCGTTTCTATACCACGTCAACAGGTACGGCAACTCATCTTCCGTTGGATTGAAACCTACTATAATCGCCTCCGGCGTAACACTGCTAATGAGGACAATCTTCCGCCGCTGGTTAAGCGTGCAAAGTGGATTCAGCAACATAGCATTCTGGTCGCTTGACGTGCTTTCTGGGTGTGCGGTTTTCTTGACAATTCCACATTTAGCTGTACAATCTTCTCGGACATGGTTTGCTGTCTCCTTTCGAATGGTGTGTCGCGACTTCATTCTACCAGAGATCTGCAAACCATGTCTCTTTT
>NZ_CALWJM010000028.1 GCF_944381005.1 uncultured Butyricicoccus sp. | reverse complement strand
CAGGCCGATTGCCTGTGCATTCGACATGTACGAGAACGGATAACCCTGGGTCATGTCCGGGGTCTCGTAACCCATTGAAACCATGTATCAGGATAACGATATACCTATCATATTGCGTAAAAACACGGCCAAAGTATACCTATTTTTACCATGTTCATATGATATCTACAACACTTGTTCTTTTTTTGTTCTTTAAGGACGCTTTTTGGACGCCAGCGGATGCAACAAATCTTGTAAAGTGTCGGCAGCTGCGGCATCTGCCGATTGAATGGCGTGTGCATAAATTTTGCCCGTGGTCGTAACGCTGGCATGTCCCAGTCGAGCGGCCACCGTTTGTAGGTTAACGCCTGCCGCAATGAGCAAGGTTGCGTTGGTATGGCGGAGCGAGTGCAGGGAAATTGCGGGCAAGTCATGTGTGCGCACAAATCGGGAGAACCAACTGGTGATATTATCGGGATGAATGGGCGAGCCGTTCCACGCGGTGAATATGCGGTCACTTTCCTGCCAACCGTCTCCAAGCTGCTGGCGCTGCTGCTCCTGCCAGGCATGATATATATATAAGGTATCCATTGCATCTTTTGGTACTTTGATGCTGCGGCGTGAGGTTGCATTTTTGGTGCTGTCCTCAAAGATACCGCGGTCGGATAGATACAGGGAAGAGCGGCGCACATGAATGACCGAGGTATCAAAATCAATGTCGCGCCAAGACAAGCCGCACAATTCTCCGCGGCGCATCCCGGTATATAGTAGCAACTGCACAATCGCACGGTGCTGAATATCTACGTGTTGCAGCGCATCCAGTAGCAGAGCGGCCTGTTTTTCGTCCAGATAGCGGGCTTCCTGATAGGCAACGCGAGGCGGCTGCACGCGGTCGCAGGGGTTGGAAAACAGAATCTGCCATTTAACGGCGGTGGCCAGAATCACAGAAATCAAGCGATGATGGTGCAAGACGGTCTTATCGGATAGGCCGCGTTCGCGGTCAACGGGTTCAAACAGGGTTTGAACGGGCTGGCCTAAATAGGCGGCAACCCGCGCGGCACTTTCGGCGGTGACGTTGGTTCCATGCCGGAGATTGTCCACAACCGAGCGCGAAACACCGGCTTGGATAGAAAATGCTTCGCGTGTAAGCGAAAGAGACTGTAAGGTTTGGGTGAAATCACCGCGGAAGTGTTGCTTGCAATCCGAGCGGCTGCCCGCAGCAGACAGGGTATTGTAGAATTCAAGCAGGTGGTGGGGCTGGATGCGGTCAAGGCGCATGTGACCCAGTGCAGCGTTGATGCGTGGGAGCATGGAGCGATAGCGGGCGAAGGTGGTGGGGCGCACCTGTTTTTCGGCGTAATCGCGCATCCAGAGGTCAATAAAATCAGCAAAGCGCACTTTGCCGGTCAAAACCTGACCGGTATGGCAGCGCTCCTCAAAGAGAACGGCCTGTCGTTTGACCTCGCGTTCGGCTTGCAAATTGGACAAGCCAGCCTCTGGGCGCCAGGTCATGGAGCGGATAATTTGACGTCCGTTGATGTCGTAGCCGCAGGAGACGCGGATGGAGTAAGATTTCCCTCGTTTTTGAATGGTTGCCATAGTGTAATACCGCCTTTCCGAATGAAATAGAAATAAGTCGTACGCCCAACGGGCGCACCCTTTGCACACGGACGCGCGGGCGGGCGCTTTCTTGTACTGATTGTACGAATTGGGTGCGAAAAGAACAATGAAACGCGACTTATTATGTATTTCTGTGGAGAAAATGTGCGGTTTTTGGATTTTTATGTTATAAAAAAGGCGGTATTTGAACGGGCGGAAATTTGTTCTTTATTTGTTCTTTGCGATAACAGCGCAAGGAACAGGGGCGCTGCTGGTGTTGCAAAAAAACGACCAATTTGCATTGGTCTTTGTGCATCTTTCACAGCGCATTTGTAATCAAAAGGCATAAAAGTTACAGTTTGTTGTCACAAAAGCCGTGCAATATTACACTTGTGTTACGTCTGGGCCGTCATAATTGACTTTGGGGCGGGGGGCTGGTATCATGTAGGCATACAAGAGCGGGGGCAACTGTGTCCCCCTGAGATTAAAAAGGAGGAACTATTCCTATGAAGAATCTGAAAAAGGTTCTTGCCATGGTTCTGGCGTTCGCGTGCACTTTCACGATGTTCGCTGGTGCAAAGGTTTTTGAGGATGTCCCGGCGGGCTCCGATTATTCCGAAGCAATTACCATGCTGTCCGACCTGGGCATTATCCAGGGTAAGGACGACGGCAAGTACCATCCGGAAGACACCATTACTCGTGCTGAGGCTTGCGCAATGATTGCCCGTCTGATGACTGGCGACCCGAACGTATCCCAGTACACCGGTGCGCAGAACTTTGCTGACGTTGCAAAGGGCTCCTGGAAGGATTCCGCTATCGGCTACTGCTACATCAACAACATCGTTGTAGGTGTTGGTAACAACAAGTTCGAGCCTGACCGTGCAATTACCGACGCTGAGTTCATCACCATGGTTGTTCGTGCAATGGGTTACGAGACCCCGGACATGACCCAGGGTTATCCGTTCTCGTACATGTCGAATGCACAGGCAATCGGCCTG
>NZ_CALWJM010000027.1 GCF_944381005.1 uncultured Butyricicoccus sp. | reverse complement strand
GCTTTGTAGTCTGCGTTGTATTTTTGTCCCATCACCAACACCCTTTCTGTTTTTCTATTATATCACTTGGGTGTGCGGTTTTATTGTATCACTCCATGGAGTGGGCCGTGGTGTGGATTGACCGCATCCTGCACAACTGGCAGAACGGCCAAGGCTTCTCGTTCGACCTTCTTCTGCAGGACAACCCCACCCTCATGGGCACCGAGATGTGGCTGAGCATCCTGTATTTGCTATGCGACTACACCGGCATCGCGCATCGCCTGTGCTATCGCCCGCACGGGGTGCACCGAACCGATCCCGTGTAGCGGAGAGCCCTTTCCAGAAAAACGGATACAAAAACGATGAAAAGACAGAATGAATCATAGTCATTCTAGCGGATGCTCGTTCAAGCCACCTGGGTAGCTAAAAGGTTGGTCTTAAACTGTGCTGGAGATACCCAGCCTAAAGCAGAATGAGGCCGAACCGAATTGTAAAAGGTTTCCAGATACGCGAATACATCGGTTTGTGCACTGGATTGTGTTGTATAGCGCTTGAGGTGAATGAGTTCACACTTGAAGCAGCTGAAGAAATTTTCTGCTATAGCATTATCGTAAAGATTGTCCTTACGCGACATACTCTGCCGGAATCCATAGGATTCCAACCGTTGTCAAAAGGTTTTTGTAGCATATTGGATGCCACGGTCACTGCGAAAGAGCAGACCGTTTGGTGGTTTACAGCGGTATACTGCCATGTCGGGCGCTGCCACAGTCAGCGAAGTATCAATACGGTCGGAAAATGCGTAGCCCACAATTTTGTGGGTACACAAGTCCTTTACAATGGCCAGATAAAGCCAACCCTCGCTGGTGGGAATGTAGGTAATATCGCCTACCCAAGCCTGATTTTGGAGCTCAAAAAGAAGTTCCGATTGAGAAGATTGGGCGCAATAGGGTGGTTATGCTGAGAATCGGTCGTGACCTAGTAGGCTCGACATCTGACCGAGGAGATACCAGCAAGCCACATCTGATGGTGTACCCGCTTACGAGAACAACCGAATTCCGGCTTGAGCATGTGGTGGAGGCTATCCAACCCCAGAGCGGAATATTTTTGGTGCAGTTTCACCAACTTCCGTTTCAGCGCTTGATTGTTTCGCTCGCACATACAGGGTTTGCGATGAAGCTAGGCATAGTAGCCGCTGCGCGATATCTCCAAGGCTCGGCATACCCGCTCCACAGTAGCTCCCTAGTGATGTATCGCTAGGACGCAGCGGTATTTTTCCACTATGGTTTCAACAGGATGCCGACAGATTTTTTAGAATGTCTATCACCTCATCTTTTTCACCGAGCTGCTTACGTAGTGTACGAATCTCCGCCTCCAACTCCTGGATGCGCTGTTGCTCTCAATTGTAGCGACTCACCTGGCCCAACTGCATTCCGGAAACCTTCAGCCAGCTGCGTAGGGTGTCGATGCAAATGCCCAGCTCTCGGGCAACTTCTTTGGGTTCGTGACCTTGCTCTATTACCATTTTTACTGAGCCAGCTTTGAATACATCGTCGTATCGAGGTGGCGCCCCACCTTTTTATTTTTTTGCTGTTCCATTTTTATTGCCCCTTTCTATTCCATTTTACGACTGATTTTTCTGTCCGTCCATTCGGGTATAGGGGCATATCGTCATCGATATGCAAATCAATCAACTGGTCAACGATATGCTTGCCAGAGTGATTAAGGTATTCAATGTCGATCTTTATGAGGATTTTGAGCTGCAAACCATTTTGAAAAAGCACATGTTTGCACTTCGAATTCGATTGCAATATCATATGTAGCTTAAAAATCCGATGCTCAAAGAGATTAAGGAGACGTACAGTTTTCCTTACGCGATGGCAGCGCAGGCATGTACAATTTTGGCCGAATACTTTCACACCATTGTCAGTGAGAATGAGATCGGATACATCGTCATATGCATTGCACTGTCAATTGAGCGCAAGAAAAAGACAACCAACCGTCGAAACATTGTGCTCATTTGTGAATCGGGTACAGGAAGCGCAAAGCTGTTCCAGTACCGCTTTGAAGAAGCATTCAAGGATTATCTCAACCGCGTCGAAGTGTGTGACATATATTCTCTGCCTGACAAAGCTCTGTTCGAGGTCGACTACATTTTTCGACCGTTCCAATTTAGTTCAATGTACCAGTACCTATCTATTAGGTGCAATACTTTTTCGACAACCGCAGCGCGGGGCAACTAAAAAAGCTACTCAAAAACTGTAGTGCGCAAAGTATTTTGCGATACTTCCGGGAGGAGCTGTTTTTTACCGACATATGGGGTTCTACCAAGGAGGAAGTGCTACACCAATTGTGTACCCGGATTGCCTAAAAGGCAGATGTACCCGATACATTTGAGGAATGTGTCATGCGACGAGAACAAATCATGCAGACTGATTTTGGAAACTGCGTAGCCATTCCCCCCCCCTACGCACCAATCACGCTGGAAATCTTTGTCAGCGTCTCCGCGCTGAGCAAACAGATTCATTGGTTTACACACGATATGCAAGGCGTGTTTCTGTTATCGATTTCGGTTAATAAGGAAAATCTGGAAGACTTTTATAATATTTCACCCATGTTTATGCTAGATGAAGAGTTTGTCCAGATGCTAATTCGGGAGAAAAATTATGAAGTGTTAATTAGAACGTGTTTTAAGACCATCAAAGCAACCAAACAAGGATACAGGCAAGGCAAACAACAGCATGAAAATAAAGCGCCTTTTTCTCATACCGCATTGAGAAACGACGGTGATTTTTAAGTTTCAGAAATAGATTTTCAATGAGATGTCGTTCTTTATAAAGCTCCCAATCTATTTTTCTGGGGTGTTTGGCTGAACAACGGCTTGGTATGACAGCTGTTCCGCCATGTACTTTGAGCCAGTCCGCAAACTTGTCGCTGTCATAACCTTTATCTGCAAGAATCCATTTTCCTGATAAATCGAATGGCTCTAATAGATGCTGTGCCATACGAATATCACTCGTGTTGCCACTAGAAAGCAAAAAGCGTAAAGGATTCCCAAGCCCATCTGTTACCACATGGACTTTTGTCGTCAATCCTCCCCGGCTGCGTCCTGTTGACTCATTTTCGCCCCTTTTTTAACACCACTGGCATGTTGGTGTACTTTTATTCTGGTACTATCCAACATAAGTGTTGTTTCATCGACTATATCCTGCTGGATCAGATTGGCCAGGACGTTTTCCCATACGCCGGCTTTTGTCCATGCACAAAATCGACTGTATACACTTTGCCAAGGCCCAAATCGTTCTGGCAGATTTCTCCAAGGGATACCCGTGTTGAGCCAATACACCCTGGCATTGAGCATCTCACGATTGCTCTTTGCCAGGTGGCCTTCCCTGCGGTTTTCGTTCTGGCGGAAGTAAATCTTTGATTCTATTCCATTGTGTTTCGCTTAATTCGTGTCTTCTCATATTACTAGTTTACCAGATTGGCACTTTGCACACAAGTTGAGCGTTTTAAAACACGCCCTAGGCTGTCACAATGTAATCTTTCAACATTTCTATCACCTGTTGCGGCTGTTCCGCGCCATCATAGATTCGCAATTCGATTGGCTTGGACAAGTCTATACTGAATATGCCCATAATCGACTTTGCATCCACAATATATCTGCCTGAAACCAAATCCAAATCACAGTCCAAACAGGATACTAGGTTAACAAATTGTTTTACCTTGTCGATAGAATCAAGCTGTACCTTTGTGATAAGCATTCTTTTATTCCTCCATTGAACCAACTGTGTACATCTGCAACTGGACACCTGCACTCGCAGTTACCTGCTGCTCAAGGTCGTACACTACATGAGTAATAACAAATTCACCGTCATTGACAAATATCTCGATTATATTCTTGTCCACGATGACTTCTATTTGATACCCGTCTTGTACCGGAGGCGTCTCCGAAATCATCTGGCAACCTTCACAAACCTCTCCCAACGCACTGCGGTCAGCATATAACTTCCCATTTGCACGGTAAATTCGATAATCGCCTATCTTTAGTTCTTCTCCATCATGCAGCGCAGTCCGTATGCAATAAATACCGGAATCTGCTTGGCTTGCGCTGGCAATGGGTTTTTGAAATGCCTGATGAATGGCTGGATGCAAACGAAAATATATACGCCCGTCCTTGTATTCAATCACACGCGGTGCGGTAAACATACCAATCCATCCTTCTGCCGTGGGATGCGGCATACGCAGCCATGCCACCATTACACGACGCCCTTGTGCATCAGTGGTTGTCTGTGGGGCATATAAATCTTTTCCATAGTCAACCAGTTGATACTGGTCTGAAAGCGACATCCGGCAACAATCCTCATCAAACGAAACTGTACAGCACAACGAATGGTTTTGTGGCTTTCCATCCATTTCTTCAAACCCCATTGCAGAAAACAGCATTATGCCGATACCATTGCATTCAAAATAATCCGGGCACTCCCAGCCCCAACCGGGCAACGCATCATTCATGGCTTTACCTGCATATTCCCAGTGCATAAGGTCGTCACTGCGGTACAGCAACGCTTGTCCCCGCTGACCGTTCAAACTGCTTCCCAAAACCAAATACCAATCATTTTTTCCCCGCCATACTTTTGGGTCGCGCGTATGAATCCGGTCACCAACTGTAATATTTTCAATCGCTGGAATAATGGTGCGCTTTGCATTCCAATTGTCAAACCGGAAGCCATCCTCAGATGTAATCATCATCTGTGTCGGTTCAAACTGTTCATTGAATGGCTTATGAATATTTTCTGGATTAACTTCCAGATATCTTACGCCAGTGTAAAATACATACATTTTACCATCATGTTCAATGGCACTACCTGAAAAGCAACCATTGCGGTCATCCCATTTTGTAGGATGCAGCGCAATACCGCAGTGCTCCCAGTTCACGAGGTCATCGCTAACCGCATGCCCCCAGTGCATGGTGCCCCACTGGGGCGCATAGGGAAAGTACTGATAAAATAAATGGTATTTTCCTTTATAATAGATAAAACCGTTTGGGTCATTTATCCAGTTATTCGGCGCTTTCATGTGAATTTGTTGCAAGATTTGGTTCCTCCGCTAAGAGTGCCTAACAAAACCTGACAAATATAGAGTTATGAGGTAAAATACTAGTGGGGGTGACGGATATGCCCAA
>NZ_CALWJM010000026.1 GCF_944381005.1 uncultured Butyricicoccus sp. | reverse complement strand
TGTACGACGAAAAGCACGACAAGGCAACCTTTGTCAAAAATATCATTCTGGACAACATCCTGCCCGGTGATATCTACATCAAGTCGCGTGAACTGCATTTTGGCAACGATGTGCCGCGCGTCGTCTTTCTGGTGCGCCAATTGGAGCGCGTGGACATTGCTGCAATCGACGTGATTTCGGGTTTGTTCCCCGATAAACAGCGCGATTTTGTGCTGCATATCAGTGAATCGGATATTGTTGTGGTCAAGGAAGTCAAGGCCAACAGCGAACCCAAGGAACTGATTAAGGTTGCAAAGCAGATGGAGGAGGCGCTGTCATCCGAACTGCTTGTCAAGAGCATCATCGGTATCGGCTCGATTTCGTCGCAGATGAAGGACATTGCAAAGTCGTTCAAGGAAGCACAGATTGCCATTGAAGTGGGCGGTGTGTTCGACACCGAAAAATCCATCGTCAGCTTTGAAAATCTGGGCATCGGCCGCCTGATTTATCAGCTTCCGACCACCCTGTGTGAAATGTTCCTGACCGAAGTGTTTAAGCGCGGTTCGATTGACTCGCTCGACCAGGAAACCCTGTTCACCATTCAAAAGTTCTTTGAGAACAATCTGAATGTGTCCGAAACCTCGCGCAAACTGTTTGTGCATCGTAATACGTTGGTCTATCGCCTGGAAAAAATCAAAAAGCTCACCGGCTTGGATTTGCGCGAATTTGACCACGCGATTGTCTTTAAAGTGGCGCTCATGGTACGCAAGTATCTGGCCAGCCGCGAGGAAGGCAATTTCTAAAAACCCCAAAAAATTTCGTTTTACGCCTGGGAGTTGGGAACAAATCCCGGGCGGATTGCGTCTAAGGTAAGGTACGCTGCGTACCAAGGAGGGAACGAAAACTGTGATTAGTATGAAAGAGGCCAGCATGGTCTATGACAATGGCTGCCGTGCCCTCAATAAGGTCACGTTCCGCATCGAGGAAGGCGAATTCGTCTTTCTGGTGGGTGCGTCCGGGTCGGGTAAGTCCACCATCATCAAGATGCTGACCGCCGAGGTGCGCCCTATCGAAGGCCGCGTGCTTGTCAATAATTTCAATATTGGCAAGATTAAAAAACGGGAGATTCCTTATCTGCGCCGCACGTTGGGCGTTGTGTATCAGGATTTCCGACTGATTGAAAACAAGACCGTTTATGAAAATGTGGCGTTCGCCATGCGTGCCATTGGCGCTTCCAACAAGATTATCAAAAAGCGCGTGCCGTATGTGTTGGAACTGGTTGGCCTAATCGGAAAAGAGGATTGCCGCCCGGTCGAGTTGTCCGGTGGTGAACAGCAGCGTGTGGCAATCGCCCGCGCACTGGTCAACAATCCGCGCGTCATCATTGCGGACGAGCCAACCGGAAACCTTGACCCGGAACGCTCGCTGGAACTGATGGTGCTGTTTGAAAAAATCAACGAGCTGGGTACGACGGTCTTGATTGTAACACATGCAAAAGAATTGGTTGACCAGTTCGGAAAACGTGTTATCATGATAAATAAGGGCGAAGTTGCCAGTGACCAGACAGGTGGGTATTACACATATGAAGAAGAATCGGACGAGTAGTATCGGGTACTTCCTAAAGGAAGGACTCCGAAACATATTCCTGCATGGCTTTATGAGCTTTGCGGCGGTCAGCGTCATCGTGGTCTGCCTGATTATCACGGGTACAACGGCGCTGGTGTCGTACAATATTGACCTTAATATTGTCAAGCTGCAAAACGAAAGCGAAATTGTCATTTACATTGATGAAACCTATACGACCCAGGAGGCGCGCGCGCTGCAAAAGACCGTCATGCAGGTCGATAATGTAGCCGAAGCCGAATTCGAGGACAAAAACAAGGCACTCGAAGATTACCGCAAGGACTTGGGCGAGAATGCCGACCTGCTGGACGGCTTCGATGAAACCAATAACCCGCTGCGCGATGCGTTCCACATCACCATGAAAGACCCGTCTAAGGTGTCGGCAACCAAGATTGCCCTGTCGGGCGTGGATGGCGTCGCCAATGCGGTCGCAAATGAGGAAGTCGTAGCGCGTCTGCTGCAAATCCAGCACATGTTTCAGGCGATTGCCGTGACGTTGGTAGTGGCGCTCGGCCTTATCTCCATCTTTATCATCTCCAATACGGTCAAGCTTGCGATGTTGGCACGCCGCCGCGAAATTTCCATTCAGAAAATGGTTGGTGCAACCAACTGGTTTATTCGCTGGCCCTTCGTCATTGAAGGTCTGTCACTCGGCATTGTTGCCGGTGCGATTGCGTTCGGATTGGAATGGGCGCTCTATGAGCAGCTTACAGATTTTATTTTGGGCAATCTGCCGCAGTTCACTATGGCGGGCTTTGAAGACCTCATGTATTATGTCATTGCCATCTTTGGCGGTGCGGGCGTTATCGTCGGCGTCGGCGGTTCTTCGCTGACCATTCGCCGCTTTATGGATGTGTAAGGGGACGGCATGGGCATCAAAATTTCTAAAAACAAAATCGCGGCAAGTCTGCTGGCTGTCATGCTGGCAGGCGTGCTGCTGCCCCCCAGCGGGGCACCCGAAACGGCACAGGCTGCTTCCAGCAGTCAACTGCGCAGCCGCCTTTCCGAACTCAAGACCGCACGCGCCGAAGCAAACGCAGCGGTCAAGGAGCTGCAAGGACAGGCAGAAAAATATAGTGAGAAAATTGCCGCGCTGGATTATCAAATTCAGATGACGCGGGCAGAACTCAACGCAACCGAACAGGTCATTGATACCTTGACCGAAGATATTGAACAAAAAGAACAAGAGTTAGAACAAACCATTCGCACACTGGACGAAAAACAGGAGTTATTTGAAACACGCATTCGCGTGATGTACGAGAGCGGCGACACATCTTATATGGAAGTGCTGCTCAATTCGCAAAGTTTTAGTGATATGCTGGACAATATGGAAATTGTCAGCCAGATTATGGACTATGACAAACAGATTGTTCAGGAATACAAAGACCTCAAGGCCAGCATTGAGTCGCAGAAAGCAGAGTTGGAATCCAATCGGCAGGAAAAACAAGACTACGCCGACAGTTTGGAACAGACTTATGAGGATATTGAGGCGCAGAAAAAGGAATACAAAACGCTCAAGGCCAAAGTGGACGGCGATATTGCGCTGAAAAAGGCCGAAGCCGAGCGTATGTTAAAGGAACAAGAGCAGATTAACAACGAAATCGAGGAACTGTCCCGACAGGAAGCTGCAAGCAGCGCGTCGAGCGGGGGCGGTGGAGGCGGCAAGGTATACAGCGGTTCGCTGACTTGGCCGTGCCCATCTTATAGCCGCATCAGTTCGCCTTACGGCTACCGCACGCATCCCATCAGCGGTACACGCAAGTTTCACAAGGGCGTGGATATTGCCGCTTCGTCAGGCAATACCGTGTTGGCTGCCGCATCGGGGACAGTTGTGAAAAGTTATTTTTCATCATCTTACGGAAACTATATTGTAGTCAGTCATGGCGGCGGCATGATGACCGGCTACGCGCACCTCAATCGCCGCATGGTTTCGGCCGGGCAATCGGTCGCAGCCGGTCAGCAGATAGGAACGGTTGGTTCCACAGGCAATTCAACCGGCCCACATCTGCATTTTGAAGTGTATGTCA
The DNA here is from genome assembly GCF_944381005.1 of uncultured Butyricicoccus sp. Classification (GTDB taxonomy): domain Bacteria; phylum Bacillota; class Clostridia; order Oscillospirales; family Butyricicoccaceae; genus Butyricicoccus. The sequence goes on along the minus strand of NZ_CALWJM010000026.1, from coordinate 4,904 downwards.
ATGGTTCTACGACCAATCCCATGAATTATTTTAGCTGACACAAAAGCGAGGAGAGAATTCCCAATGTATCAAAACAAACGCAATCGCATCATTGCAGCCGTCATTGCAGGGGTTTTGGCGTTGCTGATGATTGGTTCCACCGTGTTTGGCGCGCTCAGTATGGCTATGGCGGCCAGCAAGACCCAGTTAAACAACCGTCTGGCAGAAATCAAGAGCGAAAAAGCCGAGGTTGAAAAGAAGTTGGCCGAGTACGAAAAGGACAAGGAATCCTATGCGGCACAAATCGGTACACTGAATAATAAAATCAGCTTGACTGAACAGGAAATCGAAGCGACCGAACAGGCGATTGAAGCATTGACCGATTCGATTGAGGAAACCAAGGAAAATCTGAAGCAGGCCGAAAAAGACTTGGCTGACAAAGAGGAATTGTTTGAAACGCGCATCCGTGTCATGTATGAAAACGGGGATACGTCGTACTTGGAAGTTGTGCTCAACTCCAAAAACTTCGGTGATATGCTGGACAACATGGAAAACGTCAGTCAGATTATGGACTTTGACAAGAAGGTTGTAGCCGAGTACACCGAGATTCGTGACAGTATTCAAGAGATGGAAGCATCGCTCGAAGCTGACCGCAAGCAGCAACAGGATTACAAGGAATCGCTTGAGGGCGAAAAGGCAGAGCTTGAGGACGACAAGGCCGACTTGAGCAAGCTGCTGGCAAAGGCCGAAAATGACAGCGCCTATGCTCAGAAGCTCAGCGACCAGCTTGCCGCAGAGCAGGAACAAATCAGCGATGAAATCGCAGAATTGTCCCGTCAGGAAGCCGAAGCAGCCCGTAAAAAGGCAGAGCAGGAAGCGGCTGCAAAGCGTGCGGCCTCCAGTTCTTCGTCCAGCTCGAATAAGAGTTCGTCGAGCAGCTATTCCAGCAGTTCTTATTCTGGCGGCAGCGGCTCTATGGTTTGGCCGTGCCCCACTTATACATACATCAGTTCCGAGTTTGGCGGCCGCGTCAGCCCGATTACCGGCGAATGGCAGTCGGGACATAAGGGCATTGACATTGCTTCGGGTAAGGGCAATCCGGTCATTGCTGCGGCATCGGGTACGGTCGTTAAGAGTTATCTCTCGTCTTCGTATGGTAACTATGTGGTTATCAGTCACGGCGGCGGCCTGATGACGGCTTATGCCCATATGACCCGCCGTATGGTATCGGTTGGGGATACGGTTGCAGCCGGTCAGCAGATTGGTACGGTTGGTTCTACGGGTAACTCGACCGGTAACCACCTGCATTTTGAGGTGTATGAGAACGGCAGCGTAGTCAATCCGCGCAACTACGTCAGCCCGTAAGAAATCCGATATTGAGCCGGGAAGGGGGATGCCCTCTGCCCGGCTTTTTTGTTGTGAAAATCCAGATGGAGGCAAAGGAGAAGATTTATGAGCAAAGGCGTTTCTAAAGCAACTACCGCCGTGTTGTGTGCGCTGTGTGCCGCAACCGCGTTTAATGCGTCCTATATCGTGTTGCAGCGACAGAATGAGGCGCGTATGCCCGATTATGAAGCCAATAATGCAATCTATGGAAAGATTGGAGAAATTCGGCAAAAAGTAGATGAATTATATGTCGGGGAGTATGACGCGCAAGACGCGGTTGATATGGCGTGTGTTGGATTTATCACGGGCGTGGGAGACCGTTGGAGCGGCTATTTAACAAAAGAAGAATATGAGGATTACATGACATCGCTGCACGGGCAGGCCAGCGGCATCGGCGTATATACAACGTATAGTGCACAGGAAAATCGCCTGCGCATCATCGAAGTTTATGCGGGGTCGGGAGCCGAGCGGGCAGGACTTAAACACGGTGATGAAATTTTGGGCGCGGGCGATAAAACACTGGAAGCAGATGGGTATGATGCCGTGATTGCCGCAATCAAAGGCGAGGAGGGAACCGACGCACAGGTAACCGTGCTGCACGCCGACACCGGCGAGCAGGAAACCTTGTCCATCACCCGCAGGGAGGTGGAAGCGACGATGGTGACCGGAAACATGTTGGATGACCAGACTGGATATATATACATCTACAATTTCCATCAACATGCCGAGGAGCAATTCCAGACCGTGCTGGATGACCTGCTGGAGCAGGGCGCAAAGCAGCTCGTATTCGACGTGCGCAACAATCCGGGCGGAGCGGTTGACGTGCTGGCAAAGATGCTTGACCCGCTGCTGCCCGAAGGCACCATTATGACGTTGCGCGCAAAAGATGGAACCGAAAAAGTTTATGAATCTGATGCACAAGAACTGGATTTGCCAATGGCGGTCTTGGTCAATGCCGATTCGATTTCGGCAGCGGAATTTTTTGCAGCGGCATTGCAGGAGTATGAAAAGGCGGTGATTGTGGGCGAACAGACCATCGGAAAGGGATATTCCCAGCGCACCTACACCCTGTCCGACGGTTCGGCGCTGCGCCTGTCCGACAACGCATATTATACGCCAAAGGGCAATAGTTTGATTGGAACCGGTGTGACACCCGACGTGCCGGTTACAATGCCCGAAGATAAAGTGCAGGATTTTTATTTTCTGGAACCACAGCAGGACAATCAGCTTGTTGCAGCCCGTCAGGCGTTATCCGACGCCAACGGATAAAAAACCGCACGAAACGCAGCGCCAGAACTGGTAAAATTGCAAAAAGTTCATGGACTTCTATCCGCCTTGCTTGACAGCGGCATATTGAGTCCATATAATAAGGAGTAATGGTTTTCCATTCGTTCACACAAATAAATTGAAATTTTTAATAGAGAGGGTATGTGCTCATGGCGAAGGAATTTAAACTGACGCAGGAAAGTCTGGATAAGCTCAAGGAAGAACTGGAATATTTGAAAACCGTCCGTGAGAAGGAGGTCGCTGAGCAGATTAAAGAGGCGCGCTCGTTCGGTGACTTGTCCGAGAACTCGGAGTACGACGAAGCCAAGAACGAACAGGGCAAGCTGTATTCGCGTATTGCCGAAGTTGAAAATATTTTGGCTCATGCGGTGGTCATCACCGATGATATGTACGGTCAGGACGAGGTTTCGCCCGGCTGCCGCTTCAAGGTGGAAGATGTAGAGTTCGGCGAAGTCGAGGAGTATCACTTTGTCGGTTCGCAGGAAGCCGACCCCATGAACGGCAAGATTTCGGACGAATCGCCGTTCGGTAAAGCCATGCTGGGCAAAAAAGTCGGCACAGTGGTCGAAGTAGAGGCGCCCGCCGGCATGATTCAGTATAAGATTATCGAAATCACGAAATAAAAGGGGAAGCATGGACATGGAAAAGGAACAGAATGGTGCGCCGGTGGCAGAGCCGACGCAGGCAGAATTAAATGAACTGCTGCGCATTCGCCGCGAAAAGCTCGCAGAATTGCAGCAGGCGGGTGCAGACCCGTTTGAGCAGGTTCGCTTTGACCGCACCCACTTTACCACCGATGTCAAGGAACATTTTGAGGAGTTGGAGGGCAAAACGGTTCGTCTGGCTGGCCGCATGATGAGCAAGCGCATCATGGGCAAGGCTTCCTTTGCCGATTTGTCTGACCGCTACGGTCGTTTGCAGCTATACATGAAGCGCGACGCGCTGGGCGAGGACGTGTACAAGGGCTTTAAGAAAATGGATATTGGTGACCTTATCGGCGTGGCCGGTGAGGTGTTCCGCACCAAAAAGGGCGAGATTTCGGTTATGGTGACCGAATTAACGCTGTTGTCCAAGAACCTGATTCCGCTGCCCGAAAAGTGGCACGGCCTCAAGGATACCGATATGCGTTACCGCCAGCGCTATGTCGATTTGATTATCAATCCCGAAGTGCGCGACACGTTTGAAAAGCGTTCGGCTATCGTGCGCGAAATTCGTCGCTTTATGGATGGACGCGGCTTTATGGAGGTCGAAACCCCCTGCCTGAACACCATCCCCGGTGGTGCAGCAGCGCGCCCGTTCGTCACCCATCACAATGCACTCGACATTGATATGTACATGCGCATTGCGACCGAGCTGCACTTGAAGCGCTTGATTGTCGGCGGTATGGAGCAGGTTTATGAAATTGGCCGCATTTTCCGCAATGAGGGCATGGACACCCGTCACAATCCGGAGTTTACCACGATTGAGTTGTATCAGGCATACACCGATTATAATGGTATGATGGATATTACCGAAGATATGGTCGTACATGTCTGCGAAAAGGTGCTGGGCACGACCAAGGTGACCTATCAGGGCACCGAACTGGACTTCTCTAAGGGCTGGAAGCGTATGACCATGGCTGATGCGGTCAAGGAATACTCTGGTCTTGATTTCATGGCAATGAGCCCGGAACAGGCACTCGAAGCGGTCAAGGCGCGTGGCTTGGAAATCGAGAAGAACAAGGATAGCTGGGGCGACCTGCTCGCACTGTGCTATGATGAATATGTGGAAGAAAAGCTGATTCAGCCGACTTTCATCACCGATTATCCGATTGAAGTTTCGCCGCTTGCCAAGCGCAAGGCATCTGACCCGCGCTTGACCGAGCGTTTTGAATGTTTTGTATACGGCCGTGAGCTGTGCAACGCATTCTCTGAACTCAACGACCCGATTGACCAGCGCCAGCGCTTTGAGCGTCAAGTGGCACTGCGCGAAGCGGGCGACGACGAGGCAAACATGATGGACACCGATTTTGTCACCGCACTGGAGTACGGTATGCCGCCCACAGGCGGTATGGGTATGGGCATTGACCGTCTGGTTATGTTCCTGACCGACTCGGCATCCATTCGCGACGTGCTTCTGTTCCCGACGATGAAGCCATTAGACTAAAATTCCACAATATATAGTGTCTGATGAAATAGGACGGCACAAGATGTAGTAAAAAGGGCTTACAACTACAACTTTTCTACAACTTTTGCTTGAAATCAGACGGCATC
>NZ_CALWJM010000025.1 GCF_944381005.1 uncultured Butyricicoccus sp. | reverse complement strand
ACAGACAACAAGCCCTTTCGGCTGCTTGAACAATTTTCCTCCCAAAATATTGTCTAACTTTTTGGGGTCACTTCAATGGCAGGTTTTTTGGTGTTGAAACCCTTATATTTATTTTGCCAAACGCGAACCATCATACCGGGTAACATGGAATAAATAGCGCATGGTCTTAGCCGAGAACCCAACTTCGGCCAGCACGTCCACCAGATGATTCATCAAGTCCGGACGCTCATCCCGCTGTGCCAGCGAGATTTTGAGCGTATCGCGGTACGAGCTGACCAACATGCCAAGCGGCTGATGGGCGCACGGCAATATTGCACCGTAATCGGCAATGTATTTTTCCATGCTGACCGGCACATTAAACGGCCCGATATTGGTCAAGATAAAGCTGTCACGGCGAATATAATTGCGTGCCTGCTCGCGCATCATCTTTTCTTTTTCATCAATCGGCATGTCTGCCTGATGCCCGGTGCGAACGCGATTGGCATTTTGGGTTGCCCAGAATGCCGCATGAGGCAATGCGCGCTGGGTGTCAAAAAATTCACTCATCTTGCGTGCCGCTTCGACAAACGGAAGTTTAAAGTAATCATAATAAAACGGCAAGTCCAGCAGCGCCACAAAGAAACGCACGGTTGGGGTATTGATATAGGTACGCAAATCCATCGGCACTTCGGCAACAATCGCGTCTTTACGGTCTGTGCCTACATAGTAGGTGCGATACAGGGCATGACAAATCGCGGTCATCAGGAAGGTCAGGGGCGAAATGTCATTTGCCTTTACAAACTTGCGCAGTTGCGGAAATGGGATGGTGATTTCGGACGACCATTCGTTGCTGTCCTCCATGTTGTCATACTCCGGCAAGTGCAAGGAAGGCACGTCCGGAATATGGTTTTCGTCTGACTGCTCGGCTTGGCGCAGTTTGATGAATCCGTCCTCATTTTCTTCCTGCTGATAGTCGGTTTCCAGCGTGCGGATACTGCCGTCATTTTCCACCGGCTTACCGCACAGCTTCAAATAGTAATACAGCACACATTTGATAAACTCATTAAAGCCGCGGCCGTCCGAGGTGCAGTGCTGATACTCCATATAAATGGTATTGCCCTTATAGCCGCAAGTGAACAGATAGCCGTTGGTATCCTCCGAGCCGATATAGTAGGGGGAAATATCTTCAAACGGCAATACAACCGGCGGCTTTTCCAGCAGCCGGTAGCGATATTGCGTCTCGCCGCGGGTCAATCCCAATCCCATCTGTGGGAAACGCAGCAGCGCAATTTTGAGCGCTTCCTGCAATGCTTCCGCCCGAACAGGTTCGGTCATACGGATGATATGACGCGGCGCGGTGGTCAAATCTCGATGGGTGGCATACATAAAAATGCAGCCGTAACTGTCTACATCAAGCAAATGGTTAATGGCATGATTGCGCATGTACAGATTCATATTGAACTCCTCTCACGTCCCCTTGGACATGTTTTCTCACTACCTTGCTGGGTTCTCAACTGGGTACAATCGCTTGCGCGGATACACATTTATCACAGGGTATATCCTGCTTATCTTTATTATACCGCCCACTGACATTTTATGCCATCGTCTTTCCACGAAAAAATATAATATTTCACACACTCTTTTTTGTTCCATTTGTTAGGATTTCTCCACAAAATGTGCAAAACCAGTCCAAATTGGACTGGTTTTGTTATATTTTGTCGTTTTTATCCTGTACAAAAACAAGTATCTTTGGTTTTTGTTATCCCTGTGTATCCGAAACCGCATGTGCAATGATTTGATACGCCTCAATCAACCGTTCTTTTGACCAAGCTGCATTTGCCGGACTGGTGGACGGCAACACGATTGCCTCCATTCCAGTGGCAGGTTGACAGAGTTTTTTGTAATATTTATGCGATGTGGTGCCCGTACAAAAAATCGTGTACACTTGGGTCTGTGCAATCAGCCACGGCAAGTCATTTGGCACCGGATTACGAATAGACGTATCACTTGCGCCCCGAATCTCACAAGATGCCAAGGTGTCCCACAACGCAATATGATGTTTGAGCGCTAAAGCACGTTTTTGTTCAATCGTCTGCGGCACCGGCTCCTCGAATACGGCTGCCAGCACAGGCCAAAAACGGTTATGCGGATGACCATAGAAAAATGCCTGTTCGCGTGACTTTGGGCTTGGGAAGGAACCCAATATCAACACACGCGAATCGGGTGCAAACAACGGCGGAAAATTGTGCGTGACGCGGGTGTATTCCATCTGCCTTATCCCTCCAAAACCTGTAAAAACGAACGGAATGCACTGGGCAGCGCATAAGCGCCGCGCAGTTCATCGGGTGTGACCCAAGTAAGGCCTGCAACCGGCTCGGACAATTCCACCTCATAGCCGGTCATATGCCATTCCACATGCGTGAAGATGTGTTTTGCCGCACGCAGCGAGAGCAGCCGCTTGACTTGCCAGCCGGCTGCCTTCAACTGTTCGCGCAAGGCATCGGCCGATAACGCCTGTTCATACGCTGGCAACTCCCACATGCGCGCCAGCAATCCGGTGTCCGGTCGTTTACGAATCCCGACCCGCTCGCCGCAGCGCACCAACAAAACCGTGCGCTCTATTTTAGTACGCGCCTTTTTGGGCGTGCGCGCGGGAATCCAATCGGTTGTCTGTTCATGGTATGACCGGCACAGGTGCATCAGTGGGCAATCTCCGCAACGCGGTGCCCCGTTCGGGATGCACACCACCGCGCCCAACTCCATCATCGCTTGATTGAACGCCCCCGGTCGGTCATGCGGGACAATCGCCGCCACCTGTGCGCGCATATCCCGTTTGACCGCTGGCACGTCAATCGGTCTTTCCTCTCCGGTCAAACGCGCCACCACACGCAGTACATTGCCATCAACTGCGGGCTGTGCGATACCAAATGCAATCGACGCGATAGCGCCCGCGGTATAATCGCCAATTCCCGGAAGCCGTAACAGGGCATCATAATCGGCAGGCATTTGACCGCCATATTGTTCACTGAGCACGACAGCGGCCTTGTGCAGATTGCGCACCCGACTGTAATAGCCCAGCCCTTCCCACAGCTTTAAATAGGTTTCTTCTGTTGCATCCGCCAGTGCTTGAATGTCCGGACAAGCGGCTAAAAATCGTTCATAGTATGGAATCACGGCTTCTACGCGCGTTTGCTGCAACATAATTTCCGATAACCAAATATGATATGGGTTTTGTGTGCGCCGCCAAGGCAAATCACGGTGCCCTGCATCATACCATGCCAAAAGCGGCTGGACAACTGCGCCGGTCACTTGAGCAAATCGGCGCTGTCGCCGACATAGTACATGGTAAACGTTGCATCTGCCACAAGGGTTCCGTCCTCGTCGGTCACGTCTATCCCATAAACAGCCGTTGTGCGCCCGTTTTTAATCTCGCGTGTTTTGGCCACCAGCGCCTTGCCCTCTTTTCCGGGGCGCAGATAGTTGATGGACGCATTGAGCGTGACCCCAACCCGACCATAGGAAGCCGCCGCCGTACCTGCTGCTACATCACACAGCGCATAAATTGCACCGCCGTGTGCATTGCCCAGTGGGTTTAAATTAGCGGGATTGGCGGGAAGTTCAATTTCCGCATAACCGGGGCGAATATGCAGGATACGAAGCCCCAGCAGTTCATTAAAACCGTTACTCTCCTGCTTATGTCGGAGATAAGTCAAAGCATCTGCCATTTTGCAAAATCCTTTCTGTTCTACAAATTCAGAATTGTTAGTATCATATCACATTTTATAGGTGCTATCAACCGACATTCTGACAACATTCGCGCAAATTTGCGCACGGCTTGGGAAGCCGCTGCGCGTCGCCGCACAACCCGCCGCTCCAAATCGGTATACTTTCGTGCTTTTTAACATTGACAGAGCGGTTAGTAGTAGCTTACAATAGAAACCGAGAAGTTAACTAATGGCAACAAACAAACTGGAGGAATCGAGAAACACATGAATCATACGCTTGCGAGCTTGCGGCCCGGACAGTCCGGTGTCGTGCAAAGTCTCACTGCTGAGGGAGCAGTCAAGCGGCATTTCCTGGATATGGGAATTACCAAGGGCGTTCACATCACAGTTGAGCGCATCGCCCCATTTGGCGACCCTATCGCAGTCCGTCTGCGCGGATACAGCTTATCCCTTCGTCGGGATGAAGCCGCGAAAATTTGTCTGGAGGGTTGACACCATGCGTACACTTGCAATTATTGGCAACCCCAACAGCGGTAAAACCACACTGTTCAACCGGCTGACCGGCTCCAATCAGCATGTCGGCAACTGGCCGGGCGTGACCGTTGACCGCAAAACCGGTCACATCCAATATCAGGGAACGCGCGTCGATGTTGTGGACTTGCCCGGCATCTATTCGCTTTCCCCTTACACACAGGAAGAAATCATTGCACGCGAATTTGTACTTTCCGACGAGCTGGACGGCATTTTAAATATTGTCGATGCGACCAATTTGGAACGCAATCTGTATTTGACCATGCAGCTTATCGGCTTGGGGCTTCCTATGGTCATCGCACTCAATTTTATTGATGATGTGGAAGCACAGGATATTCACATTGACTGCAAACGCATGTCGGAGCGTTTGGGCGTTCCGGTCTACCCCATTTCTGCGCGGCGCGGACTGGGTATGCCCGAACTGCTTGCATCTGTTACGGGAGACATGCAGCCCCCCACCCATCAACCCGCCTATCTGCATGGCGTTGGCGCAGCCATTCGCCGTAGTGCGGAAATTTTAGAGGCCGCTAACATTCGCGCTTGCAGCCGTCCTTTCTATGCTGCCAAGCTGTTAGAGGACGATATGCAAATCGTGTCCCACGTCCAGCTTACCCCCGAACAGCGTGCCGAGATGGATGCACTTGCCGATGCGCTCTCGGCGCACGACATCGGGCACGACCATGAAATGATGTTTGCCGATGCGGTCTATGATTACATCGAAGGCGTGGTCAAGGACTGTGTGCAAAAACCAAAGCAGCCCAAACTCACTCCAACCGAACGCATTGACCAAATCGTTATCAACAAATGGCTTGCCGTTCCCATTTTTATCGCGGTGATGGCGCTGATGTTCTGGACAACATTCGGCCCTATCGGGGAAAGTCTGAAAGGGCTGTTGGAATCGCTCATTCTGGATGTCCTATCCCCAACACTGGAACATGCGCTGCTCTCTGCCGGAACGTCTGACTGGGTGATTGGTCTGGTTTGTGATGGCATTATCGGCGGTGTCGGCGGCGTGGTATCCTTCCTGCCGCAAATTGTTATCCTGTTCTTTTTCCTGTCCATGCTGGAAGATACCGGATATTTGGCGCGGATTGCGTTTATTATGGATACATTGCTTCGCCGCATCGGACTTTCGGGTAAGTCGTTCGTGCCCATGCTGATGGGCTTCGGCTGCACCACGCCTGCGGTCATGGCAGCACGCACAATGGAAAACGAAAAAGACCGCCGTATGACCATTATGCTTACCCCGTTTATGTCCTGTGGCGCAAAATTACCGGTATACGCCCTCATTGCGGGCGCTATCTTCGGAAAAAATGCCGGTCTGGTCATCATCAGCCTGTATGTATTTGGCATTCTGATGTCGATTTTTGCCGGATTTGTTCTGAAAAAGACCGTTTTCCGCGATGTATCTTCGGGCTTTGTGCTCGAACTGCCCCCTTACCGTCTGCCCACATTCAAAGGCACGGTGCGCGGCATGTGGGACAAAGCTAAGGACTTCATCACCAAAGCCGGTACGGTCATCTTTTTAATGTCAATCGTAATTTGGGTGCTGCAAAACTTCACGCCGTCTTTGGCCGTGGCCTCGACGCCCGAAACCTCTATCCTAGGTGTATTTGGCCGGTTTATCGCGCCGATATTTGCACCGCTGGGCTTTGGTGAATGGCAGGCTTCTGTGTCGCTTCTGACCGGTCTAGTTGCAAAAGAAGCGGTCGTTTCTACCATGAGCGTTCTGTATGGCGTATCCGCCAGCGCCGACCTAAGCGCAATCCTTTCGGGTATCTTCTCGCCGGTTGCCGCCTATGCGTTCTTGGTGTTCACACTATTGTACATGCCGTGTATGTCGGCCTTCGCAACCATCAAGCGCGAACTGGGCGGTTGGAAATGGGCGGTGGGTGCCGCAGTATTCCAGACTGCACTGGCTTGGCTGACGGCCTTTGTTGTGTATCATATCGGTATGCTTTTGTTCTGATTTTTTGGAGGTGGACTATGCGGCAGATTCACGAATCTGGCGAAAATTATCTGGAAGTGATTTTAGATATTCAAAAAGAATTGGGGGTTGTGCGCTCGGTCGAGATTGCGCGGCGCGTCGGCGTGTCCCGCGCATCGGTGTCCAAGGCACTTGGCGTACTGCGAGATATGGGGCTGGTGGAACCGGCTTATTACAGCGATGTTGTGCTGACCGAAGCTGGACTGGCACACGCTCAAGCGGTTCGGCATCGACATGACCTGCTTTGCCATTACCTGCGCGATGTTTTAGGCGTATCTCCCGATGTAGCCGAACACGATGCCTGCCGTATTGAGCATGTCGTATCCAATGAATTGATTGAACGGCTGGAAGTGCTGCTCGAACAGGAAAATTTGCCATCATCCCGTCAGGAGGAGACACCATGATTCAACTGATTGCTGCCGATTTGGACGGCACTTTACTGGACAGCAAAAAACAGCTGTCCCCCGATTTGTTCCCGCTCATTCGCACGCTTGCCCAGCGCGGTATTCGCTTTGCAGCGGCAAGCGGCCGCCAATATCACAACTTGCGTGCGCTGTTTTGCGAAATTGCAGACCAAATGTTGTTCATCGCGGAAAATGGTGCCGCTGTTTATGACGGTGACAACTGCCTGTTTGCCGACCAAATCCCTTTTTCTTATTTTGTCGGGCCGATTGAAGCGGTACGCCGTCTGGATGGCGTGAACGTGATTTTGTGTACGGCAGATGGTGCATTCATTGAGGCCACGGACGACCCGGTTTTCATGCAAAATGCGCAGATGTACTACAAAAAACTTTCGGTCGTTCCCGATTTGCTTGCGCTGCTAGAACATCAGCCTGCTTTTAAGCTGGCTGTTTTTGAGCCGGGGCACGCGGAAACCGGATGTTTCCCGGTACTGCAAGCCTACCGAAACCAATTTGCCGTTGTATTGTCCGGTGCCGATTGGGTTGACCTGATGCGTCCGCAGACCAACAAAGGTGCTGCGCTGCATCGTCTGGCCGATTATTTACATATTCCGGCTTCGCAGACCATGGCATTTGGTGATTATCTGAATGATTACGAATTGTTGAGCGAAGCGGGCTGTGCCTACGCAATGGATAACGGGCATCCCGACTTAAAGCGCATTGCCGACCACATTGCCCCATCTAATGATGAAAACGGCGTTGTGCGTGCCATTCGTGCGCATTTACAGTTATAAGTAAAAATCCTGCCAGATGGCAGGATTTTTGTTTTGGACTTCTTCGGCTCTTGACAAGCCATAAAAAAAGGGTACAATAAAAACATTGGCAGAGTAGGCCGCTGCGCGTGAAGTGCCGCTGAAACGGGGAGTTGTTCGGCGGACGAAAGGAAATCTTTCCTGCGGTGCAGCAGTCGCATCCCGCTGCACACAATTTAAGAGCGGTCACACCTCTTGAAATGCGTGCATTCAAATTTTCTGGAGGTGTCTTTTTATGGAAAAACAAAAAAATGTGTTTCGCCGCTCCCTGGACGAACTCAAATCCCCTCGCGCACTGGTCATCACATCTATGCTGATTGCGCTCAATCTGGCAATGGACTTGATGGGGTTAAAAATCTATCTGACCCCTGAACTGCGCGTCTCGGTCGGCTTTGTGTGCAATGCTTCGGTTGGCATGTTATACGGGCCGGTCGTCGGTATGATGACTGGATTTTGCACCGACGTTCTGGGCTTTCTGCTCAGCCCCAACAATAACGCCGGTTACTTTCCCGGCTATACGGTCACCGCGATTGTGGGCGGGCTGCTTTACGGCCTGTGGTTATACAAAGAACGTCCTTCTTTGCTGCGCTGCATTGGCGCAAAATTGTCGGTCAATCTGATATGCAACATTTTTTTGAACAGCTTGTGGAGCGTGATTGTCTATCAAAAAGGCTTCTGGGCACTGCTCCCCGGAAAGCTTTTTAAAAACCTGTTTCTACTACCCTTTGAGGTTGCCTTGCTGTGGGTAGTGGCAAATATTGTGCTTCGGCAATTCCGCAGAGTATTTTCTCCCTCTGTCCGTTCCTAAACTTCTAAATCCCCTGATTTTACTTTTCAGGGGATTTTTCGACCTCTTTCTTGACTTTTTCACAGGCAACCACTTTACAAATAGTAATAATGTGAGTATAATATATTTACTTTTATGACGGAGTTTGACGAAAATGGCAAGTGATTTTGCAAGAACCCTTGCGCTGTTGCGCCGCGAAAAAAAAATAAGTCAGCGCACTGCCGCGAACGACTTGGGCGTTTCCCAAGCGCTGCTCAGCCATTACGAGAACGGGCTACGGGAACCCGGTCTCGGTTTTGTCGTGCGCGCCGCCGATTACTATGGTGTTTCCTGTGACTATCTGTTGGGGCGCTCCATGGCGCGCGATGGTTCAGCCGTGTCGGCTTCCCGCCTGCACGATGCTGCTTCCGATACCCAGTCCGAAGGCGAAAACGCCTTTTTGCTGCACCGCCGTCTGGTGGTCAATTCTGTTGCCCTGCTGTTCGATGTCGCCGAAAAAGCTGGCTCCGAGCAGCTCTCGACCGAGATTTCCAACTACCTTTCCATGGCCATTTATAAAGTGTTCCGCTATCTTTATGCCGCCGACCCCGGCTGCGTAGAGGAAGCCTTCCGGACGGCGAGTGAACACTTTGATTGCCTGTGTGATGCCCAAATGAACCTTTCTGAACTGCGCATCCGTGCGGCTGCAAAGGGCCAGGGCGGCTTCGGCCTCGACCGCGAAGAAATTCAGATTCCCTCGCTTCAGCCCGCCGATTTGGCGCGCAATTTCCCCAATTTGTCTTCCTCTATGTTGACGCTGCTGCAAACCGTAGCCGACTTTATCACGCCCCCTGAATCCGGTAAAGCACGCGCCGACAAACACAACAAATGACCGCAAAACTTTTTTGATAATTTGTCAAAAAATCGTTGACAAGCTGCCCATTCCGTGATATTATTATTTACGTCGCTGAGGTGAGCAGCTCACCGAACCGAGTGGAACAGAGAAAATGCTGGTATAGCTCAGTTGGTAGAGCAGCTGATTTGTAATCAGCAGGTCGGGGGTTCAAGTCCGTCTACCAGCTCCAATCTCTTCCGCACAACCAAATATGGGAGGTTTCCCGAGTGGCCAAAGGGAACAGACTGTAAATCTGTCGTCTATGACTTCGGTGGTTCGAATCCACCACCTCCCACCACCTTTTCTACAATTCAGATACCCTTTTCGGGTATCTATTCTTTTCTTCAACCTTTTCAAAATCGAATATGGGAGGTTTCCCGAGTGGCCAAAGGGAACAGACTGTAAATCTGTCGTCTATGACTTCGGTGGTTCGAATCCACCACCTCCCACCAACCAAAACCAGCTTTTGAAAAGCTGGTTTTTTTCATCGTCTAAAAAAGCCCCGACTGGTTCGTGTGAATTGCACCCCATTTGTTAGACAGTATGTTATACTGAATAGCAAAAGGGGTGTTTTATTATGGCAAAAAGGAAA
>NZ_CALWJM010000024.1 GCF_944381005.1 uncultured Butyricicoccus sp. | reverse complement strand
TGGGCATATCCGTCACCCCCACTAGTATTTTACCTCATAACTCTATATTTGTCAGGTTTTGTTAGGCACTCTTAGCATGTACCCTATTTTTCCTATAATAGCTACACATATATTGACTGTCCTTTGTCCACCAAAGCAGTCTGTTATGTATCCTTTGAGAATAAGTATCGCTCACATAGTTTTCGTGCACCCGATTCTCCACCATACCCAAGCCGATAACTGACCGCTGCCCATGACAACCCATCAAGATACCGCAATCGAAATGCCCTTCGAGTCAAGCTGTCGTCAATCTGGTCAATCCAGCCCGCAATTTCTCTCACGGCTTGCCGATACCGACCTGCCTGTTGGTCATCTTCTGCAAAGAGCGAATAAGCCGCACAGGTATCGCGCCGCCACTCATCCTCTTGAATTTCATTCATCAGACTACGAACCTGTCTCAGCTCATGCCGGTTCATGCTAACCTCCTGTTTTGCTGCTCAGATGTTAGACACCATTTCGTGCGAGATAGGGGCCATTTGCCCCTCTACGTTTTTGCCTTGCATATTTCGCCCAATGTTCTGCTTCCATAATACGTCGCCGGTCTTGCTGTGCCCGAATCCAATATTGGTCAAACGCGGCCATATCAACAATTTTGCCAACAACTATCTGATACCGACCGCAATCGGTGTCTCGTTGCTGTTTATCCACCAACTTCACACCCGGCGGCAAATGAATATCTGCCCGTTCAGATACCCTGCGTTTGAGTGGTTCGGGTGGTCTTTTTAAGTTGTTGCTTGTGCTATATGCGCGTTTTCCTTTTGGTTTTCTCTCCTTGAGCAAATAGCGACAGGTATCTTCAAAATTATCGGTTAATTCTCGCAAGCTACGCACATCGACATTTCCATATGGCCAAGCCTGCTGCACCAGTGCAAGGTCGCGTCCAGTCAATCCTGACATAACCAAATGATGATGCAAACGTGCTGGCTCTCCATCTCGCGAGTGTGTCTCTGTGACTAACAAGTACCGATATATCTTTTTGGCCTTGTCAAATGCTCGCCGCATACGCCGATGAAACGATTTCAAAGCTTGTATATCTTGTTCGGCTGTCGGCTCATATGCCCAACCCAAATAAACAAACAAATCTCGTCCGGGTGTAAAATTTGCACCTAATAGCTTCATCATTTCAAATTTTCGGTTAAGTGCATTGATTTTCTGCTTTGCTTCGCTTGTTATCTTGTGCCGTTGTGCCCGCTCCCGCGAATTCTGACGGCACAAAACCCCATAACTATATTGATATGCAAGATATAACCGTCCACCAAACTCTTCTTTTCTACACTGCATTTTTCCCTCTCCCTTCCCAGCTTGTCCAAACTTATTCTTTAGGCTCTTACAGAAAAATGCCCCAATGGGGCATTTTTCTAGTTATGAATTGGCTTGTCTACGCTGTTCCACTTCAAAAACAGATATCTTAATCCGAGCGATTTCTGTATGTGACTGTTTATTTCAGCTCATTTTCCGCCAACTCTGTTCGACGTTTTTGTGCAATCAACTGGTCAAACCGCTCCTTTACTTGCCACGCCTCCAAAAAATCTTTGGTATCTCGGCTCAATGGCACCAATTCTTCGCTTCCAAGTCTCCCGCCCAAACACTCATATAAAATATCACCATACAAAGTTAAACGTGCGGAAACCAATACTCGGTCAATCTTACAGGCTGCATATGCTGTAACTGTGCTGACCGGCTGCACTACAATTCCCGAAAACTCTATCATTTGATTGGATATATACCTATCTTCCGTGCACCCGGTTGTAAAAAGCTACTTGCTTGCGGCTGTCCAATGGCAACCTTACAAAGGCGTGCTGCCTGATTGATATGATTGGTTCGCACTTTTTCGTGCATGATTTTTTTGTTTTTTCCCCGCATATAAATACCTCCGCGCATGATATCCAATGATGACCCCACTCCCCAAAAGCTGTACCCCGTGTCGTATCGAAGCAGGTAACAGAACGGGCGCGAAGCCTGTCCACCATTGCCATAGGCCGCAGCCGACGGCAATCAAGCACGTCATCAGCAATGCGACCCGCAGAAGCCAATGATATACCCATCTTTTTTGTTCTGTATTCCGTCGGTTCATTCCGATTACGTCTCCTTTTGTTCTCGCATCAGCTTATTTGTTATAATACGCCGCGCAATGGAACGGGCATATTCCCGCTCTGCTTCCTGTTCTGCCTTTGTCTTATGTGCAAAACATTCATCGTTAATGGAAGATGTACCATTTTCAAACTCAAATTCTGCTACGATTGCCATAGGAAAAACCTCCTTTTTTTCTATCCTATGACCGATTGTTGTCCACTTTTCTTACTTTTTTCATTCTTTTGGAACCTGTGTACTTACCAGTTCGTCCACCGTACATCCGAGCGCCTCCGCCAATACTGGCAACGTCTGAAAACGCGGATTACCTGCACCAGTTTCCCACATTGCAACTGCACTTCGTGTTACACTGACCTTTTCAGCGAGTTGCGCTTGTGTTAAACCCAGCGTCTTTCGACGGCTCGCTAAATCGACATGTAATTCTCCTGTTTTTACGTTGCATTGAACCGATTTTACCAATGAACGCAAAAAATCGGTTTCTTCCTGCACCGCATCAAGCAAAAGCGATAGACGTTTTATACTCTCCTCAATCGCAGGGTCTGGAAACGCATAATTCTCAAACAAATTGAAGCAACCACCTTTCTACCATCCTTTCAGATAGTTTTTTACGATACACTCTCTTGTTCTCGCATATCTTCAGACGAACCTTTTTCTTCCTGTGCAAATAAATAGTTCCATTCCAATCCCGGAAAAACTGCTAAAATTTTCAAAATTTCAGAAAATTTAAAATCGCGTCTCCCTACAATTTTATTTCTCATGGAACTTTCGCAGATGCCCACCCTTTTTGCAAGGTCTGCTGTACTTATGCTTCGCTTAAACATCTCAATTTCCAGATTCCTAAACAACTTGTTACATCTCCTCTCAACTATCTTGTTTTATCGATAAACAGTGCGCGGACAGATTTACATTGAAAATTCTGCTTAATGACGATGTATCGTTTATCACCCTTATAATAAACTACACATCGTTCTATGTCAACAAAAATATTTGATGTGTCGTAATTTTTTCTTGCAATATCTATTTTTTTATGATATGTTGAGAGTGGGAAGGAGGCGCTTATGTTACTAACTGAAAAGCTCGAACTCTTGATGAAAGAAAAACATTTAAACAAACGAATTCTGGCGCATGAATCCGGTATTCCATATACAACGATTACCAGCCTATTTTCTAAGGGATACGAAAATGCAAAACTCAGTACGTTAAAAGGTTTAGCAAACTTCTTTGGTGTTACGCTGGATTCACTATGCCGTGATGAACTGGATGAACTGGTCTATAAACCGATTGAAGAACAAGCCAGTCATGTCTCACCACAAGAGAAAATATTGCTTTCTAATTTTCATGCCTTAAATGAACAAGGACAGGAAAAAGTTTGTGAATACGCCGCCGACCTGAACGCCAGCGGCAGATATAAAAAATGTTCTGAACCTAACATGGTTCAGAACGCATAACATATAAAATAAATTTTAGGAGGATACTTATGAAATGTCCAAAATGCGGTCAAGAAGACTGCCAAGTTATCTCAGAAGTCAACAGTTCAACACAGGGATTCGGAGTTGGAAAGGGCTGTCTTGGCGTATTATGCCTTGGTCCTGTCGGTTTTCTATGCGGCTTATGTGGAATGGGCAAAGGAAAGTCTTCTACTACACACTACTGGGTTTGTAATCATTGCGGTAATAAATTTAAGGTATGACCTCCCGTGATAAAATATGGATGAAATCTATGGAATATTGTTCTAAATGCTGTCATCAGATGCCAGAACGCAGCTTTTTTATTCACGGTTATCAAATGCCGGTCTGTTCCCGTTGCTTTGGTATGATAATCGGCCATATATGTGGCTTGATTGGTGCTTTTCATTTGAACATTCCCATGCCTATTTGCATCCTGCTTTTATTCCCTCTCATACTTGACGGTACACTACAATATAAAACATCATATGTATCAAACAATCTCAAACGTGTGATTACAGGTATCTGCTTTGGTTTTAGCGTGGTGTATTTGCTGATTCGCCTGATAATATCGTTGCTGTAAAACGGAGGCTTTTCATGTTGCCACAACCGTTAAAAAGTGAACTTGCAATTCTTGGACAACGTTTGGGCGCGAAACGTGTGGTGCTTTTTGGCTCTCGTGCGCGGGATGAAGAACGCCCGCGCAGCGATATCGACCTTGCTGTATTTGGTTTGCCAAGAGCGCAGGAAAGCGCATTTTGGGACGGTATCGACGAGCTTCCGACCTTACTCAAATTTGATATCGTATTTATCGACGACCACAGCAGCCCTGAATTGCTGGCCGAAATTCATCGAGACGAGGTGCCCCTTTATGAAGCCCCATAAAACCAAACGAGAAAACTTTGTGCGCGCCGTGCAGCGTCTGGAAGAAGCGGTTCAAGACTATCATCAGTACCACATGGAATCCATTCGAGATGGTATGATTCAACGGTTTGAATTTTGCTTTGAACTTGCGTGGAAATCGCTCAAAGAATACATGACCGAGCAAGGCGTGTCTGATTTGCAATTCCCCAAGCAGGTCTTGCAGGAAGCATACGCCGCCGGTTTAATCGACGACCAAGCAATTTGGCTGGAAATGCTGCGTTCACGCAACAGCATGTCGCATATTTACGACGACGAACTTGCAACCAGAATTGCCCAGCGCATTGACGCGGTTTTTCTGCCGGTTCTGCAAGCACTCGCACAGACATTTCAACCCTAATGCAGCCCGCCCCAAGTCTATTGGGAGCGGGTCTTGCTTATGTATCAAAGAAAGGAGTTGGTCAATACGGCACAAATCGACGTGCGCGGTCTGCGTGCCGCTATCTATCTGCGCAAATCTCGTGCCGACTTGGACGATGAATCCAAAGGGCATGGCGATACCCTTTCGCGCCACCGGCAAACCTTATTATCGCTTGCCGACCGGCTGCACGTTGCCGTCGGCAAAATCTATCCCGAAGTTGTTTCGGGCGAAACTATTGCCTCTCGACCACAAATGCAGGCACTTTTACACGATTTGGAAGCCGGTCTATGGGATGCTGTTCTGGTCATGGAAGTGCCCCGTTTAACACGCGGCAGCCAAATCGACCAAGGCATTATCGCCAATGCGTTCAAGTACACGCGCACCCTTATCATTACGCCCGATAAAATCTACGACCCAAACGATTCCGCTGATGAAGATATGCTGGATTTTGGCATGTTTTTTTCCCGATTTGAGTGGAAAGCCATCAACAAACGGCAGCAAGCCGGACGGCGCGCTTCCTCACAGGAGGGCAAGTATATCGGCTCCATCGCTCCCTATGGCTATCAGCGTCAAAAATTGCAGCATGAAAAGGGATGGACGCTTGTACCCGACCCCGAAACCGCCCCTATTGTACAGCGCGTTTTCCATCTGCTCACCCAAGACCGATTACCACAACACGCCATTGCCATGCAGCTCAACGCCGAGGGCATACCGGCTCCACGCGGCGGCACTTGGACGGCTGCCACCATTCAACGCCTTGTGCGCAATGTGCACTATGCCGGTTATATCACTTCGTCTTATCGTCCGCGCATCAAATCCATGCAAGGCGGTGAAGTGACAGTTTCCCGTCCGGTCAATCCCGAAGTCAAACTGTTCACCGGACGGCATGAACCATTGATTTCACCCGAACAGTTTCATTTGGCATCCCAGCTTTTGCGCCAAAACAAGCGCCCACCTGTGCCGCATGTACACGGGCTGAACAATCCGCTTTCCGGCCTTATGGTATGTTCTGTCTGTGGCAAGCGGATGCAGCGGCGCAACATGCCCTCTGGCCCCGCGCAGCTTATCTGCACGACTCGTGGCTGTTCGACCGTCGCTTCCAACATGGACGAAGTGACCAGCCTATTGCTGGAAACGATGCGCATATGGCTGCAAAAGTTCCAATTGTCCTGCAATCGACCGGAAGATTTTTTGCCCAACATTGGACAAAAACGCCGCCAACTGGAACAACTTTCGCGCAAGCTGAAAAAAAATCAGGCGCGGGAAGAACGCGCCTTTGAACTGGTAGAAACCGGAGTTTATTCTGCTGAGGACTTCCGCGCACGCCGACTTGCCATTCAGGACGAGCGAACCGCCCTACTGTCCCAACAAGCCGCCCTGCAAAGTGAAATCGAACAGGGGCAAAAACTCATACAGCAGCGCACCCAAATCGTGCCTCGTATGCAGCATGTACTAGACACATTCTATGATGCAGATACCTGTCTGGAACAAAATCAGTTGCTGAAATCCATTCTTGACCATGTGACCTACACCAAGACTATTCGCCGCACCCGTGCAAACAACAAGACCGACCTGCATGTTGAAATCTTTCCACGCTTTGACAACACAGACCTTCCATAAAGAGCAACAAACACCATATTCTCTGCAATAACTGCAACTTTTATTTGATTTCGTGCACTTATATTATGTATCTCTTTTGCGCCGAAGAAATGGCACATCAGGAGATGATTGCCGCTATTGTCTACCAGCTTACACGCAATCTGACGCCGGAGCAAATCAAAGAGGGTGGCTTCGATGCCTACTTTGTTGACCACACGACCGGTATCTATCCGCAGTCAGCGGCAGGTGTTCCGTTCTCGGCTGCGGCGCTGCAATCCAAGGGCGACGCCATCACCGACTTATTTGAAGACCTTGCAGCAGAGCGTGCCCGGTTGCCGACACAACTTAAAACGCCCATTCGATTGTGACCAGCACTTCCCGTGTGCCTGTCGCCCGCCGCCCAACCAAAATGCGGCTTACGAATCGCGGCAACATTTGTTCTGGCAGCTCCCATTGTGTTTGGGGGTTTTCTTTTTTTTGTTCTGTTTTCAGCACTTGGCGCTCTAACTGCTTTATCCGCTCGTCCAAGCGGTTCAAATCGCCGGTCAGCCGTTGACGTATGGCTTCCCCATCCGCGTGGCGCACCCGTCCGGCTGCCCGGTCAAGATACAGCATCTGCAAG
Source organism: uncultured Butyricicoccus sp. (assembly GCF_944381005.1). GTDB lineage: Bacteria > Bacillota > Clostridia > Oscillospirales > Butyricicoccaceae > Butyricicoccus. The sequence continues at coordinate 3,972 of NZ_CALWJM010000024.1, read as the reverse complement.
CTGTTTTGATATCGTATTTGTGCTGCACGGCACTGTTCCAGTTCGCCTTGCCCGTTGTGCTGCATCGGTTCCATCTGCTCGACAAAAGTTTGCAATTGGGTTTGATATCGGTCGAGCAGTTCACGCATGGCTTGCGCAACCGCCTGTTGCAAGCGTATTTCGGCAACAAAAGCGCCCTCACAATCCTTTCCCGCATGACGCGCGGCACACTGTAAGTATCGAACCCCTCGTGTGGTCGTGATACACAGAGGAGCACCACACGACTGACAAAACACCTTTCCGGAAAACCGGTGAACTGCCGGAGTACGTGAAGGGCGTGCATGGTGGTTTAATCTCTGCTGCACCTGCTCCCACACCTCCTGTGATATCAGCGGTTCATGCGTATCGGGCACGCAGTACCATTGTTCTTTCGGACGCGGACGGTTACGGCGTGTTTTATAGGATTCACTGCCGTAGCGCCCCTGCACCAAAGTCCCCCGGTACATGGCATTGCGCAGCATCGCACCAATAGTCGAGGCGCGCCAAAACGTTTGTGTTCTGCCCTTGCGTGCCGCCGGACTGGGTTCCCCCCGCTCGTTCAGCTTTTGTGCAATGGCTGTTTGGCTTACACCCTGCGCATACCAGTCGAACACCTCACGCACGACCGGCGCGGTGACCGGGTCAACCCGCAGATGTCCACGCCGGTCGGCATCTTTCTGATAGCCATATAGTGCGGTTGACCCGATATGCAGCCCACTTTTCCGGCGGCTGGTCAGCACTGCGCGAATATTTTCCGACAAATCTTCCAGATACCACTCGTTAATCAGTCCATGAATCTGGCGCGATTTTTTATTGGTGTGTACGGCAGTATCGGCGTTATCCACCACGCTGACAAAGCGCACACCCCATCGCGGGAAACAATCGTGCAGATAGTGCTCGACCAGCTCAATTTCACGGGTAAATCGCGATTGTGTCTTACACAGGATGATATCATATGCGCCCCGCTCGGCTCCTGCAATCAATGCGCGAAACGCTGGGCGGTTGCGGTCTGCACCGGCGTAATCATCGTCCGACAGTTCTGCCACGACCTTCCACTCGTGCGCCTGCGCGTACTGACGCAGCAACGCTTTTTGATTGCAAATGCTCTGGCTGTCCGCCCCTTCCTTGTCGCGGTCCTCCTCGGACAAGCGGCAATAGATTGCAACCCGTTCAGTCATGGGGTCTGACCTCCTTTTGCACGGCACACAGCTTTTGCGCCAACTGCCGCAAATCCGGCGCTTGACCGTTCTGAAATCGATGTTTGCACACAATTTTACAGTTTCTCGCCATCGTGCATCCCTCCTGCCCCATCCTATGGGATGCAAACAGGCGAATATGCCCTGTTTTCCCCGACCGATTGTTGCCTGACCGCCATTTCTAGGTTTGACTTTTATTATGATTCGCGGTATGCTAATGGTACAACATATGCACTTAGGAGGCATTTTCCATGAAAATCGCAGTTACCTATGAAAATGGTCAGGTTTTTCAGCATTTCGGGCATTGCCAACAATTTTTAATGGTGGACACCGAAACCGGTGACAAGCAGATGCTTGACCCCAACGGACAGGGACACGGCGCACTGGCTGGTTTTCTTCAGTCTCATGGTGTGCAAACCCTGATTTGCGGTGGCATTGGCGGCGGCGCACGTACCGCGCTTGCCCAAGCGGGCATCACACTCTATCCGGGCGTGACCGGTGACGCACAGGCCGCAGTTGAGGCGCTGCAAAACGGTACCTTGCGCTATGACCCGGACACCACCTGCAATCATCACCACGACCATGAACAAGGACATACCTGCGGCAATCACGGCTGCGGCAACCATTAACAAAAAAATCCTGCCATCTGGCAGGATTTTTCATTTTTATAGACTTATAGACAAATAGAACTGCCTTCTGGCACAGAAATATGGGAAACACACTCGCCCAACAAACCGGTCTGCGGGTCACGCGGCAGACAAAACAGGTCATCGGAATCCCGGCACAGCACCAATAAAAACCGTCCATCCTCAGACAACACAAAATCACGCGGATGACGGCCGCCGCAAGGGATTTGCTGAATCCGCTGTGCGCTTATCTCGTCAATCGCAAACACGGTCAACACATCGGCACCGCGCGTCGAGACATATAAAAATCTGCCATCGGGCGACAGCCGGATTGCCGCTGTTGTAGAAGTCGTGAACACGTCCTCCCCAACCTCTTCCCGCGACAAAATCGGTACACAGTCCAATTCGTGAAAGCGCGTATCCGCAAACACAAAATGATACAGTTCGTGACTGCGCTCGGTCACCATCCATAGGGTACGGTCACGCGGGTCAAAAACGCCGTGACGCGGCCCGCTGCCCGCCGGAAACAAAATCACACCGCGCGGGGAGAATTTGCGGTCAAAAATGCGCACTTGGTCTTGTTCTAGGCAGGGAACTAAGATATACCCCCGACGGCTCAGCGACTGATGACAGCCAGCTTTTTCGCCGCAGGCGATTTGACTGGCACAGGACAAATTGTGGCTGTCCAACCGGTAAACCGTAAACAGTCCTTCATGGTAATTGGTCGCCAGCAGGCTGGAGCCGGAAAAGCGCACATGACAAGGCGGCTGATGCTCCGGACAGTACATGGAAATCGGCGGTGTGTGCGGGTGCTTTGCATCCCAAAGCGCAACCCCTGCCCGGCCTTCCAGCGCAATCGCAGTCGCCAGAACATTGCCCTTGCGTGCGATACATTTGGGATGACGCACGGCAGCAAACAGTTCGGGTTCTTCCATCAGACCGGTCTCAGTATCCCACAAAAAGCGATAAATTCCCTGACTGCGCCCGGTTGTATAGGTTCCGATATATCCAAATTGCTGCATTGAATCATCTCCTTTTTAAAGTCATTATAGCCGGAGCGCATGTGAAAAGCAAGAGCAAACAGACAGAAAACATGAAATATACCCATTCGATATGTTTTTCGACCGGCTTTGCAGGATATATTCTTGCGCTTGGTGCATTGAGCGCGTATAATGAAAAAAAACGGCTGTCCACCTTTCTTCCCAATCGTGGCCAGTTCAAAGGAGCGAATCTCTCCATGAAATTGATTGTGTTCAGTCCCACCGGCGGTACACACCGCGTTGCCGTCCAGCTTGCCCAATCGCTTGGCGGTGTCGGGCAAACCATCGACCTTTGCTGTGCCGATGCTGACTTCTCTGCCGTCTCGTTTTGTGCAGACGACCAGTGTATCGTCGCCGTTCCCGCTTTCGCCGGACGTGTGCCCGCAATCGCAGTCACACGCCTGCGCCAAATTCAGGGCCACGGGGCAGCCGCTATTCTGGTTGCTGTTTATGGCAATCGTGCGTTTGAAGACACCCTCGTTGAGTTGCATGATGTGCTGACCGAACAGGGCTTTCAGTGTGTCGCTGGCGTGGGCGCAATCGCCGAACACTCCATTGCACGGCAATACGGTGCAGGCCGTCCCAATGCCAAGGACTTGGAACAGTTAACCGCCTTCGCACAGCAGATTGCAGACAAGCTGGCACGCCATGACCACTCTGCCCCCGCCCTGCCCGGCAACCGTCCCTATCGTCCTTACGCACCTTCCCCCATGCACCCGCAAACCGATGCCGAACAATGCACCAATTGCGGCACCTGCGCACGCGCCTGCCCTGTGGGCGCCATTCCGCTTGATGCCCCACAACAGACGCTTGAAACCTGCATTTCCTGTATGCGTTGCATCCGCGTTTGTCCTGAACAGGCGCGCGCTTTGCCTGCTGCGCTGCTCGCCGGTATCACGCAAAAATTGCAGCCGGTTTGCAGTCAACCCAAGCAAAACGAACTTTTCCTATAACATCTCCGTCCAAAGACAAAGAGGTACGGCAGTTTCATCTGCCATACCTCTTTTTTATTTATTTGCTTTCCTTTGCTGCGCGGATTGCGTCAATCATCAGCGGAACTACCTTGAACAGGTCGCCGCAGATGCCGTAATC
>NZ_CALWJM010000023.1 GCF_944381005.1 uncultured Butyricicoccus sp. | reverse complement strand
CTACGAAAGCAGTGAGCCTGTTTGCCGGCGCACTGTGGCAGGAATGTTAGTTGACAAACTGCGCCCGGAGAAATCCTCGTGGATGTGCTTTCGGACAGGGGTTCAATTCCCCTCGTCTCCACCATTTGCACAAAAATTCCACCTGTTTTCAGGTGGGATTTTTTGTTGCAAAAATAGCTTAATCTAATCTATTTTATATTTTTATCACCGCATTATGTCATTATACTCCATTTATATCGCAGCTTCAATTTTGTGTGCAAAACCCATCAAATAACCCACTTTATTCAAAGTTACGGATAAGCAATTCATGATACCGTTCCTTTGGCTTCAAGTTATGTTGCCGCTCCAGTTCCTCAATATGATACCCACTATATAGTTCTCGTATCTCTGGACAGTCATTATAACTCAAAACAAACTTTCCTTGAATACTGTGGAGACTGTCCCGCAAGCGGATATGGTCAGCCTGCGTGAACTGTGCGGTGTAATAATCCTCTGTGCCATAATAAGGCGGGTCACAATAAAAGAGCGCATCCGGCCGGTCATACTGCGCAATCAGGGCGGCAAAGTCCTTGTGCTCAATCAAGACACGGCGCAAACGTTTTTGTACCTCTGGCAATCGCGCTGCCGCTCGCTGAAGGTCTTTCGGACGGCAGCCGAAACTTCGGATATCTGACCCAAACGACGCTTGAAGCAAATACCAGAAACGGGCAGCCCGCTGGATATCGGTCACACAGGTGTCATGGTCACGCACCTCATAGTACATTTCACGCGACATCAGCATCATATCAAGCTGACGTGCCAATTCCTCTGCATGAAATTTGGCAACCCGAAATAAATTGACCAATTCACTGTTTGCATCGTTGTAAATCTCCATAGGCGCGTGCCTGTCCTTGTGGAACAGCACCCAAGCCGCTCCACCGAATACCTCAATATAGCGCCCATACTGTTCGGGAAATCGTGCAATGATTTGGTCACGCAGTAATTTCTTACCGCCAATCCATGAAATAAAACCATCCATATCAAACGTTTGTTCTCCTTTGTGGTGAATTTTTTCCGGGGCAGGTCTCCCCACCCCGGATAGATTACATGATTGCTGTTTGCAGTACCTTGATTGCGTCCGGCAGCTTCTCAATCTGCCCGCCGCACAAGCGGTCAAGATAAACCATCGGCTGCACACTGCACTCCTGCACAGCGATTTCGCCCTTGTCGTCCACCTTGACAATCTCGGCATCAATGAGCCGTCTAAAAGTGTTCTGCGCCCAGTCGGGCATCTGGTCGGTATGCGTGTAGGTTTTCATCGTTTCTTCATCCTCCTGTTCGTTCCAAAACTCTGTGTACAAGATGTTGGTGTCCACCTTGCCGGTCACGCCAGGCACGGTGCCTTTGTCACTGTTCTGCCAGATATCAAATTTACCGCCATAGGTGGGCTTGTCTGCCCACTGTGCCAGCCAAACGGCATCCGCATCCACATGGATATAATCTTCAAACCAACTTTTAGAGGCATATACACCGCATTTGTATCCAGCCGCACGAATCACATCAATGAACGCTTGGGTGATAGCAGAGATATTAGAGCGGGTAAAGGAAAAACCATGCTTCTTTTTGTACCCGTCTGCGTCCTCCATATCAAACCAAAGCGGCATATCAAACCGGCGACCATTGATGATATCCAGCAGATGCCGTGCCTCTGTGCGGGCATCTTGGGCGTTCAGAGCATAGCTGTAATGATACACACCCACGCGCAGCCCTGCTACCTGTGCGCCCGCCAGATGGCGCTCAAACCATGGGTCTACATAGGTCTTGCCGTACCCAGCGCGGATAATGGCAAAGTCAATGCTGCCCGCTGCGCGTGCCCAATCCACCGCGCCGTTATGCTTGCTCACATCAATGCCTTTCACAATATCACTCCTTGTATGTGTCCAATTTGGACACCTTTATTTTTATTCACTCTTTTTACCCTGTAATTGTTCAATCGCCTGCATGATGACATCCGGAACCGGCAGACCCATCAAGCCAGCGTTTTCAATGATGCTGATGGTCTCATTTGCAAGATAGGCAATCACAACCGCATCCCGCACAAACGACGTGCCCAGCACAATATCCAGCCTAGCAGCCACCAGCACAACAACCAGCGTCATCCCTTTCTTGCACAGACCGCGCCAGCCTGCTGTGCTGCTCAGGCTGCCCGATTCGGTCTTGTCCGAATTTTGGAACACACCAGCCACCACAAGACCGGTAATATAATCGGTTGCCATAAACATCAGCAACGTCGCCATTGCTGCATCCCAGCCGCCAAATAACTCACTGAGCACTCCGCCCACCACTGCCGCCCCACTGAGCAGGGCGGCTTTTGCATTGGTCAAATGTACTGCCATACGGTCACACCGTTTCTGCATCGGCGGTGCCGCCATATTCGCCCGGCACCAGTTCAGGCAAACCACACTCATCAATCAAGATAGACGCGACCTGCGGCTTGAGTTTGGCGGGTACCTTGCCAAATTCCGAAGTTCCCAGAATCACTCTCTGTGCGAATAACATTGCCATCATCGTCTTTTCTCCTCTCGACATAAAAAAATATAATATCGCCAGCGCAACATTTGCGCATAGCTTACGCATAAATCACCTCAGCCAGTTCCACGAAGATTTCTTCATGGAAGGCTGCCTGTTCGGTTAGCGCTTGTACCTGCTGCTTTAATAGAGCATTTTCTTGCTCCAATTTCTCTATGGGGTCTGGTGTGGGTTCTGGCTCTTTTGCTGCCCGTGGGTCACCAGTAATGTTGAAATATTCCTCACGGCTCACTTCTCTCATGCCATCGCTAGGAGCGCAGTCAATTCCAAACCCGATTAAGTTTTCCTTTTCGTCATAAAATAAGCAGTAACGCAAGCTATCACCCCTCATGTTTTGACTTTCATTTGCATATATGTACCATCAATTTCGTATATAGGCATTTTAATTTTATAGTCATCCGAAAATAGCCCTAACTCTAGCTCTGACGCATTGGTTACCAAGCTGGAATCATTCAGTTTAGCGAAGTATGGCACAACAAAGCCTGAATTCGTCAGCAGCTTAGAACTTACATCAATACAAGACTGCGTTAAATACCCAATATTTTGACCAAGATATGGTGAGGATTCTTTGTACCAATGTTCTTTCATTGGGTTTGATTGATTGGTTCCGGTGAAATTAAACATGTGTATACCATCAGAAAGGAATATCCCAGGAGCTAAAGGAGAAGGGTGTTCATTGTAATTCTTTCCAGAGGCAACTTTTGTAAATGTTGTACCGTCTGTAGTCTTGTACCATGTAAACACTAAATCTGCAGTGTACAAGAGAACATATAAGACACCACTAGAATCTTGCTTGATATCATAAACATAAGTAGAGCTTTTTCCATCAATAGAATATGTTGACAGACTTGAAAGGCTGGTGCCACGCTTATTTCCTAAAAAGTAGTAAGCGCCCACTTTACCTATCATAAACCTTGATAATTTATATGTCTGATACCCGTTACCTTGTAAACTATGATACAATGTTTGTGTGTCAACTAATTTGGGAGTTAGGGTGTTTGTAATTTCGTAGTAATAGGTTTTTTTCCCACTCCTATCCTGTGCAATTAGCCATGTAGTACCAATAATATCTGATGTCATCCCTATCATGGGTCTGGTCATGCCACTTAACTGAAAGGTGCTAAACGCTTTTTGTGTACCATCTGTAGAGTATACAGCTAACTTTATATCCGTCCCAAACCTATTATGAGCAGCTATGACAACATCTCCATCAGCAAGAAAAGCGCAATCAAAAGTAGGGTTCTGATTCACCCCTAAAGTACCTATATTTAAGGTTTTTATTGGTGAACTTCCTATTTTAGAACCGAACAACAACTTACAAATTAAAGGAGATGCATCTCCAGAGTATGTGTAAGATGCCACCATATAATCACCAGCACTGCTGCATACAATCTTGCATGTGTTATTTGATGAACTTCCATGCTGAACTTTTGTAGTTGATTTTTTTGTCCGAAAGAAACCATATTTAGTCCCTATTATGCTACTTAATTGGCTGTAAGTATTTTTATCTATGTATCTTCCATCACAAGGTAAAAAATTGCTTGGCAATGTGTTCTCTGATAGAATAGAATCCCCAATTTTAAGTCCCCTGTCGGACGAGACTTTTAAAAAGGCATCCTTTGGTTCTGAATCGGTTGATATACCTAATATACTGCACAAATTATCAGGTAAAACGTTAGCTTTGTTATACGCCGACCCCTGTACCTGTATGCCCGCGCTGTTCAGTCCGGCGAAATCTACCGGGAACTTGCCAGACCGCAAAAGGGCAACCAGTTCTTCATGGGTGATATCCGCCGCAATACTCGACCGCAAAAAGCGGCTGTTACCCGTGCCCTTTGGCACCATATCCTTCATCTTTACGCCTCCCCTGCGTTCCACTCGCCTGCATACGGATACGATGCAAGCATGGATTCTATGGCATTATCAATCATTTGCAAGTCCCACTCTTGGGCGTTGACTTGTTCGGCGGTAATGGTTTCGCGCCCATCTTCGCGGTATACCGCCTTTAACTCCCGCCACTCTGGCGGTGAAAAAAAGTGATTGCGCAGCGAATTGATGTTGTTGCGAATGCGCGCCAGCTCGCCCACGGTTGGGTAATCGCCGTATTTCCACACCGCCCTCGTCGAAATAGGGGCATTATAACCCAAATCTAGCAATTTGGTGTGAATTGCCTTTGTCCAGTCATCCATGCGGTTCAAATCGGTGTAGTTGTAATAATCCCGCGTTGTGTGGTTGTAGTTTAATGGCTGCATGATTCACCTCACGGGTCATTGTATTGGACAATAATAACGCCGTCTGCGCCATCACCGCCCGGTTGTCCATCGCGGATATCGCCCCAAACTTGATAGGAGATGCCGCCACCCTCGTCGAACGAATGGTGCTCGCTGGTGTAGTACGCATGTGTGCCACTGTCCCCGCCGTCGCCGCCATTACCCGTGTGTTCCTCTGCGTCTTTGCCGGGGTTATTTTTCTGTTCCAAACCATCCGCGCCTTTTGCACCATAAAAAGCACCAGTATCTACATCGGTAATACCAATTTCATACCGCACCCCATTTGCACTGGAATATGCCCCGAACGTAGTTGGCTGACCAGCCGTTCCCGGCTCGCCGGGTGTTGCAGCTTTTCCGGGGCCGCTTTGCCAGCCTGCCCACTCTTGTTGTTTGCCGCCTGCGCCGCCCTTACCACCTGCACCACATGCATAATCAAAGGTTTGCTGTTCGTTGATTTGGATTTCGCGGGCATAAACCAATCCGCCATACCCGCCTGTACCCGGCGTATTCTCACGCTCACCGCCGCCCTTGACATACGAACCACCCATGCCACCATTGCCACCGTCACCACCGCCAACAAGCTGTATAAACAGGCTTGTAACACCCGCTGGCGCTTGCCATTTTCCGGCACCAATCAGGATAATTTTGTGGTCGTATCTCTTATCGGTCGCGGTCTGAATCAGATAGGCGGGCAGATTGCGCATGACACCGTTTTCCAGCTTGAGTTGATGCTTATACCGGCGTGCCGAAATACTGGTGCCGAATGCAGTCGCCACGGTATCAATATCACCGGTTTCACTTGCCGGATTGCCACGGCTGCGAATGGTGAATTTTCGCCCACCATACTGGCTCAAAACATTGGACACCACGCGCCGTGCATCATCGGTCGTATGAACAAACGGGTTGTTAATGGTCAGGGACGTGTCACTTTCGGTGTTGGTGCCGGGGAACGTGACTTCCCCTTCATCCAATTTGAAGGTAATGTCTGCAATCTCGTCATTGGCTTCCATCACCGGCCAGCTTGGCATATTGCTGCCCGTGATATTGGCTCCGGCCTCATAGCCACGCTTGGACACATGTAAAAAGCCGGTTGCAAAGTCCTGATGCGCCCATGTCGCCGTTGCCTGACACGCAAAGCGCAGCACCTCACCGCACGTCTTGTCCTGCACGTCCTCAGCCTCTGCGGTCAGTTCCAAATCTTTTACATCGTCATCCACCACATAGCGCTCGGCAAGATTGACCCCCAAGCAAGCCACGATGGATGCGACCCAACCAGAAAGTGTTGTGGGCAGCACTTCGGGCGGGCTGTAATTGCGCTTGACCAACATGCCAATAATGTCCACCAGCGACCACTTGACGGTCAGCCCTTTGATTTCCCAGCCGCCCGATTGCTGATAATACCACCCGCCGGGTATCCATTCTATTTTTCCGCTTGGCAGATACACGCCCCAATCAATCGGGATTGCCTGCCGCTCCTCAATGGACTGGAAAATCGAATCGGGTGCATATGGGTCAAACCGGTGGTTCCGGTTATACACCCGCAAATCACAGGTCGAATAGGGCAATTTCAGACCGGTAAAGGTGGATTCGGTCAGGACATCAAGGCTTGCAATCTCTCTGCCTGTCCACCGCTCGAACAGCCCCAAAAACATATCTGTGATACGCGGGTAACAGTAGGGTCGTGACCACCGCATGACCGTCACGCGCACGCGGGTCGGGTCATAGACGGCAAATTTGTCCAGGACAACTTTGTATTCGGTGTTTTCTGTCACGGTGCGTGTATACGCTAACGTGTCCGCGCTGTACACGTCCAACCGGAACGCCACACCGTACCCGTCATACGCATTTTGACTGAACCAGAGCGTGAACACCTGCAACACGGACAGACCAGTAAACGTGATTTCAAGATATGGGTACGGCTCGGCGAAACCGCAGTCTGCACCCGAAACCGTGCCGCACCACCAGCCCATTTGTTCCTCAACCAAGTCTGCCGGATTGCCCGGCGGCAATGCCCAAGACCCATCCAACTGCATCCGGTCTTTCTCCAGCGTGCCAATTTTGAGGTCGTTTTGCTCGGTTATCGCGTCATACACCTGCGCAATTTGACTGTACTTGCCGTTGGTATTGGTCTGCGCCCCTGTCACTACCGCGTCGGGGTCTCTCAGGTCAAATGTAGCGCGGGCGGTCATCTGCCTACGCCGCGCAGTCAACGCACGGTTTGCTGCATCGGATGGTTTAAGCATGGGCATACACCTCGCGCAGCTTAAAGGATAGATTGTGCCAAACCGGCGCGCCATCCTTGGCAAATGCCACGCTGGGACGGGTCTGTAAATCCTCACAGAACATCACCGCCGTTTGCATATCCTGTTCGCCCTCTGGGATGAAAAAGACCGAAAGTTCCTGCTTGCGCCGCAAAAGCGGCAGCAGGGCGCGCAGCGTCTGGTCTGGCAGCTTATCGCAAGAATAGTGCGCACGCCACACCATGCCTTGTATCTCAAATACGCTGGAACCGTCTGCCATCGTTTCCACGACGCCCAGTTCATCCTCATATGCCTGATACCGGTCGTTGCTCACAAACGGCAGTTCTATCCCGTTTATGATAAGTTGTGGGGTCTTTTTCATCGCTGTCACGTCCTTATCGAATGGAAATATCACTCTTGATTTCGGGAGACTGGTCAGCCGCCGCCCGAAAATGCGGCAAAGTCCCGCGTGCAAACTCGGTGCCATCCACTGACAGGGTCAAATGCAAGTCACCACTGCCGCCCGGATTGACCCCCAGCAGAATGGTGGACAGGGCTGACCCCACCATGGATGCCACTTGGGCGCTGTCTATGACCGGCTCGGAAATATCCAGAGAAGTTGCCATGCACCGGTTAATATAAGCGCTGGCTTCCTCTTTGGTCAGTACCCGCTCGCCCTTATGTAGTTCGGCAATATAGCCGTCATACGGCACATAGGGCAAGCCGCCCGCGTGTGAGCCGTCCACATCGGCCGCACTCACGCGAAAGCCCCGTTCGCCGCTCAGGGTACTGAAAATCAGTTCATGCATCTTTTTGGATTCGGCTATCAGCTCACTGTATTCGGACTGCATCCCCTGTGTCAGCTTGCGAACCATTTCGGCACCGCCGTCAAACGACATCTTTTTTAGCTGCTCCATAGATTCCTGCATTTTGGCTTCGTACTCGGCTTGACACTGGCGTATCTGTTCGCCCATGAACTCCAACGAAATCTTGCCAGCTAGGCGCTGTTTTTCCTCCCACGCCGCAATATAATCATCAAATTCCTGTTCACTCAGCGCGAGCAGCTTTTCCCCGTAACCAGCCGCATCTTCCAGACCCATGCCCAAAATCTCACTGAACAATTGCTGCGGCAAGCGCTGCTGAAGCTGTCCCAGCACCTCATAATAATGCCGCATTTGTTCGGTCTGTTTCTCAATATCGGCTAATTTGTACTTGTAACTGTCCTTGTTCTCTTCCTTTTCTTTGGTATACAGCTCACCAAAATCAGCCAGCTTTTTCTCGTACTCGTCCTTCTCCTGAACGGCTTGTTCCCATTGTTTCTGCAAGCCGTCAAGCTGCTCCTGCATCTCGTCCTTGGCATCCTGAACTTCTTCAACCGCCTGCTGACACATTTCACCATATCGGCTGACAAATTCCTTGGCCATGTCCTCTGAGTACCCGCGCTCAACCAAAGATTTCTGGATGTCCTCACCCGCCTGTTCCATCACCTCTTTGGCATGGTCGGTCTGCTGCTCAATCTCATCGACATACGCCTGCATCTGTGCTTCGGCTTGCTCTGCCGCCTGTTCGGGGTCAAGTTCAATTTTGCATTTCTCTGCAAACTTATTGGCTGCATAAAGCCCCAAACCCATAAACGCACCAAAAACAGGATTGCGCATGGACTGCGCGCCCAAAATCGCGCCCTGCATCGCCCATACGCCTGCCTGAAAGGTTTTCTTTGACGGGGAATGTTCGTCCAGACCGGCTTTATAAGCAGCATCGGACAGCACGCCCATTTCGTGAAACTTATTCCAAATGTTGGTGCGCATAGATTCTGCGCCATTCACAGCACCCTGCATCGCATTTTGACCAGCCGTGTACATTTCATCGTAACGGTCTGCTTCCGCAATGGCTGCATCCATCGCGCTTTTTACTTCTGGGGCTAACTGTGCAACTGTGTCGGAAAAGGCTTCCTTTCCTTCCTCCACTTTTCCCATACTTGCAATGATGGCTTCTATCTCGTCATCATTGGCATCTGCCAAACTGCGTAAAATTGCTGCGCTCTCCGCAGAACCATCTGACAATGCTTGTACCAGAACATCTACGCCTTGGACGCTGCGATTGGATAGCGCCTCAAGATTGGCATTATAATCTTGAAGATACGCAACCTGACTATCCAAATTGGCTTTTAAAGTGCTAAGAGAAGCATGGGTTTCGTTGTCCATCTCATCCCATTTCCCAATCTGGGTATCAATGCTTTGCCGCGCAGCAATTTGGATTTCTTTATATTTTTGTTCCACATTTGCAAGTGCATTTTGAACACTGCCTGCACTAATGGCTGTGTTTTCATTGGATTGGGCAAGTTCTTCCTGCACATCCCTGACGTGTTCCACTTCCTCGGTATAGTTATCTAACACACCCTGCGCTTCGTCCACCGCTTCACGCTGTCGGTTCACTTCATCGCTTGCCCTGTTATAGGTATCATTCAACATAACCATGCGGTCTTGTAAGGCTTCTATGGTCGTGGTCTTTTGCTCAAGCGTCAAAGAATTATCTGCCTCTGCCTCCTGCATCTGTTGCGACACTTCCTGCATTTCGGCATAAATGCTGCTCATCTCAGCTTCTGCATCGCGCAGCGCCAGCTTTTTCTCGGTCAGGTTGACCGTGGCTTCGGCTTGACCGTCCAAGACTTCCTGATATCGCTCCTGCATCTCCTGCGCAACCGCATTCGCTTGCCATGCTTCGGTATTGGCACGCAGCGCTTCAGTGCCGCCAATCAATAAACCAGTTTGTTCATCAATTTGTGCATTTAAATCTGGAATCAGAGCATTTAACTCCTCGACCGTCTGTTTATAGTCCAGTTGTTCTACATCGGTCAAATTGGTCTGCGATTCCAGTGCTTCCAGCTTGTCAATATACCCCTGTGCGGCTTCGGCGGTCGCATTGATGGTGCCAACATTTTGTTCGTGAGTGCTCTTTATCTCTTTCAGGTTTTGATTGAGTTCGCGTGTTTTTTCGGAAGCGGACGACGCCATAACCACATAAGTGCCAATTGCGCCTACCAGAGACAGTACCACGGTTGCAACCAGCACATAGGGGTTGTTTTTCATCATGGCATCCAACGCCTTGGTCGCAACATTTGCAGCCGCCACAGCCGCTGTATAAGCCGTCACGCCCGATACCAGCAGTGCAAAGCCCGATACCAGCGCGGTAACAGCCTGCACCACCTGCGGATTTTGCGCCAGCCATTCGGTTGCAACCGCCATCGCATCCGCGCCTGCGTTTTTCACATTGGCAAGCGCCGGTACAACCGCATCGCCTGCCGTTGCCGCCAACAAATTCAAGTTGCGGTCTAAATGCTCAGATGCCTCGGTTAAGTCGTCCAGCCGGCTTTCGCGCAAGGTCTGCATCGCGTCCGCCGCGCCGTAGGTGCCCTCAGCAATGTTCGCCATCTGCACCACCGCCGTTGCACCAAGGTCTTCCCACATCGTACCCAGCAGATTGACACCTGCAAGATTTTGTTGTACTGGGTCGTCCATATCGGCAAGCGCCTGCATGGTCTGCTGTAAGGCGGCTTTGGCGGTTTCGCCGCCCGCTGCAAACTGCTGCGCCATATAGTCCGCATTCATGCCAAGCGCTTCAAATCCGGCTTGTGTGGTGTCCGAACCGTCCACCACGCGAATGGAAAATTCCTTAAACGCATCGCCCACTTTGTCCAGATTCCAAGCGCCATTTTTGGCACCGGCTTCCAGCCGCTTGAACATGTCATTGGCAGACAAGCCCAGCTTTGCAAACTGCACACTGTATTCACTGATGGTGTCGAGCAATTCGCCCGAATAGTCCAGCCCGTTGCGGTTGCCCTCTGCAATCAGCCGGAACGCTTCGTCGCCGTCTATCCCAAAGTTTTGAATCAATGCACTTGCCGCCCGAATACTGTCCTGCACCTCATATCCAAAGGTATCGCGCAGCGTAATCGCGTCTTGGGTCACGGTCTTGAGCGCATCGGTTGACCATTCGGCATCCAGTTGTTGCCGCACGGTCGCCAGCGTCTGCGCCACATCGTCCAGCGATTCCCCGTAATTCTCACCGTACAACTGCCGCAAAAGCACCTGATACTGTTCCAGCTCCCTACCGCTCAGGTTGGTGGTGTTGGTCAGCACACTTTGGGCTTGTGACAGTTCACTGGATGCCTCGGCACAGGTCAGCAGCGTTTCTTTTATCTGGTCAAGCGCAGCCACGACACCCGCACCGGTCAATGCCTGTGCCATCGTGTCAACCGCACCTGCCCCCTCATCGCCCATGTCCTGCGCCGCGTCTGCCGTTTCTTCCGCACTGTCTGCCAGTTCGTCTATGGCTTCACCAGCCGATTGTGTTGCCTGTTCCGCGCGTTCCAGTGCCGCTTCATTTTCGTGCAGTTCGGTTCCAAGCTGATTCAAGTCGCGCTGGGCATAGTTGACCGACTGCTGCCAGCGCTGTACCCCTTGTTCAGCGGCGCGCTGGCGCTGTTCTGCCCGCGC
>NZ_CALWJM010000022.1 GCF_944381005.1 uncultured Butyricicoccus sp. | reverse complement strand
CAGACAACAAGCCCTTTCGGCTGCTTGAACAATTTTCCTCCCAAAATATTGTCTAACTTTTTGGGGTCACTTCACGAATGGTCACAGGTTTTTGTATGTCTTATTTTTTTTAGTGTGGTTATTTGACCGACAACACATCCTGACCCGCAGCTACGGTACCGGTATGGAGCAGCTCAAATGATTCATAGCTGTCCGAATTGGTCACAATAACCGGTGTTACTGTGCGGTAGCCCGCTTCAAGAATGGCTTTTTCATCAAATGTGCCGATGCGGTCGCCTTTTTTGAGCACAGCGCCTTCAGAAATTTCGATGTTAAAGGGTGCACCGTTCAGTTGTACGGTGTCAATACCCATGTGAATGAGCAATTCTGCACCACTCGTAGTCGTCAAACCAATCGCGTGTTTGGTAGCGAACACCGTCGTTACCGTGCAGTCAGCCGGCGCATAAACGATATGGTCAGTAGGTTCTACGGCAAAGCCTTCACCAACCATTTTTTCCGAGAATACGCCATCGCCAACTTCTTCAAGCGGAATGACCTTACCATCCAGCGGGGAGGCGATAACCAGAGGTGCACCAGTGGTCGGAGCCGTTGTTGCATGATTATCGGTGGAGGGGGCAACAGCCGGAGCGGTTTGCGGCTCATCGCTTGCAGGGGAGGACAGGTAGGCTTCCAAATCAGACTTGATAACCGAAACGCGCGGGCCATAAACGACTTGAACGCCTTGACCCTTGCAGATAACACCAGATGCACCAGTTTCTTTCAAAAGCTGCTGGTCAACCTTAGAGGAATCGTGTACGGTGCAGCGCAGACGGGTAATGCAGCAATCAACATCGGAAATATTCGCTTTGCCGCCAAGACCCAGCATAATTTGGCGAGAAAGCGTGGTGTCTGCTTCACCATCGGTTGCAGCCTTGCCTTCTTTCTTGGCATTGACATCCTGACGGGTGTACAGCTTGATTTCGCTGTCATCACGACCAGGGGTTTTGTAATCAAACTTCTTAATCATGAACGAGAATACAACGTAATAGACAATGAAGTAAATCACGCCAACAACCGGAATCCACAGCCAGCTTGTTTTGGCATTGCCCTGCATGATACCGAATAGCATCAGGTCAATCAGACCGCCGGAGAAAGTCAGGCCGACGCCGACATTCAGAATGTGCATGAGCATGTAGGATGCGCCTGCAAATACACAGTGAACGACGTACATAGCCGGTGCAACAAACAGGAAGGTGAATTCCAAAGGTTCGGTGATACCGGTCAACATGGAAGTCAGAGCAGCCGACAGCAGCAGGCCACCAACCGCCTTGCGGTTTTCAGGCTTGGCACAGCGATACAGCGCCAGTGCAGCGCCGGGCAGACCGAAAATCATGAGCGGGAATTTACCGGCCATAAAGCGGGTTGCCGAAACAGAAAAGTGCTCAATACCCGGTGTAGCCAGTTCGGCAAAGAAGATGTTCTGTGCACCTTCGACTAACGTGCCGCCGACCATTGCAGTACCGCCCAGCGCGGTCTGCCAGAACGGGATATAGAATACATGGTGCAGACCGAACGGAATCAGGGCACGTTCGATAAAGCCGTACAGCCAAGTACCAGCGTAACCGGAGGCCAGAACAAAACCGCCCAGCGCATTGATACCAGTCTGGATAACCGGCCAGATATAGTACATCGCGATGCCGACAACCAGATAAACAGCCGCCGAGATGATGGGTACAAAGCGTGTGCCGCTGAAAAAGCTGAGTACTTGGGGAAGTTGAATCTTATAGAAACGATTGTGCAGTGCGGCAACGCCCAGACCAACGACAATACCGCCAAATACGCCCATCTGAAGCGAGTTGATGCCCAAAACGCTGGCCGTTGCACCGGACAGGTCAGGCGCACCAAAATCTCGAATCATGGCACCAATCGTGGCGTGCATAACGAAGAAGGCGATGACAGAAGAAAGTGCAGAAACTTCCTTTTCCTGTTTCGCCATGCCAATGGCAACACCGATGGCGAAGATAAGCGGCAGGTTGTCAAATACGACCGAACCGGCCGAGTTGAGCACCTGCAAGATTGCATTGATGAAAGTGCCGGGGCCCATAATGGACATAAGCCCATAGGCTTCCAACATGGTTTCATTGGTGAACGAACCGCCGATGCCGAGGAATAGACCGGCAACCGGCAGAATGGCAATCGGTAGCATAAAGGAACGACCGACGCGCTGCAATACGCCAAATATTTTGTCTTTCATATCCGTTACTCCTTTTCATTTTCAATGCCCATTGACAACGTGAGACGATGTAAATGGATGGTCAGGAATGTTAATTCTTCAGCGGGCAAATGAATGTCAAATGCCTGCTCAAGCTGCGTTTTAATTTGTTCTGCGCATTGAAAATCGTTTCCATAGCGCCGAACAATCATACTCTGAAATTCAAAGTCATCGTCAGCGGTATAGCGGTTCTGCATCACGCGCTGGCCTAGAAATTTCAGATGGGTGATAAAGCGACCGTAATCTAAGGACTGCTCGTTTAGGGTGATGTGATAATAGGATTGTACGGTGTCGATGATTTTGCGAATCAGTTCGGTGATGCGAACCATATCGGCCATTTCACCATCAATTTCCGCGTTCACAATGTGCAATGCGATGAAACCGGCTTCGTCTTTGGGCAAACGATAGCCAGACCGCTGCTCAATGATGTCTAGTGCCTCCAACCCCATAGAAAACTCACTTGGATAGAAATTCGTGATTTCCCATAGCAGATGATTGGGGTAAGTCATACCGCTGCGCAATCGTTCGATTGCAAAGCAGATGTGGTCGGTAAGCGTGATGTAAATATTTTCGCTCAGACGGTGGCCAATGCGCTGTTCGGCAACTTTGATGATTTCGGTGCTGATATCCAGAAATTCTGCCGGAACATCTGACAGCAGTTCCAACAAACGGGAAGATTTTTCTGGGTCACGCATATCATAGATTTTTTCAATCTTTTGTACGGGTACCAAATCGCCTGCCACTTTTTTGAATCCAATGCCCAAACCGCGCAAGATGATTTCTTTTCCGTTTTCATCGGCTGCGCACACAAAGTTGTTTCCAATCACGCGGCTGATACGGTAAGTACCCGGTCCATTTGGTGCTGCTACTGTCATAGAGACTCCTGTAAAAAGGTTTGAATGGCATTTGCTGCTGCCTGCTCATCCGCGCCCTCAACTGTGATAGTTATGACTTCACCGTGTGTGATACCCATGCCCATTAAACTCATCAGATGTGTAATATCAGTTTGTCTGTCACCACACGAAATGATGATTTTACTGGTAAAGCCGGAGGCGAGCTTGACCAGTTGTCCAGCCGGTCGCGCGTGGATACCAATAGGGTCTTGAATTTGGTAAGTAAATGTTTTCATATGACATCCCTTTCTTTTTTCATTTCCCAAAAACAAAAAAGACCAAACAGCCGAATACACTTTCCCCATATTCGGTAGTTTGGTCTTGCCTGCCGAGCAGTCACAAGCCGGTATTGTTTTCTGTTTACAGAATAATCGGATTGATTGCATTTGTCAATCTGTTTGTGTACAAAATGTAAATTTTCGTAAACATGTCTAACTTTATACTTGGATATTTGTATATTATATCAAAACAAAAGCCATGATTCGACAGGAACTGTCAAAACTGACCAATTTGCAGTGTGATAGAACCCCAAAAGTCCTTGAAATCATCTCACTCGATGATTTCAAGGACTTTATTTGGCACGCCCGAAGGGACTCGAACCCTCAACGTTCAGAAACGAAATGAGATAAGGTGTGTCTGGGAGATAGTAGGAAGAATAAGCGGCTGTGATATACTTCTGAGCCTTGGCTTTTGCGTGGGTTAGACTTTTGGTAGAGTAGAATGATTTGTGAATACCAACTGAATTGCTGGGAGAAAAAGCCGCTCATCTAAGTGTGGTATTGCCATTTGATGCACTGTTTTAGCAGAATTTCGAGTAGACACTATTTGGAAATTACGACCAATAACATATATATTTATTTTATGTCACTATCTAATTCATATTTATACTGTGATTATTCACATAAAAAGTTCTAAAGTAGCAAAATATCGCTCGGATACCGTAATTGGTCAAGTGTATTGCAAAGGCTAGACAAAGCTGATATTCTATGTTCAACAGCTCAGGTGGCCATCTGGATTGGATAAGAGAAAGGGTGTGAACTCCTGGTATGATGCAAAAAATTCAAAAATTTGGCGGTGCAATGTTTACTCCTGTATTGCTGTTTGCATTTGCAGGTATTGTGATTGGTGTTGGTACCTTATTTACAACTCAGGCAATCATGGGTGACTTAGCTGCTCCGGACAGCCTGTTTTATCAGTGCTGGAACGTAGTCCTTCAGGGAGGTTGGACTGTGTTCAACCAGTTGCCGCTGTTGTTCGCTGTGGCTCTGCCAATTGGTATGGCAAAGAAACAGAACGCGCGCTGCTGCATGGAGGCGCTGGTTCTATACTTGACCTTCCATTATTTCCTCAGCACTATGATTTCTCAGTGGGGATCGGTATTCGGCGTTGACTTCAGTGCCGAGGTTGGCGGCACAAGCGGTTTGGCGATGATTGCAAACATCAAGACTCTGGACATGGGCATGTTGGGTGCACTTGCCATTTCTGGCATCGTCATCTACTTACACAACCGTTTTTTCGACACCGAGCTGCCTGACTGGCTGGGTTCGTTTAACGGCTCTACATTCGTTTTCATGATAGGTTTTTTCGTTATGATTCCGGTCGCACTGCTCGCAGCATTCATTTGGCCCAAGATTCAGCTTGGCATGTTTGCTTTCCAAGGTTTTGTCAAGGCAACAGGTGCGTTTGGTATCTGGGTTTTCGTATTCCTCGAGCGTGCATTGATTCCCTTCGGTCTGCACCACATTCTATACTCTCCGTTCTACTACGACAACGCGGTTGTTCCGGGCGGTCTGTATTCTTACTGGGCAAACAAGCTGCCTGAAATCGCAGCTTCCACTGAGTCGCTGCGCTCACTGGTTCCGCAGGCAGGTTTCACTGCAACTGGATTCTCTAAGGTATTCGGCTGTCCTGGTATCGCGTTGGCATTCTATAAGACCGCGCGTCCGGAGAAGAAAAAGCAGGTTCTGGCACTTTTGATTCCCATGACGCTGACCGCTGTTTTATGTGGTGTCACCGAGCCGATTGAGTTTACCTTCCTGTTTATCGCACCTCCGCTCTTTGTCGTGCATGCTCTGTTGGCAGCAACCCTGTCCACTGTCATGTACCTCGCAGGTATCGTTGGTATCCACTCAGGCGGTGCAATCGAGATGGCCTCTCTCAACTGGATTCCACTCATGGCAAATCATTGGAAGCAGTACTTGCTCATGCTGGCCATCGGTCTCGTCGGTACGCTGGTATGGTTCCTAGTCTTCCGCTTCCTCATCCTTAAGTTTAACTTCAAGACTCCCGGTCGTGAGGATGACGAGGGTGTTAAGTTCTATTCCAAGCAGGAGTACCGCGACAAGCAGGCTGCTGACAAGGGTGAAGACGCTTTCAAGGGCAGTAAGCAGCAGGAACTGGCCGTCAAAATCCTCGAAGGTCTGGGCGGCAAGGATAATATTGTAGACGTGACCAACTGCGCGACCCGTCTGCGTGTCAATGTCAAGGACATTAACATTGTGCAGCCCGATACATACTTTAAGTCCATCGGCGCACATGGTGCAATGGT
Source organism: uncultured Butyricicoccus sp. (assembly GCF_944381005.1). Lineage (GTDB taxonomy): Bacteria > Bacillota > Clostridia > Oscillospirales > Butyricicoccaceae > Butyricicoccus. The sequence continues at coordinate 7,124 of NZ_CALWJM010000022.1, read as the reverse complement.
CAAGGGCAAATCTGTTCAGGTCATTGTGGGACTGTCGGTTCCCAAGGTTCGTGCACAGGTAGAAGAATTGTTGTAATAATCTGAGAAAAGGAGATCAAAATGGAGAAATTACTGCGTGTACCGTCCGTAGTGCAGGACGATAAGCTGAACCGCTGGTTTACGATCTTGAAAATAGTCTTGTTCTGCATGCCGTTCCTGTATCTCGGCTATGTCGGAATCGGCACGGGCGGTGCAAGCCTGGATTCGCAGGGTATTTTGTCCGGCAATCCGACCATGGCGATCTCCTTCCTCTCGGCAATGATCCAGCCCTATGCCGGTTGGATCCTGATTCTCAGCCAGCGCCGTCTGGGTGATGGCCGCGCTCCTTACGCGATGGTCAACCTCGCGTTCCTGTTCCTCGCGGAACTTCTGATGATGAGCACGGTCGGCGTGATCGGCTTTGCCCTCATCCTGTGGCGCTGCAAAAAGCACACCGGTTTCGGCCCCATGGCCGCGTTCCGAAAGATTCAGACCAGACGCCTGTTCGCCGAGGTCGGCGGCAGTGTTGTCGTCCTGCTTCTCGCAGGCATCTGCTTCTTCGCTTCGATGCAGGTCGGCGTAATTTAAGCGAACAAATCAACCCATATTTACTAATGTACATAGTACAGGAGGAAAAACTTATGTCGAACAAACAGTTTGCAGTCACGATTGCCGGAGGAGGCTCCACTTTTACACCAGGAATCATTTTGATGCTGCTCGATCACTTGGAAGAGTTTCCTGTTCGGAGAATTTGTTTGTATGACAACGATGAAGAGCGGCAGAGCTGGATTGGCCGTGCCTGCGAAATTCTGCTGAGAGAGCGTGCGCCGCAGATTCAGTTCCAGTATACCGTTGACCCGGCCACAGCCTTCACCGACACAGATTTCGTCATGGCACACATCCGCGTCGGCAAGTATGCAATGCGTGAGCTGGATGAAAAAATCCCCATGAAGTATGGCGTTGTTGGTCAGGAGACCTGCGGTCCCGGCGGTATCGCTTACGGTATGCGCTCGATCGGCGGTATTCTGGAAATTCTGGACTACATGGAGCAGTACAGCCCCAACGCATGGATGCTCAACTACTCCAATCCGGCAGCCATCGTTGCTGAGGCAACCCGCCTCCTGCGTCCGGACTCCAAGATCATCAATATCTGCGATATGCCGCTCGGAACCATGCTGCGCATGGCCAAAATCCTGGGCATCAACCAGAAGGACCTGGACATTCAGTATGTTGGCTTGAATCATTTCGGCTGGTGGACGCAGGTGCGTGATCAGGACGGAAATGACCTGATGCCGGCGCTGAAGGAGTATGTCAAGCAGAACGGATACGATGTCGACATTGATTCCGATCAGCACATGGACGAAAGCTGGCATGAGACCTTCCGCAAGGTGCGTGATGTCTATGCGGTGGATCCGGACACGCTGCCGAACAGCTATCTGAAATACTATCTGTTCCCAGACTATGTTGTTGAGCACACAGACCCCAATTATACACGCGCCCACCAAGTGATGGATGGTCGAGAAAAAGAAGTTTTCGGAGCGGCTCGAGACATCATTGAGAAGGGAACCGCACAGAACTGTGCATTTCAGGTGGATGAACATGCCGCATATATTGTCGATCTCGCAAGAGCACTCGCTTTTAATACGAAGGAAAAAATGTTGCTGATTGTGCCCAATGGCGGCGCAATCGAAAACTTTGACCCTGAGGCGATGGTAGAGATTCCGTGCATCATTGGCCGAAATGGATATGAAAAGGTTTGTCAGGGTAAGTTGCCGCAGTTCCAGAAGGGTCTGATGGAACAGCAGGTCAGCGTTGAGAAGCTGGCAGTTGAGGCTTGGATTGAAGGCAGCTATCAGAAGCTGTGGCAGGCACTGACCCTGTCCAAGACCGTTCCGAGCGCACGTGTTGCAAAACTCATTTTAGACGATTTGATTGAGGCAAACAAGGGTTACTGGCCTGAACTGAAATAAACCCATCTGATGCAGGCTTTGCCTGATTTCCAATACACCATAGAGCCGACTGTGCTTTGTGGTGCATTTTAATATGGTCTGAAGCCGTGAGGAGCAGAAAAAACCTCGTTCGACATTTGTTCGAACGAGGTTTTACGATTTTTAGGATGATTTGTGACCACGCTGGTAAGAAATATACTTAAGTGACAGAATTTCAGAGACAATAAACATACCAGATGCACTGTTATAGGGTGAGCTGTACAGTCCAATTTCAAACTTTTGAGTATAAAAGGGCAAATAAAAATCACATAATGTCGCTAACTCGTTTGCACCATCCTGACAGATTGAGACTACATACACGCCCAATTTTTTTCATCTGTTTTGCAAACGTGTTCATCTGGATGTTATTTCCTGAAATGGATATGAGAAAGATGACATCGCCGGGACGCACGGTGCGCAGCGCCATTTGACGCTCATCGCTGCCTTCGATGACATAAAAGACCTTTCCGGCCATAATGAAATAGCTTTTGAGCATCTTAGCGGCCGATTTTTGTACCGAACCGCTGCCATAGATGTACAAATTGGACGCGTTGTCCATTTTTTCAAAGAGAGCGCTGCAATCGGTTTGTTCAATTAGTTTCACTGTACGATTGAGATTGAAACAGCTTTTCTGAATCACGGTATCGTCTACTGGTGCGGTGTCTTGTGCTTCCATCTTCAATAAAAGTTTAAATTCCCGATATCCATCTATGCCGAGCGACTGAAGAAAGCGCAGTACAGTCGTGTGAGACACCTGACAGGCGTCTGCAAGCTGATGCAGCGTCATCTGTATGCATTGTTCTCTGTGGTGACTGATGTATTTCCAAATCAAATGCTCACTGGGATTCATCTGCTCGTAACGTGCTTCTATCAGCTGCTCTATTTTCATCTTTTCGATCCTTTCGATTGTGATATTCGATGTATTTGAGGAACAGAATATCGATTAAAATAAAATACGAGGTCGTTGATTCATAAATCCAATGGATTGGGGTTTCGACTGCATTGGAGGACTCAATATATAGCCGGTAGTCGCACAGATGCGCTAACGTGTTTTCACGCTTTTTGGTAATCGACAGGACAGGTGCGCCTCGGATGAGTAACTGCTTGGCCACTTGCAGGATTTTTTCATTTTCACCTGTGACAGAGATTAAAATACAGAAATCATTTTCGGTGATTTGTGGAAGCAGATTGAACAATTCTTCTCCGTTGGGTACGTCGTATAAGATGCATCCGGCGCAGGAGAAGATGCGTTTGAACTCTTTTTGGATGGATGTCTGTACCATACCTTCGCCGCAAATATAAATATGTCTGGCGCTGTCCATGACCTCAAACATTTTGTCACAGTCTTTTTTGCGAATGCTGTCCGCAACATTTTGGTAGGTATTGCAGACTTGGTCAATCTGGTCGGAAATCTCGGAGGTTTGGTTTTCCATTTTGAGATAAACTTTGAATTCTGCGAATCCGCGAAATCCTAATTTCTGCGAAAATCGCATAACAGCTGTGCGGGAGACAAAACACCCTTGCGCCATATCATTGATAGACATTTTTTCGCTTTCAATGCGATGAGTGGCAATATATTTCCAAACGGCCTTGTCACTTTCACTAAACGAAGAATATTTTTGATTGATTAACTCTTCTATATTCATTTACATATACATCCTTACCCAAAAGATTCGTGTTTACCATACAGGCCGGTTTCTGTTTTACCGGTTGGAAGCAGAAAATGTTTTGAAAGGCGAAACTGAATTTGCGGAGACGTTCGGTTAATTGACTGTATTATATCTGATTTTGCAGGGAAAGTCCAGATTCGCGAACAGTCGGCAGAATGTTTCCAAACGTACACAAAAACTCTTGATTTTGGCGTTTATCTTGCCTATAATGGACATTATAAAGGACTTTATAAAATATTTTAACAATATGGGGGGCAATATGGGTAGGAGCAGTAACAATCGAGAAGTCAAAAAAAATAATCGTATTGATACCTTGCGGGCTATTTTAGCGTGCGAGCGCATTTCCCAGCCGGCCTTGGCGGCAAAATTGGGACACAGCGGCCCAACGGTGCTTCAGAATGTGAAGGAGCTGATTGCGTTGGGATTGGTGCAGGAAATTGGTATGTTTGCCTCTACCGGAGGCCGTAAGGCCAAAGCTTTTGCGCCGGTTGCGGGTGCCCGTATCGCTCTGGGACTGGAAGTGACCAAGACACACATTGGCATTGTTGCTATTGATTTTACTGGAAAACTGCTACACTACACACAAGAGGGAAGAGAATTCTCCATGACGGATGGATATTTCAGATATCTGGGAGATATCGTGTCAGATTTTATTCAAAAAGAGCAACTGCCCGAGGAACGTGTGCTTGGTGTGGGAATTTCGCTTCCGGGAATTTTAGATGATACGGGAAAAGTACTTGCCTTTTCGCATGTATTGAATCTGAAAAACGTCAACACGGAGAATTTTAATCGCTATATTCGTTTTCCATGTGCCTTTATCAACGATGCCAATGCGGCGGGACTGGCCGAAGTGTATGGTCGGGATGATTTGAAAAACTTAGTGTATCTGTCACTTAGCAATAGTGTGGGCGGAGCAATTTTGGCAGATGGAAAGTTATACACGGGAGATCATTTGCGTGCCGGTGAGTTGGGGCACAATACCTTGGTACCAAACGGAAAACTTTGTTATTGCGGCAAAAAGGGGTGTGTAGACGCCTACTGCAACGCCAATGTGCTTTCCAAACTGACCGGCGGAGATTTGGCGCTCTTTTTTGACAGATTGCAAGACAAGGAGCAGGACGAACTAATGCAGGTTTGGCGAGCGTATCTGGAAAATCTTTCCGTAGTCGTCAATAACCTTCGCATGACCTTTGACTGTAACATCATGGTAGGCGGTTATGTGGGTGGATTTTTGGAAGAGTATGGAGGAGATTTTCGGGAAATGCTGGCTAGACGCAATCCGTTTGAGCCAGATGCCTCTTATTTTAAATACTGTCGGCATAAATTGGGTGCTTCAGCGATTGGTGCGGCATTGTTGTGGGTCGAGGAGTTTATTCAAAACCTTTCTGCCAAGAATAAGAAAAATTCAGGTATTGAATAAACCTGATATGGAAGAGAGCAGCAGAGAAGATCTGCTGCTCTTTTTTGTACAAATTTGGAGGTTTCAATTTATGCAATGTTGTAAAATTTTCAGAACCTATTGACATTCTCATACCAAAGTGCTTTAATAAAAACACTTTAATAAATATTTTAATAAAGTGTATGGAGGAAGTGCGATGAACGGAACAATGAAGGTTGCGGTTATGACCGGAATCGGGCAGATGGCGTATGAACAGAGACCAATTCCGACCTTGAAGGACAATGAGGTTTTAGTTAAACTGGAATATGTCGGCATTTGCGGTAGCGACATGCACTATTACGAGACGGGTGCAATCGGAAATTATGTGGTAGAGCCTCCTTTTGTGCTGGGACATGAGCCTGGAGGCGTAGTTGTTGAGGTGGGAAAGAACGTACATCATCTGTCAATCGGTGACCGCGTCGCACTGGAGCCGGGAAAAACATGCGGACATTGTGAGTTTTGCCGTCAGGGAAAGTATAATCTGTGCCCGGATGTCGTATTCTTTGCCACGCCGCCGGTAGATGGTGTTTTTCAGGAATATGTTGCACATGAAGCAGACCTCTGCTTTAAACTGCCGGATAACGTGTCTACGTTGGAAGGCGCACTGATCGAGCCGCTGGCAGTGGGATTTCATGCGGCTAATCAGGGCGGTGCACATGCCGGTCAGACTGCGGTTGTAATGGGTGCTGGCTGCATTGGTCTGGTCACAATGATGGCGCTCAAAGCCGAGGGTATTTCGCGAGTGTATGTCGTGGATATCATGCAAAAACGACTGGACAAAGCGCTTGAATTGGGTGCAGATGGTGTGATCAACGGCAAGGAAAAGGACGCAGTTGAGGAAGTGTTATCGCTTACGAACGGACAGGGCTGCGACTTGGTGATTGAAACTGCTGGTACCGAGTTTACCACCCGTCAGGCCATCCATATGGCCAAGAAGGGTGCAAATCTTGTGTTGGTGGGATACTCCAAAACTGGCGAGATGACTTTGCCAATGAGTCTGGTTCTGGACAAAGAATTGACGCTGAAGACAGTTTTCCGTTATCGTCATATCTACCCCATGGCAATCGATGCTGTTGCCGCTGGTAAGGTTAATTTGAAAGGAATCGTGACCAATATTTTCTCGTTTGACGATATCCAAAATGCAATGAATTGCAGCATTCAGGATAAGAGCAATATTGTAAAAGCAGTTGTTCAGATTTCCAGATAAGTACTAGTATTCCATTGTACCAGTACGTCTGTGTTCTGATCCCAACCCACAGTTCGATGCTTTTACAAATTTGGGGTTTATAGCGTATCTATTCAGGAAATATTTTTAGCCTCAACAAGCTTTTTATTTAACACGTAACTCATTTTTGTTTGTCAAAAGGTGAAAATCCGACATTTCCCCTATGCAGAAACGCCTTGCCGCCCTACATGGGGAATCATACTTCCCCTACACGGAAAAGTCAACATAGGCGGTTCGCCCATTTTGAACCCTAATTCCCGCACTTTTTGGAACGGAGGGAAAGATAGTGCGGGCAGGAAACCACCACCGCCTGAAAACTTTGCTTGCAGGGGTAGATAAAGCTTTTACAGAACTGTTGTATTGGCGTCCGCCGTTCTCACCCAGAAAGAACGCCCATTCCAGACGCCATCTCTTGCTCCGGCGCATAGCCGTCTAGCTCCGGAGCTTCTTCTGCGGGGCGAGTTTGTTCAGAAGCTTCCGCTCTGTGCGCTCCCTTTTCAGATTGCCAACATTTGCTGGATAAAAAGTCAAAGGAGAATGGTTCTGATTTGAACTGAAGTGAAACACGAATACGTTTATGGTTAATGCTGCAAGCTCAGACTGTAAATGTTAAAGTGTTTGGAAATACCGTCTTTGAGCAAACTCTGCTTTGATTATTTTGTGCTTCACCCATAGCATTATCATAGGTGTGGAGTGATACAATAAAATCGCACACCCAAGTGATATAATAGAAAAACAGAAAGGGTGTTGGTGATGGGACAAAAATACAACGCAGACTACAAAGC
>NZ_CALWJM010000021.1 GCF_944381005.1 uncultured Butyricicoccus sp. | reverse complement strand
TACCCCTTTTTCGCCGTGCGGACAAGCTGAATGTAGTCCACAATGACCACCTGATAGCGCCGATACCGCGCAAAGGACGCGATTTCCTCGGCGGTGCGTCCGGTTGCCTGCACGACTTCCAAGTTTGCGCGCGTTAGCCGCCCTTTGTGCTGGGCAATCTGTTTCCAATCGCCCGGTGCAAGCGCGTGCCGCTTGATTTTGCCGTAACTCAGCCCGAACAGATGGGACATGGAACGGTCAATCAGCTTTTCGTCCTTGGTTTCCAGCGAAAAGAACCCGACGCGGTAAGTCTGACCCAGGTGCGCCGCGATTTGCAGCGCCAGCATGGTCTTGCCGGTCGATGGACGCGCACCGAGCAGCACATAGTCGCCCAGCTCGGCAAAAGCGCGGCTGTCCAAACCGCTCATGCCAAACTGCACATAGTCGGGCTTGGTGTTCTGCCGCTCACAGAATCCGGCAAAGCCTTCTTGCAGTGTCAGCGCGGTCATGCCCGTGCTGTTTGCCGTTAGCTGTCCGGCTCGCTCCAAAACCGCCCGCGCTTGGTCCAGCGTCTCGGCGGCGGTGAGCTGTTCGCCCAGCGTGCGCAGCCGGTGCAATCGCGTCTCTTGCCGCAAAATGTCCACATACGCCATACAGTTGGCAGCCGTTGGGGTCACGTCCATGACCTGCATAATCAGCGGCCGGTATTCATTGCCCACGATGGCGGCAACCGCCACCGGGTCAATCGCCTTGCCCGACAAAAACAACTGACGCTCGGCTTCAAACAGCGTGCGGTATTCGGGCACCAGAAAATCTTGTGGCTGCACGCGGGCGAACACGTCGCCCGAAACCGACGGGTCTAGCATGACCGAGCCGATGACGGCAGTGGCGGCTTCGTAGAGCCGTTCGGGAATTTTTTTGTATTCCATGCCGTCAATCCTCGTCAATCAGCACACGACCGGCGGGCGCGGTCTGCGGCGGATAGTCCTTCTTGAGCCAATTAAGCAAGGTTGCGTGGTGGTCGGCATAGCGCTTGCCCTTGGACTGCATGTAAGCCGAAAGTGCTTCGATTTCGGTGCGCACTTGCTCCGGTTTCCAGCGTCCCAGCAAACTGGTCAAGGCTTTGTCGGTCAGTAGGACATTGCCAAATTCGCCGTAAGTCTTGGGCTTGTCCGCTGCCTGCTTTGGCACTTGCTCTGGTGTTTTCTCGTGCGCGGGCGCGCCCTCTCTCTCGTCTTCTAAGTGGTCTTCTAACTGTTCATTATATACATTGCACGATTTGGTGCCATGAGTGGCACCGTTTGGTGCATTGCATTTACCCGTTTGGTGCTTTGCATTGCACGGTTCGGGAATGGGGCAGCCCGATAATGCGTAAACCTGTATGACCGTGTCGGTTACGGTGTACCAAGTCGTGCGGTCGCGCCTGTCCTCGTTGTAGTCGGCTGTTAAAATCAGCCCCTTTTGACGGCACCGGTTGATGATGCCTTGCAGCTGGCGGCGTGACCACCACGGGAAAATCTGGGTCAGCGCGGCAAGGCTGTCATACGTCCAGTACCGCCCGTCGCGCAAATTGCGCCCATTGGCGGCATTATCCCGCACCCACCAATACAGCCGGTGCACGAAAATGGCTTCGTCCACGCCGTATTCCGTGGCAATTTTCATATCAAATGCGTATTGCATGTTCTCACCTCACATGTTGCCAAACCGTCAGCACAAAGCACGCTGCCAGCGCCACACTCCACAGCGCAATCTGCGCGATACATTCCAGCAGCCCAATCGTGCCCATATCGCACCGGCCGACTTGTCCTAAAATTGCCACTGCGCAAAACACCGCAGCGGCTTTGATGATTGTATTCATGTTGTACTCCTTGTTCGGGCAGGCGTCCCTGCGAGCCACCGCGCTTCCTTGCCCTGTCTGACCTTACCATACCAGATTTTGACCAGCCATTCTATCCGGCGCGTTTCCTCTTGACATGTCCGCCTGCATTTAGACACGCCGCGACCAGCCGGACAAGATTTGACTTCTTTCCGGCAGGTTTTGCGGCTTTTTCTTGACTTTTTTCTCGGTTTGGAGTACACTAAATTTGCTAGATTTATGTGTATTCCAAACACGCTGACGCCTTACCGGTTTGCCGACTGGTGAGGCGTTTTTTCATACTCCGGCACAAATGACAGGCACACGGCAATCGAAACGATTTCGCGCAGTTCTGCCATAATGCGGTCATAGACCGGTCGTTCTTGCGTGTCTATCACGCCATCTTCCGCGATTTCCAGCAGCGTTTCCACGCGCTCCTCACGGGCGAACTGATGCAGCAGCCGGAACAGCCGCATGGCACATTCTGGAAGTGACCGCTCGACCAGTTCGGGCAGCACATTACCCGCTGGGCTGCTTTTGAGATGCTGGTAAACCAGCGCGGTGTCACGATACAAGTCCGCCATCATCACCACCATTTCATCCGATGGACGGCGGCGGCCGGTTTCGTACATGCGCAGGCTCTCGGTTGATATGTACAGCTTGTCCGCTGCCGCTTCCTGCGTCAAACCGGCACTTTCTCGTGCCGCTTGGTAAATATTACGGCTTGGTTTCATCCTGTTTTTACCTCCAATTTGGGACTAGAATAGACTTGTCCCCTTTTTATGCTTGTCCATATTTGCCTGCGGCTCTCCCATCGGAAGAACCGGCATGGCTTATTCTCCGCAAGTGAACCGCTTTGCAAGTTCACGCGCAATATCCTGCTTTTTGTACAGCACCCGCCGCCCAATCGTCGCATGGGGAATGTTCACGGTTGCCTTAAACCGTTCGGGCTTTGCAACCCCGCAATAATGCGCCGTTTCTGTTAGATTGAGCAGCGCCTGACCCGGATACCGCTCATCCAAGTCGCGCATAAAGTCCTGATAATGTCGGGTATATTCGCTCATGGTTATGTACCTCCTTCTCTGTTTTCAATATAAACATCTGTCTGGTAGGAAATGACTGCAACTTATTTGCCGTCCCCTTCCAAGCAGGTCCGTGAATTATGTATTCTCTCTTTTTCGTGTATGACACACAAAATTGAACTTTTAGATTTTGTTGAATCTCATCTTGGCAACAATCGCTGGTGATACTTGCTTTCATGGAGCACAACCAATGGGTATTCAAAATTTCTCATGAGTGCACCACGAAAGTTTAATATCATGTACTGAAATACGCTTGGCCTCCCAGTACCCATAGTTAAGCCGACGTCGGGTATCAATCAGCTGAAGCTGTGTTCCAGCCTCAGTGGTTCTCTGTTCGAGCACGAGACTGTTCCCGAGCAGTCGGCGCACAATGGCACGACGCAACGCATTTACATAGCACTTCACAAGGAACTGTGTCTTATGTAAATTCATTCTTTCATCTCCTTTCCGCGTCCGAATAATTCATCGATGGAACAACCGAGTGCATCGGCAATCTTCGGTAAAAGTTCACATCGAGGATAAGCTTCATCAGTTTCCCATTTCGCAACACTACTTTGAGTCACAGAAATTTCTTGTGCAAGCTCCATTTGTGATTTTCCTGCACACTTTCTTAAAGTTCTTATTTGTAGCATTTTCATCGTCCTCTTTCATATGATTATTACTCATAAATAATCTATACTCATATATTAAATGAGTATTATTCATTTGTCAAGAGTTTTATGTTTCTTACTCATATTTTGTTTTCATTTTTTTCTTGCTTTTTATGAGTGTAATTCATATAATAAGGTCAGGTAGGTGATGAAATGTTTCCCCAACGCTTAAAGCAACTTCGAAAAGAAGCTCATCTTACCCAAAAACAACTTGCAGAAAAATTGTATGTAGACCAAACCAGCATAAGTTATTGGGAAAGCGGAAAAACAAAACCTGATTTTGACAAACAAGCTGAACTTGCAAAAATCTTTGGTGTATCTTTAGATTATTTGCGAGGAATTGATAACCCGGCGAATCACATTCTTACATTAAGAAAAGAACATGGACTTTCGCAACAAGCCTTAGCAAATCTTCTAAACGTAAACCAAACAGCTGTCAGCCAATGGGAACGAGGAGCAACTATTCCTTCTGCGACAGTAATGAATGACTTATGTAAACTCTGGAATGTAACACCAGATTATTTACTAGGCATTTCTGATATTAAAAATGCGCCTACCCTCAATGGGGTAGACGCAGAAGAGTTGCAGCAACTCAAAGAACTGGTTGACCAGCTAACGCCCGAACAACAGCAGGAATTGCTTAGGTACGGTCGCTATCTCGCATCTCAGCCGCCTTTTTCAAAAGACTCTTAATAAATTCCGCTGAGTTTTTGCTGCTTACAATCAGCTTCAAAAGTTCAAAATAAACCGACATATCTGATGTCCTTCTTTCTATTTTAAAGTTAACTGCGCAGCCTGTTTGTATCATATCGTATTGTACAATAAAGTCAAGTTTTAAGAAATTTTCATTGTGTCCACTTTGGACACGAAAAGAGGGAATCTTATGAAAAATCGTTTGATTGGAATATGCTGTAGCAGTATTATGATACTTCTACTTTTCGTTTCCTGCTCTGCTGCAACTACACCAGCAAGCGAGGAACAGAGTATTGTTGCACAATGGTCTGAATCTTTAAAATCTGTGGACTATATCGAAGAAGATTTGCAAGCCGGTTCAGAGAAAGAAGAAACAGATTATGAATGGGGGGACTACATCTATCGTGGATATACGGTGCAACCCGGCCTATATTTTTATACTTGCAGCAGTAGCCAAGGCGATATATTAGAGGTGTGCGCTTACTGTGATACTACGCTACTTGATTCCCAAACCACGGATTACAATGGATATGAAATATATGGATATATGTCAGGAATTCTCCTTGCCACAATCGACTCCGAGAATATAGAATTGGTGGTTGATGCTCTAAATCTTGATGACCCTGATATTTTCTTACAGTCTCATAATGATAGCTATACTGCCAATGATATAGACTATAAATTGATTTATGATATCACAGAAGGTAAAATGTTTTTTCGCGCAACTCTTCAATAATTTGTAAATTTAGGTGTCCAACTTGGACACAAGGGGGCTAATAAAATATGAAAAAAGTAATTGCAGGATTGTTGGCTTTCAGTCTCATATCTATATTACCCGCGTGTAATTCTCCATCAACTTCTCAATCTGAAGTCAATGAAGCACAATCATCAACCGAACAAGTTGAAAACAAAGAACTTACCATTCACCTTCAAACATTCAACGAAAATGGCATTGACGCTTCCCCGATTGAACGAACTGGTACTTTCTCAGGCACACTCGTAAATGGTGTGCCGTCTGGTGAAGGCACTTTCACTGCAACCAACCCAGATGGCGATGAATGGACTTACACAGGAAATTTTGAAAACGGTACTTTTAATGGTCAGGGATATTGCAAGTGGATAGACTATGAACAAACCGGAACATTTACCAATGGTATTTTCACGCCAACGAAATCTGAATTTTTTGCTCATACTGCCTACTTTTACTTTGCTCCTTATACGCTAACTTCCACCGCTAAGGCCTATCTTGAAGAAAATCCTGATTATTTCCCCGCAAGTACAGAGGATGCAATTACAGCTATTAAAAATGTGGCTGACTTAACAATTACTTATCCTATGCTCACAAAATCTATCGAAAATTATGGTGCAACGCCATTCTATACCGGTCCGTTGAATGTGTTACAAATTTTTGAGCATGGTTTTGTTGGACACACGACAACAGCGGCTCTACTAGGCGATGACCAGCTTCATTATTATCAACTTGTTTATGATGGTTCTTTACCCGATGTATTAGACGGCGATACCATCTCCGTTTACGGTCTTCCGATTGCATCTTCTTCTTTTGAAAACGTAAGCGGCGGTATGACCAATGTAATTGTAATTGCAGGCTCCTATATCGAAAAAGTTTAATTCTATTGGAATGATATCAATATTGGGGGATTTAGAATGGATTTTATTGATGAATTACAGCAGTTTGTCAAAAAGATTTCGGGATTCAAAGACTCTATCACGACCGAGGAAGCAACCAAAACTTCGGTGATTCTGCCGTTTTTCCATTTGCTCGGTTATGATGTGTTCGACCCGACCGAGTTTGTGCCCGAATTTGTGGCAGATGTGGGCATCAAAAAGGGTGAAAAAGTGGACTATGCCATTCTGCAAGATGGAAAGCCCATTATTATCATCGAAGCCAAGGCAATGGGGCGCAATCTGGAAAAGCACGACTCGCAGTTGTTCCGCTATTTTTCCACCACATCAGCCAAATTCGCCATCCTGACAAACGGCATCCGCTACCGCTTCTATACCGACTTGGAAGAAGCCAACCTGATGGACACGCTGCCCTTTTTGGACATTGACCTGCTGCATCTGCGGGATGCGCAGGTGGAGGAGCTGAAAAAGTTCCAGAAGGCAAACTTTAATGTGTCTCGTATTTTTGATTCGGCTTCGGTGCTCAAGTATGCGGGCAAATTCAAAGAAACGCTTGCCGAACAGTTTGAAAACCCGTCTGATGAATTTGTACGCCTGTTTTTGCAGGGCGTTTATGATGGGCGCATGACCCATGCGGTGGTTGAAAAGTTCCGCCCCATCCTCAAAACTTCCATGCAGGAATTTATCAGCGAAACCATGAACGACAAAATCAAATCTGCCCTGTCCACTGCCAGCACCCCCGCCGCTTCTATCCCCCCTGCGACACCCCCCGCTGTTCCGGACGTGCAGCCCGAACCCGCCGCGCCCGTTCCCACCGAAGAAGAACTGAGCGCCTACGACGAACTGCGCAATCTGCTGCAAGACGATGTGGCACTGGAGTCCATTACATACAAAAAGACCGACTCTTATTTTGCTATTCTGTACCAGAACAATACCCGTAAATGGCTGTGCCGTCTGATGCTATCCGACGCACAAAAACTGGTTCTGCTGCCCGACACGGATAAAAATGTGATTCGCCGCCAGATTGCAAACATTTATGAGCTGGCGAGCTACCGCCGCTATCTGACCAGCGTGATTGCCCGCTATGGCGGCACGCTACTGCGCCCGCTCGAAATGGACAACCCACCAGTCTATCAAATCATCTTAAAACGCCGCTTCCCCAAGCGGTCGCGGATAAAGTAACAATAAAAAACCCGCTCTGTGCGCTGCAACGCACAAAGCGGGAAGTTTGAATACCATCAGGGATAGGTGCCCTCATAATATTCTCCGAACAAGCATATTATAACACCTATCCTTGGTTTCGTATACCCTTTTTCAAAAATCTATGTGGTAGGTGTTACGATGGCAAACAAACTGTATACGGCAACCTTTACGCTGGACGGCAAACGGTATTATGTGCGCTCGTCCAAGTCCCAGCGTGAAGCCGAACAACGTGCCGCCCGCAAACGCGCCGAGCTGGAATCTGGACGCCATGTGCTCAGCCCCAACACGCGCTTTGAAGAATATGCGGCACAATACCTGTCGGTGTATGTGCAGCCACAAATCAGCCATCCGGAATTTGTGCGCTGTCAAATGTACTTACGCGAGCACATCAACCCCCAACTTGGCCGCCTGCGTCTGGGCGATATCCGCCCCATTCAGGTGCAGCGCATCTTCAACACCGCGCCTGCGCGTGGGCGCGACTGGTACTTAAAACTGTTTTCCCTGCTGCGGCGTATCTTCCGGCAAGCTATGTGCGACGGCTTGGTACTGCGCGACCCGACCCAAAGTGTACGTCTGCCCAAAGCCGCACACGGTACACACCGCTCGTTGACCGAAGCCGAACGCGCCTGTCTGCTGTTCGCCGCCGATTGGCACAGCTTCGGCTTGTTTTTGCAGGTCTGTTTATGGTGCGGTCTGCGTCCGCAGGAAACTGCCGCGCTGCGCGTCGAGGACATTGACCCTACGGGTCAGCGGCTGCGCGTGTGCCGCGCGTTCAAAGCCGACAAAACCTTGGGGCAGCCCAAAAGCGCATCCGGCAACCGCGTCGTGCCCATCCCCCCACAACTGTGGGTACGGCTCAAACCCCGCCTGCCCGAACAAGGCTACCTGTTCCGCAACACCGTCGGCGCGGACATGCACAACGCACGCTTTCGCGCATGGGAGGCTTTCAAGCAGTTTATGTTCGAGCTGTCCGGCCAGCCGGTCGCGCCCGACCTGACCATGTACTGTCTGCGCCACACCTACGGCACCGACTTGCAAGCCGCTGGCGTGCCCATCAACGTGGCAAAAGACCTGATGGGACATTCTGACATCGCCATGACCGCCCGCGTTTATACCCATATGCGCGAGGATATTCTGCAAGATGCCGCGGACAAAATCGCGGTCTTCGGTGCAACACAGGGTGCAACAGCTATGCGGCCGTCCGCAGGGGTTTGCGGGGGTCGTGCCCCCAAAAACCAAACCCGTAAAAAATAACAGAAATTTTGCAAAACCGGCTGATTCCAGCCGGTTTTGTGTGCAGTTTATGCCGTTCCTTGTCGTCTTCGCATCTATCCCGCGTCCTCTGCAAACCGTCCCCTATGTCCAGATGTATGACTTTGCCCTGTTGGAAGCCGCTGAATATTTGGACGGACACCCCAACAATGCCGATGCACTCGACTACTTCAAAAAACAGCAGGCGCTCTATCGGGCTGCCGCCGATGCCTACACCAAGAAGTATGGCCCGCTGCAATATAAAACTGGCAACTATGAATCGGTTTGGTCTTGGTCTGATGACCCGTGGCCTTGGGAAGGAGCGGAGCAATAACTATGTGGACTTATGAAAAAAAATTACAGTACCCGGTCAAAATCAAAAATCCCAACCCCGCCTATGCCAAAATCATTTTGACCCAACTCGGCGGGCCGGATGGTGAGATGGGCGCTACTACTCGCTACATGAATCAGCGCTACACCATGCCTTATGCCGTTGGCAAAGCCATCTTAACCGATATTGCGACCGAAGAATTAGACCAGTTAAGATACATAGTAAAATCTCTCAAATCTGCACACAAAAAGGGACTGATTCGAGCAATCAGCCCCTTTTTGCAATGATTGCCAAGACAACTCTCCTTTTTGTTTGATTGCACATTTTAACCTAAAATGTGCTTGCATTTCACCTGTTTATTGTGCATAATATACTTAACATTATGCAATAAAGGAGGGTTATTCTCATGTGTCAGCAAATTCTGTTGAGCCATTCGAGCCGAGATAAAGTATATGGAGATATTCTTGTCAGCCTGTTATTAGAAGCGGGATTGAACCGGCAACAGATATTATATTCCAGCGACCCCAACTGTGGCATCCCCATCGGCTGCGATATCTTCCAGTATCTACGGGCTGCCATTGAAAAAGGTGCGTTTATGATATATCTGTTGTCCGAGCACTATTACAGCAGCACCGCTTGTATGAATGAAATGGGTGCCGCATGGCTGCACCAAAACCAATCTTTTTCCGTAGCTGTCCCCCATTTCGATTACAGTAATAAGCGGTTCCAATCCAGTGCCGCAAACCCTCGAAGTCTGGTCATTCCGATGGAAGATAAAGTCCGGATGCGGCAATTTATTGAACAGATTGTCGCGCACTTCCAAGTTGAGAAAAATACCATTACGATTGAAGTCGCGCTGCAACACTATTTTGAAAAGCTGGACAACCTGCAAAACACACCGCCAACCGATGAGAAAAAAGACAAATCCACCAATCCCCCTGCAACCGCCCCACAGGAAGATTCCTCTCCCGAACTTTTTTATGTCACCCAAGGAAGGCGTCTCTGGGCAAAGGAAAAAGATTATCCTGCTGCCATCCAGCAGTTTTTGTACGCCATTTACATCAATGAAAACTGCGCCAGTGCTTATAACAAGATTGTCGAAATTGCAACCGAGAAAAAAGACTATTCCAGAGCATGGCGGTTTAGTGACGAAGCGGTACGGCGCTTCCCCAATCGGGCAGATGTCTACGGATGCCGTGGATATCTGGAGTGCTCAGAAAAACAATTTCACGAAGCAATTGAAGATTGTACCAAAGCCATTTCTCTTGGCACAAACCGATGGTACTATAACACTAGAGGTCTGGCTTATTGGAGTTTGCGCCAGTACTATGATGCACTGGTGGATTTCTGGACAGCCCATCAAATTGACTCCCATTACGAACCATCTTTGCGACACCTAAAAAATTTGTGCCGACGGGTTGGTATTGACCAGCTATTTCAGACGGCGTTAAAGGAAAAGCAGGAAAATCATCTGGATTTATGCCATATCTATCTTTCCTGTATTCTGCTGACCGACCCAGAGCACGAAAAAGCAAAATCGGAACTGGATGCTTTGCAATAGCACAAATGAAAAACGGCTCAGGATGGGTTCCTGAGCCGTTTTTTATCTATTTGAAGATGGTATCCTTCCGCCCAACCTTTACAGCATATCAGACGCAAGCAATTCCAAATTCTGTTGCATATCTTATGACCCCGTTGAGGGATGGCGCACTTTTGTCTATTTGATACGCCATAAAGTTTTCCCGCGGCACCTCAAAAGGCGGATATATTCCAAACGTATCCGCAGGCACATACCCCTTTCTTGGATAATACCTTTCACTTCCAAGCACGACTGAATACCCATGTCCCAAATTCTTTGCGATTTTATGCCCTTCTTCAATCAAAGCGCTGCCAATCCCTCTTGTTTGATATTCCGGCAATACCGATAATGGCGCTAATGCCAAAACAACTTCTTGCCCTACATGCGCCCTTGTAAACATAATATGGCCCACAATTTTTCCATCTTCTTCCGCAACCAATGACAGTTCCGGAATATACGCATCCCCTTTTCGCAACGCATTTACCAAATCGTGTTCATTTCCATCTGCGTGCTCTGCACTTTCAAACGCATTTTTTATCACTGCATAGATTTCGCTATAATCTTGTGGCTGTTCTTTTCGTATATTCATATGACACCTCACGAACTTTCAGTCTGCAATGATTATATCATGTTGATTATGGTGCTTCCATAACTAATTTTCCCATAACCTACATATTAAGGGGACTGATTTGAACAATCAGTCCCCTTTTGTATCCATTTATTGGCTTAATTGTTTGACTGCCTCTGACAGTAATTCAACATGACCGTGGCACAGGCGGTCAAGATACACCATCGGCTGTACCGAGCACTCCTGCACCTCAATTTCGCCGTTCTCATCCACCTTAACCACATCTGCTTTAACCAGTCTGACAAACGTATCCCGCGCCCATTCAGGCATCTCCGTTGTATGTTTATATACTTTCATTTGTACATCATCCTCCCAATAATTTTGATACACATAATTGAGGTCTACTTTACCATCTACACCGGCAAGTTTTCCGTGCTCTGTATACTGCCACATGACATATTTACCTTGATAATCGGTCTGTGTGGTATAATGCGCCAACCAGATATCACAATCTAACGCATCTGCATCCACATAGTTTGTCAGCCAGTCCTTATTGGCATACAATCCCACCGGAATCCCAACATTTTTTAACCGCCGCATAAACGCTTGGGCAATCGCTGTGCCATTCGCACGGGTAAAGTGGTATCCGTTGCGCTGCTTGTAGCCGTCTGCATCTTCCAAATCAAACCAGACCGGAAATTTTCCAAAGCGACGAGTGCCCAACAATCGAATTACATGAACTGCTTCCACTGCGGCCTGTTCTGGTGTAAGCGCATAAGAATACCAGTAAATACCTGTGTGTAGCCCTGCTTGTTCAGCCCCTACTATATGCCTGTGATACCAAGGGTCAACATGTCCCAATCCATAACCCATGCGCACAATCGCCACATCACAACCTGCGGCTTTCACTTTTTCCCAATCAATCTGTCCATTGTGTTTGCTAACATCAATCGCAAGCATTCTCCATACCTCCTACTCATAAATTTGGCAATTGCGGCAAACCCGTCAATCGACGTAATGTATTAGCTGTATCACCGTTTGAAGATATTTTGCCACCGTTCTTCTTGGTCGATTTGCTACCTGACCCCTTTGCTCTGCCGCTACCAGAAGATGCCGTTTTTGTCTGCTGATAAGGTGCAGCCCAGCCAAACGACTGACAAACCGCATTGATTTGCACCTTGCTCAGCCCCATGTGCTCCATTTCGCTTACGATTTCTTTTTTGGTATATGTAAACGAATTATCTGAATTTTTGGATTTTTTCATATTCCACAACTTATGATAGGTCTCAAATGGCAGTTCTGATTTCTCCAACGCATCCCGATACTCGACCTGTTTCTTGTTGGTCAGCATATCATAACTGTCTGGCTCCACTGCAAGTGACAATGCCTGATAAAGAGATTTTCGTGCATCAGCCGAAAGATTCTCATTTTTTAGATATTCATACATTTCAGCATCGGCTTTCTTATCTGCATCATCTTGCCCCTTATAGGTATCTTTGAGCGCCTCTTGTTTGAGCGTGTACCCTGCATACGTCCGGATATCCATATTGCCTTTTACATATTTTTCCCAACCTTGCTCCCGCGACTTTGTCGCACCCACAATAAGCTGTGCTGTCATGGCATCTTTTTGCTGATTGCTCAATTCCGTATCCTGATTGATGGCGGTCATCAGCCACTGCTCCTCGGTTTTTTGCACATTGCTTTGCTCACCAGCCGCTTGCAACATACGATGTACTTTATACACAGGAATCCCATATGTTTCATACAATGTACGCACGGCTTTGGAACGTTTGGAGTCATCGCGATACTCTGACGACAAAATCATACTATCATAACTGCTATAATCAGCCGGACGAGTATTCCCAGCAATCATGCCACTGTCAAGGGCTTGTTTCTGTTCATTATTCAATACATCAAATTCGGCAAGATAGTCTCGCTGACTGAATTTATCTGCTCCCTGCGCCGCTATACCAGCAAGTTCACGAATGAGTGTATACACCGTCTGCTGTGGCGCGTGCAGTTTATCGCGCAGATTATCATATACCTTGGTTTGCGCTGCATCCAATCCCGATGTAAAATCGCTATTTATCCATGTACGCCCCGATTTTGTAGCCGTTGAACCAAACAATAACGTCTGAAGCGTTTGCCCTATCTCATTTTCATCAGTATAGAGTGGATACTGGAGTACGCGATTTCCGTCAAAATCTAATCCGTAGTGACCGCCTGCTTTTATATCTTTTGCGCCGGTCAATGTTTTTTGAGTTGGCCTCCACCAGTTGGCATAATCAAATAGGTCAAAACTTTAGATAATTCTGCACCTGCATCCAAAAATGCCTTTTTATCCTGACCAGATAACTTATCTCGCGTATCATTCTGATTGATAAGCCAACGCAATGCCGCAGGCCCTGCTTGTAAAATGGTTGCTGCATCTGGTATCGCTGCTGTTACTGGCACACGCCCACCTTCGGCTAACATAGACACACCGGGAATTTGGTTGGCAACATTTAGAGCAGCATTTTGAACGGCTTGGTCAAACGCCACAGTTTGCGTACGAAAATCATCCGTTTGTATGCCGTCCTCCATTGCTGCACGAAGCAAATCAAAAGAACTTGGGATACTGTATCCGGTTAGTTGCCCCACAAAATCATTCACCATACCAACCAAATCAAGTGCTGGCCGTCGCCCTGTGACCTCTTCCGCCAAATCATTATAGAGTACTGATGCCACTAAAATTTGTGTCATTGCACTGGCTACATAAGCTACTGCTTGTGCTCTGGTTTTGCCTTGCGCCTTGGCATTATGCGGCAAATCCTCAAATAAATAACCGTATTGATTTGCAACTTCCAACTGAAACATGGAAAATGCCTTTGTGATAGGGTTCTTACGATTAAAAAAATTGGGCATTGCACCCAGCGAACGGTCTCCCATCAACCCAGCAGTCCAGTTATCTGCCTCCGCTATCGCCTCCGATTCACTCATGCCCCGCCTGTCCATATTATCCAACGCACGTGCTCGATGCAATACATTGGATGTAAACTCATCCACTACCCCCATCAGTGCACCGCTTGCATCCATCATTTTTTGGCTTCCGGTCTTAACCACCTTTTCCGAACCGGCTCGATTGGTCAGAAATGTAGATGTATCCCGATAATCGGTTCTCCCTGCAAACTTATCTCCCAAATATTCTTTTATCGCACGCATCATACTTGCGCTACGCAATTCTCCTTTTCCCTGTGCCAGCGGGATGAAATTCGTGATTGCGGTCGATATATTAAAACCGACCATATTAGACGCAATTTTGGTTTCCAAATCACTGACTGTTCGATAAAAACCGCGTCCCAAGTCGTGTTCTGTTGTGCGGTCTGCGGCCGATTTTTTACCCGCCAAATAATTGGTGTATTGCGCAAGCCAAGTTGGAAAACTTGGAAATGCGGTCGTTGACCGCTCCCAAACCTCTTGTTTTTTTGCTGTGCGCTGTTCTATATTCCATTCTGGATGATTCCGAATGGCATCCAATTCGGCTTGTCCACCTTCCGTGCTGTGCTTATATCGAATTGCTTCTTCCAAAATACGCAGATTATGAATATCATCGGTATGATAAATTGCGTGTGCTGCATTGGTAATATAAGTATCCATTGCTTTTACCGCGTCAAATTCGGTACCAATCCCACGTCGTTCCTGTCGAAAACTCTGCCACTTGCGCACAGGACGAAATTCTTCGATTTTACCCGCAATGCTTGTGGGCAGCTCATCTGCCATGGTTTCAATCCCCATCCCACGCAGCAAGCGGTTATACCATTTACCTTGTTGTTGAACGGGTAAGCTGGGGATATAATTTTGTCGAAACTCTAACGGCTGTTCTCCGTTTCGCAATCCAGCCTCATTGATATCCGCATAAAATGAGCGCGTCATCTCAATCATGCCATCCAACATTCTGCGCACACGTTCCTTATCAATTTTACCTTTATGTGCGTCTAAATAGTCCCCCAATTGCTTTTGCAATGCAGAGTTTTCCGGATTCTCTTGCAAACGGTTGAGCATATGCGCATAAACACTTTCCTCATGTGTGCTGTTTTTCGTCAACGCACGCAATTTTGCCCGCTGTTCATTCTGCCAACGGATGGATTCTGCTTCATGCCGGTGTACTGGCGTAATAAAATTATCTATCAACCGCTGTGTTTGGGGTGTATCTCCCATGACGCGACGAAACACACGTTCCGGCGTGCGTATATTCAATGCTGCTGCATGTTTGGTATCATTCCATTGGTCGGATGCTGCAATCAGTTCTTGCGCAAAATCTTCCCGAATCATACGAATTTCTCTCTGCTGATTGCGCACATCAGCCATATTTTGATTATATTGCCGCAAAACATCTGCATATTGTTCCACTGCGTCCAGCTTATCCCCGGTCAGATTGTCATGTATTGGATTTCTGCCCGCGGCGATTTCCTGCGCGTCTATAATATCTGCCTGTGTGAGCTGCAATATTTTGCGCAAACGGCGCAGCGTCAAGCGGTCTACTTCAAATTGATTACTGCGCTCAACAATCGAATTTACATTCAATTCGTTGAAAATCATCTGGTCACCTTCAGACAGCGTTGCCGAATGGGTGGCTCTTGGAATTTGTTCGGCATGTTGTCCTGCAATTCGCTCTGCCCATTGACGCGCCTGCATTGCTGGCGGCTTCTCATATCCCCCGCCCAATAAAGCATCTATCTGATTTTGCGCCATATCTTGCAGTTCATTCTTTTTCATTATGCTGATGGAATCTTTATCGACAACACCTTCCAGCATATCACCACGCATTAAAACAGTTTGATTGCTGCCCGTTTCACTGTTGCGAAAATTCACCTCATACATACCGCTTTCTGGGTGATATGCGACGACTGACCCCAAATTCCCCCAATCAAGCGCACGAACTTTTTGACCTATTTCAAACATCTGCGGTGTTTCAACCGACTGCTTGATTTTTCCCTGTTCCATAAAATCCGCTAACATCTGATACGCGCCCGATGGATGAGAAGCAAATTTTTGCAGTAAAGATTTTTGATTTGTGTCGGCTGATACCACCCAAAAAGTCTTATTTTTCCTATCCGGAACCAATTCCACGGTATATTCGGTTCCGTTTACTTGCTGAGAAAAGTGCAATCTCGGCTTTTGTCCATCTGTAACCGTCACATGGTCATAATCATTTAATACACTTTTTACCCAAGATAACGCATATTGTCCCGATTGCACGGTGTCAGAATTGGGTTTGCCTACAATATTCTCAACGCCTGCTCCGTTAATTGCATTTCGATAATCTGTATAGTCACCATCCCCTAAAAGTCGTGCTATATCTACCTTTTGTCGCTCATTCACCTTTGAAATCGTATGTACAGACGTTTTATCAGTTGGGTTCTTCAAATATTCTCTTACAAAATCCATGGTTTCAAAGTCTAAAAAATCTAAATCTTCCTGTACAGATGAACGATTGACCGGATTATATGATATTATCTGCGCGGTATCATTTTCATGTGTATCCGGCGCAGACATAGAAGGTTGTTCTGTTGAAACCCCCATCACACGCTGTAAAGTTTGTTCGATGGACGGTTGTGCCTTGGTCTGTGTATCGCGTATCGGTGTATACACATCATTCATAGTTTTTGTAACAGCCGAAAGTAATTCTGGTACAGGAATATATGCAGTTTCAGGCGCAAGCACTCCATCTATCGGTATGGATTGATTTTGCATATTTATCCGATTTTGTTCGCGGACAGCATTTTGTTGTACCATTTGATGTGTGGGCTTATACCCGTTCTTTTCTATGAACCGACTTGCCGAACCACCAACACCGCCAAATACCGCACCTGATACTGCACCCATTCCAGCATTCTGCGCCAATTCTGTCAGAGAGAAAGTTGCATTTGGGTCTTTTGCCGCTTTATCAGCCAAGTAATTCAATGTATAGCTTGCACTTTCTTCGCTGGCTTCCACCCCCATCTGACGCAACGTATTCTGCAATACTTTCTTTGCACTGTCTGCATTGCCGACCGATTTTAAAAAACCATCAATGGAAAATTTTTCTGTTATCCCTTCGATTGCACCCGAAACGATACCGCGTGTAAAAGCCTCATCTGCTGTACCGCCGTTTGCCTGCACATCGTACATTTTACCGCCTGCTGCATTCACACCCATATAAGTACTACCTGCCGCCGCTCCTAGTGGCCCAGCAAGCGATAACAGGATGCCGGGAGTGTTCTGCGCCACGCTGATACCCGTATCGGTCAAAAACCTGCCCACCGCTCCCATATCATCGGTCGCAAGCGCACGCATCCGTTGAGACTGCTGCATCGCTCGCGCTGCTGGGCCATCCATATCTATTGTCGCACTACCATATTTGGTCTGATACGCCTTTCCCAAATCACGCAACCTATGTGTTAGATAATCACTCCCCTGCTCTGAGACAAATTTCAACTGATTCCCCAGCGAAGTTTTAGCGGTTTCTAGCGCTGCTCCTACCGAACCAATTGTCCCGTACCATGCCGCCCGCAAAGCCTGTTCTGCTGGTGATAAATTTTGCTCCATTTGCCCAATATATTTTCGATATTCGCGGTCTGACACCATCATTTTGCGCATTTGTAGCGGGCCATCATAGATTCCTTTGTGTATATCTTGCAGGAGATTTTCCGAAAACGGCCCTTTTCGGTCTTTTGCGAGCAATGAGGTTTGTGGCAATGTTCCCTGCGCACTGGCTCTATTTAATACCATCTGATTGAGATATGCCGCTCGCGCCATTTGCGCTTCCTGTTCCGCACGCTGTTGCGTCATCCCACTCAAGTTTACTGGGCCTTTTCTGCTTTCCAAAACTAAATTTGTGCTGACCTGCGGTTTTTTTGCCTGTTCCTGCAAAAATTTTTGCTGCATCAGGCGCATCTTATCTCCGCCCACTCCACTATCATGCGTGCTCGTTTTCTTATGTGTGGTCAGTTTATCAGAAAGCGGATTGACTGGCCCCAAACCGCTTGCCAATCCTTTTGCCATTACTTTACTTGCCTCAGCTTTGGACAGTTTGATTTTATTGACAGCATGTTCAACAGCATTTTTACTCTGCGCAGAAATTTCGCGCTGTTTTGCACTCTTAATCTTGGCATTTTCGACATTGCTTTGACTGTTCACACGCAATGCTTTGCCATTGGCGGTCTTTACCGTTGTCTGCCCGGTTTTCGCATCATAATCCCACCCCGCTTGTGCACGGATTGCATTGGCTTTGGCATGTGCCTCCGCCATGACCTTTTTATCCCCTCTCCGTTTTGCCGCATTGTAAACGCGACCCCAGCCGTTCAGCTCGGCACGCAGTTGACTTGCACTTTTTTTCTTTGCCATTGCTGCAATCCTCCTAAAAGTTCATAAAAAGGGCGGTAAATACCGCCCTTTTGTTGGCATTACAATCCATTTTGCATAGCCTTTCGGATACTGAGATACATAGCCTTGAGCTGTGCCAAGGTATACCCAGTATTTGCTGCATCTTGTTCGGTCGGCTGATATCCATATTGCATGAGCGCTAAAATCTTGTCACGATTGGTGAGTTGATTTTGCAACCTTCTGTCCGACTCGGTATTATACTGATTATTCTGCGCTTGCTGTTGCTGGAACTGCTGATTCCATGCATCCTGCGCAAGTTGATGCTGCCACTGCTGCTGTTGGAATTGCTGGTTCCATGTATTTTGCGCCTGAGCTTGTTGCTGTTCATAAAGCCACTGTTGATAAGCCAGTTCTTGTGCTTGCTGCTGTTGCCGATATCCTAAAATTGTATCTGCACTGGACGCGGTGCGGTCTGCCATCATCTGATTATATTGCGCCATAATCTGTGACAAGGTTTGCTGTCCAGAAGTTTGTGCCTGCGTAATTGCTGAATCAAGCGCAGAAAACTGGTCACGCAGTGTTTGCAAGTTGTTATTAACGCTGTTTTGGTAAGCGTTACCTGCTGAAATCATACTACTTTCGGTCAGTCCAGATGAGCGTAAACCAAGTGCCGCCAACTGTTCTGCGGTCGCGCCATTGGGGTCTATGGTATCCATATAATTTTTTTGCGCAGCCGCATTGGCGCTATCTACTGCGCTTTGATATTGCCCTCTTTGGCTGTTGATTTGGCTAATCGTGTTGTTCACACTGGCCTGTACCTGATTTTTTGCCTGCTCCATCGCTTGTTGCATCTGCTGCAAATAGGTGTCTTGTGCCTGTTGATACTCTTTCACCCAATCCTCAGACGAATAACTGGGTAAACCCGACATATTGCCGGTTCCGGAATCACCTGAAAGCACAACCGAACCCTCTTGTCCCACGCGCTCTGTACTGCTCTGTGTACCGCCCTTTCCAATCGCTTGATAAATCGCATTTGTAAGTGCATTGCCTGCAAGATTACTCACCAAACCGGATACCAGATTTCCACCCATACCGGGTAAATTTTGCGCAGCCTGTATTTTGCTCTGGTCTATTCTTTGACTTCCATCTGTACCGCCTGAATATCCCTGCATTTGCCGAATTGCCTCGGCTGCTGCATGTGCTGCATTCATGGCCTGCGTATCACCTCTTTGCTTTGCCATTTCATATTCACTTTGATAATCGGCAACTGTTTTGCCGTTATAGTTGGGAGATAAATTGGCGTTTGCTGCAATTCTGGGCTTGCCTGCAAGTAAACTTTCCGGGTCACGGTACCAGTTAACCCCATCCGAACCATAGGACTTATCACGTTTATCCTGCACTAGCTGCTGCGCAAGCGTTTGTGCTGCGTCTCCCGACATAGCCCCATTAGTCAGTGCGCCATAGCTATATGTACCGCCCGATGTACCATAGTAATCTTTCACCGGACTGACCGTTGAAGCCGACCACTGCCCGGTAGAGGCATCCCAAGCACGCCCCAACATAAGGTTATAGCTGGCCAGTTCTTTCCAAATTTCCTCGCGTTGATACTCGTTTGTAGCCTGCTCGAACGCATTTTGCAACATTGCGGCTTGACGTTCATATCCAGCAATCTGCTCAGCCGATAGCATCGACGCACCATTTCCGACATCATTTCTATCATTTTGCCAACCTTTGGTACTATGAGAATATGCCTGCCAATTCTGTGTTACAAGGTCATCTCTCCCCATTGCGGCTAACTTGGCATTGCGCTGATTTTCATAATCGGCCATTGCATGATACATTCCGGGCAGATGTGCGCGCAGCACAGGGTCATTGGATGCTTCATAAACGGCAATTTTTGACGCCATATCGTTCATATACTTCTGAAAATCCTGATTGTATCCTGCACTTCCCTTCGCCCAAGTCAGGTCTGCTTGGGTCAGTCCCTTGCCTGCACCTGTGTTCTTGCTATTCGGGTCTTGCGCTGTAATATGGAATGTACCACTTTGCCGGTCATATAAATCTGCAATGCTTTTGAGACTTGTGCTGCCCAGATACTGGCTATATGGAATTGTCAAGAAAACCGCACACCCAGAAAGCACATCAAGCGACCAGAGAGCTATGTGCCTGAATCCACTTTTC
>NZ_CALWJM010000020.1 GCF_944381005.1 uncultured Butyricicoccus sp. | reverse complement strand
CGAACACAGTAGTTAAGCTCGTTAACGGTGACAATACTTGGCTGGCGACGGCCCGGAAAGATAACTCGACGCGCACATCTACATTCCTCAATAGCTCAGTCGGTAGAGCATGCGGCTGTTAACCGCAGGGTCGTTGGTTCGAGTCCAACTTGAGGAGCCACTCAGGAGTTTGCCGCTGCTGCAAAAGTGGCGGCAAATTTTCTGCCCTTTGGGCATAAGGAATTTGAAAAAACGGGCCTTTAGCTCAGTTGGTTAGAGCATCCGGCTCATAACCGGACGGTCCCGGGTTCAAGTCCCCGAAGGCCCACCAGATTTTTTCAAGTGCCTTCGGGGACTTGAAAGACTGTGAGAATTGTATATTTGAACCAGACCGATGACGTATTCGCATCGAACATAGGGGTATAGCTCAGCTGGTAGAGCAGCGGTCTCCAAAACCGCGTGCCGTGGGTTCGATCCCTACTGCCCCTGCCAATATGGCCCGGTAGCTCAGTTGGTTAGAGCGCTAGCCTGTCACGCTAGAGGTCGTGGGTTCGAGCCCCATCCGGGTCGCCAACTTTTTCTTTTTCGTGCGACCATTCAATTTGATATGCTGTTGTAGCTCAGCAGGCAGAGCACTTCCTTGGTAAGGAAGAGGTCGACAGTTCGAATCTGTTCAACAGCTCCAAAAAAGAGAACTCTTTCTGAGTTCTCTTTTCTTTTTTGAAATCCTGCTTTTTTGACACAGATAAGGCGGTGTTTTGATGAATTGGATTTTTGCTGGATTACTATGCGCGCATTTTGACATTTATATTGCAAACACAGAGATGTTGCCGGACTGGCTGGGCTATTTGTTCGTATTGTGGGGAATGCGTGGGCTGATGACGGAATTGCCCGCTTTCAATCGCGCTCGATTTGCTCCTTTACTTGCGGGATTATTTTCTGTTATTTTCTTTGGTGCAAGGTTTCAACAAATCCTGCCTTCAGACGGTTGGGGGGCTGTGGGTATACAGGCGTTGAGCAACACCATAACCTTTGCGGTAGAGGTGGCTTTTTGGCTTGCGGTACGCGCTTCTGAGCGGCAACTGCAAACCGAACTGGACGACGCCGCATTTTTCCGTGCAGCGGGCATTACATGGCTATTTTCGGTGGCTGGTGCAGTGCTGCGATGGGTGGAAAATGATATTTTCGCTATGTTGACCACGATTTTTGCCGGACTGCTCTCGGTGTGGCTGTTTTATGCGCTCTGGCAAATCCGAAAAAATTACCGCTATGCGCAAATGCAGCAGGCATTTGAGCGCGCACGGCGCTGAAAAAGGAGAAATAACGGGAAAAGGGGCGCAAAAGCGCCCCTTTTGTTGGATTTCAGTCCATTCGCTTGCCGCAAAATAGTAGAAAAAACAGATACAGTATGCTATAATGAACAAAGTCCCTGCCGTGAGGCGGTGAGGACGGAGAGGACTGGGATTGCGTGAAGAAACAGATACGATTGATTGCTTTGGTGTTGTGGCTGGCAATTACGGCACTTGACCTATATATTGAGTTGGCGCCGCGTTTTTATGTCGGCGTGCCCATCAAATTGGCCTTTGCCGCCGCATTTATCGTGCTGTGGAGCATTGTATTTCCACCCACCCGCCAGCATATGAGAAAATGGCTGTTTGTGCTGTTTGTCTATTATGTGTGGATGCTGCTCAATCTGTTGTTTTTCGACGCGGCTTTCGGGCGCGAACAGGTTCACTACGGCATTAACCTAGAGCCGTTTTACACCATTAGAAACTATCTGCGCGCCTACCAACGCGGCTATATTCCACAAATCGCCCTGATTAACCTGTTGGGCAATGTGGCAGCCTTTGCACCTATGGGGTTTTTCCTGCCCAGTCTGTGCCGTCCGATGGGAAATTTGCTGCTCTATTTGCCCACAATGTTCCTGATGATTTGTGGTGTGGAAGTGATACAGGTCGTGACCGCCTGCGGCAGCGGCGATGTAGATGACCTCATTTTAAATTTAGCGGGTGCGCTTGCGTGTTGGCTGGTATTTTGGCCGCTATCCCGCCATGTCAATAACTTGTTGAGGGGGAACCGATATGATTCGTAATGTGGTAGTGGTTGGCCTTGGTTTGATGGGCGGTTCGATGGCAAAAGCGGTGCGCGCTTATACCGACTGCAAGGTGTACGGCTGGAACCGTACACGGGCGGTGGCAGATGATGCGATTGCACAGGGCACACTGGACGGCTTTGCCGACGATGCCGTATTATCGACAGCCGATTTGCTGGTCATCAGCCTGTACCCACAATCGACCATTGACTGGTTGGCCGAGCATATCGGTAAACTCAAACCGGGCTGTCTGGTCGTCGATTTTGTCGGCGTCAAGCGGTGCATGGTCGATGCTATCACACCGCTTGCACAGCAAGCTGGGGTGCATTATATCGGCGGACATCCGATGGCGGGCAAGGAATTTTCCGGCTTTGCCTATGCCGAAGCCGCCTTGTTCCGCGATGCCAGCATGATTTTGGTGCAGACCGAGAGCAGTCCGCTTTGGGCAGTAGATGAAGTAGAAGGCTTTTTCGACCGGTTGGGCTTTGGCCGCGTGGTGCGCTGTTCGGCAGAGCAGCATGACCACATGATTGCATTTACCTCCCAGTTGTGCCATGTGGTTTCGTCGGCATACATCAAAAGCCCGGAGGCGCTCAAGCATAACGGCTATTCGGCGGGCAGCTATAAGGATTTGACCCGCGTAGCAAAACTCAATGAAGATATGTGGACCGAGCTGTTTTTGCTCAACCAGCAACCGTTGGTACAGGAGATTGACGAAATCATCAAACATCTGACCGAGTACCGAGACGCGATTGCACAGGGCAAAACCGAAGAACTGCGCAGTTTACTGCGGGATGGCCGCACCATCAAAGAAAGTATCGGCTGACCCATTCGGCAAGCCGCAAAAAATGCCCTCGGCTGGTGTACCAGCCGGGGGCAAAATTATATCGCATACCAATGTTTACTTTTTCTCTTTTAAACCAAAGGTGCGGCGGACACGCGGAATGAAAGCCGAGGCAAACTTGCCCTTTCCACGGCTCTTGACATAGAAAAAACCAATGATAGAAAAGACAACCGCGCCGATAAAGTTTACAATCAGGTCTTTCATGGTGTCAATCAGACCAATATCAACATATCCACCGTATTTTGCAATCCAGTCTTCGCCGTTGACGACCAGACTTTGGATTTGAACGTGTTCGACTACATTCAGCCCATTGGGATTGAATAGCACTGAGTTAATGTGGTTTACAATCCAATCTTTTTGCATGTCGGTATTCAAGTAGGTGTCGGCGGCAAATTCAAAGAACTCCCACAATACCCCGACGGTCATCGAGAAGCAAAACGCAACGATGGCCAAAAACAGCGGCGATAATTTGACGGTAAACCGTTCGCTGCGGTTAAAGATGTCAACAAGCGCGAACCCGATAGCAGCCATTAGAAATCCGTTGAGTGTGTGCAGCATGGTATCCCAATACGGGATTTTGGTGTAATAGGAATTGATTTCGCCCAAGATTTCAGCCGCAAAAATAAAGCAATAGATGATGGTTTCGAGCGCGGGCGGTAGGTCGATGCCCAATTTGCGGTCGATGAATATGGGCACACAGAACAGGCCAAGCGTTAAGACACACAAAAAAAGATGATCATAATTGCCGCGCATAAAGGCACGCACAGCCACAAAGACCACAATGATGGACAACAAGCCACGAATGGTCAGACGGCGGCGTTTGTTTGTGGGGAACATGAAAGACTCCTTTCCAAGTGCAAAAATGGAATTGAGAGAAGCGAAGAAAAAGGCCTCCGGTAGATGCCCGGAGACCTACGCAAATTGCGGGGGCAAGTTATTCGATGCCCTCATCTTCGCCTTCGGAGCGGGTGTTGAAGGCATAGTCTTCACAATTATTGACCGCTTCGACTTCGGTTGCATAAGGGCAGACAAAAACACGGCCCTCGGTTTCGGCTTTGGCAACACAAATTTTTGTACCGACTGCATCGCGTCTACGGAACAGACACCAAAGTTTTTTAGGCATGGTAAGACAATCCTTTCTCAAATGGAAATTCTCGTTCTTATTTTATCATGCAAAAGGGTATTCTACAAGCTTTTTTGGCTTTTTTTCACACGATGAAAATGCACTTGCAACCGTCTGGCGGGTATGATAGCATTAAACTGTAAGAGCAAAATTATCATAAGAAAACAGTACTTGAGAGAGGTAAAGGGGGAATTCCATTGACCCATGATATGAATTATCTGCGCCTGTTGGCCGAGAAGTTTCCCACAATCGAATCGGTGACCAATGAATTGGTCAACTTGCGCGCCATTATGCACTTGCCCAAGGGAACCGAGTATTATTTTTCCGACCTGCACGGCGAGCATGAAGCCTTTATTCATCTGCTTCGCTCAGGCTCCGGCGTGATTCGAGAGAAAATTGACAACTTATTCCGCGCGTCCATGATGGAGGAAGACCGGTCTGCACTGGCTGCGCTGGTCTATTACCCTTCGACCCAACTGGCGCGTGCCCGCAAAACCAAACAGAATTATGACGACTGGTGTGCCATCACCATCAATCATCTGGTCATCGTGGCCTGTGAAGTCTCGGCAAAGTATACGCGCAGCAAGGTGCGCCGCACGATAGAACCGCGCTATGCCAGCATCATTGAAGAGCTGATGAACACCGACAGTACCGATGTGGATAAGCGCACTTATTACCGTGAGATGATTGAATCGGTGGTCAGTGTGGGCTGTGCCGACGGGCTGATTAAAGCACTGTGCCATTTGATTCAGCAAATGACCGTTGACCAGCTGCACATCATTGGCGATATCTTTGACCGCGGCCCGCGTGCCGACCGGATTTTAGATGAGCTGATGAAGCACCATGATGTAGATATCCAGTGGGGCAACCATGACGTTTCTTGGATTGGTGCGATGTGCGGCAATCCGGTCTGTTTGATGAGCGTGCTGCGCATTGCCATCAGCTACAACGGTTTTGACTGCCTAGAGGACGGGTACGGTATCAATCTGCGCCCGCTGTCCATGTTTGCCGCCACGACCTACGCCAATGACCCCTGTACCCGCTTTATGCCCCATGTGCTGGACGAAAACGAGTTCGACCCGGTAGACCCCGCACTTGCAGCCAAGATGCACAAGGCGGTTGCCGTGATGATGTTCAAGCTGGAAGGTCAGCTGATAGGCCGTCACCCAGAATATGCGATGGAAAACCGTATGTTGCTGGACAAAATCGACCATGAAAAAGGGGTTATTCGCATCGGCGGCAAGGAATACCCATTGACCGACACATCCTTCCCAACGGTTGACCCCAAAAACCCCTATGCCCTGACCGAAGCCGAACAGAATATTCTGGACGGTTTTCAGGCTTCATTCCGCCATTCCGAACGCCTGCGCACTCATCTGGATTTTATCATCAATCATGGTGCAATGTACAAGGTGGCCAATGGCAAGTTGCTCTATCACGGCTGTATTCCGGTCAACGCCGACGGCACGTTTGCTGAAGTCGATTTGGGCGGCGGCCGCCACAAGGGGCGCGAGCTGCTCGACTATCTGGAAATGCACGTCCGCCGCGCCTATCGCTCCGAAGACCCCAGTTCGGTCGATTTGTTGTGGTATTTGTGGTGCGGGGCGCGGTCGCCGCTGTTCGGAAAAGACCGCATGACCTCTTTTGAGCGCTACTTTATTGACGACAAGGCGCTGCAAAAAGAGCACATGAACCCGTATTATAAACATTACGATGACCCGCTGTTCTGTGAAGCTATTTTGCGGGAATTTGGACTTGACCCGTCTAGCTGTCATATTGTCAACGGTCATGTACCGGTTAAACACGGCGAAACACCCATCAAGGCCGGTGGACGGTTGTTTGTCATCGACGGCGGTATTTCCAAGGCCTACCGCTCCAAAACCGGTATCGCGGGCTATACCCTGATTTCCTCGTCACACGAAATCCAGTTGGCCGAACATCGCCCGTTCCACCGCGGAAACGACTTGGAAAGCCCGGAAACCTATACCAACGTACATATCGTTGAGCACATGCCCCATCGGTTGACGGTCGAGGATACCGACGCGGGAGCGCGCTTCCGCCGCCGCGCAGAAGAGCTGCAAGAGTTACTTGGTTTATACCTTCAGGGCGTATTTGGTGAAACCTAATCGCGTATAAGTAACCGACGGGTTATTCTTGCATTTTTAAATCAAATTGTGTATATTTTTAAGAAAACGCTACATTGACAAGAAGAATGTAGCGTTTTCATTTTTTTTGTGATATATTAAAGAGTATAAAAAGAACGTGCTTTTGAAACGAAAATACATCGAAGTTTCGTATGCAGAAAGGAGGCAACGTGAAATGTTATTCACAGCACTCTATGAGTATGATGAAAAGCACATCCAAAATGAACTGGAGCGATATTTAGAGGAACTGGGATTGGAACAAGCGGTACTGAATACCCCGTTAAAAGAAAATATCACAGTCGGTTCGATGGTGAATGGTCTGACCGGACGGCTGATTGCATTGGCGGCCGAGGAAGACCGAAAGAGATTCCGCCAGAAACAAAGCGAAGGCATTGCGCGCGCACAACAGGCGGGTGTGGTCATTGGGCGCCCCACTCGCAAACAGGATAAACGCTTTCGCAAGGTGCGGGATATGTACATGGCACAGGAAGTCACCGGGCAGGAGGCAGCCAGATTGCTCGGCGTAGCACCCAGCACGTTCTATCGTTGGCTGCGGCAGGAGCACAAACAGGAGGAGAAGTAAGAACCACAGCCCAATCGGGTCTCGCGCACAGGCGACGAGACCCATTTTTTATTTTGATTGAGCTGCCCAAACCCTGCCAGCTTTGCCCACTGTTCAAACCCCATTTTTTATGATACACTAAAAACGTATCAATCCTCATTGCACACCCCAAGGAGGCAGGTATGAAAAGATTTCTGGCCAGTTTGCTTTGTTTATTTGCCCTCACCGGCTGTACCCTCAAGACCGGAACCGACCTGATGCAGCTGCCAAAACCCAACAAAGACCGGCAGGCCATCACCGACGAGTTGGCGCGCGTGCGCTCGACCGACGCGGTCGAGGATGCACCCTATGAGGGGCAAAATCGTAACACCGTGCAGATGGTCGATTTAGACGGCGACGGCATTGAAGAAGTGGTCGCATTTTTCCGCACACCAGCCAACGGAAACACCTATGAGGCCATTGTATTGGCAAAGGATTCGGATGAAAGTTACACCTGTGTCGGCCGCGTACACGGCACTGGCGCGCGGATTGATTCGGTCAGCTATCCGGTGTTAACGACCGATGGACGGCGCGGCATTTTGCTGACAATGGAGAAAATCGGCGAGCAGGGCAACCACCTGATTGCATCCGGTTACAGCGAAAACGGTATCGACTTACTGTTTGAGACCGACTACACCAATTTACTGGAAGTGGATTTGGACAGCGACGGCGCACAGGACTTGTTTTTGATTTCCGGTCCGGATAGCCGCCGCACCGCCTCGATTTACAGCTATGATGCCAAAGAGGGCACCTTGCGCAAGATGAGCGAAAGCCCGTTGTCTGCGTCGGCAAAAATCATCGAGCGGGTGGACAGCGGCTATATTGAAAACTGGCAACCGGCTGTTTTTGTCGAAGAAACGGTCGAGGGCGGAAACGGTCAGCAGACCGACCTGTTTGTATACCAAGCCGAAGAAGGCTTGCGCAATCTGGCGCTGAACACCGAGAGCGGCACCGGAAAAGGCACTTATCGGGTCGTGCCTGCCAACGCTTACGATATCAATGGGGACGGCTTGACCGAAATCCCGCGCGCGGTGCATATGGTGGGTTCGCTGGCACAGAGCGGCGACGCGGTTTATATGCTGGACTGGTATCTGTATTCGGCAGATGGCGAACCGTCCTATGTACAAACCACCTATCGAAATGTCAGTCAGGAATGGGATTTTGTCATCAGTCAGGAATGGTATGATGCCGTCCACGCGGTCAAAGACTCAAAAGACGGAACCGACTACACAACATTTGAAATCTATGTGCCCGATGGGCCGTCCATCCCGCTTTTGACCATTTATTATCTGCTCGGAGAACCCGAAGAAGTGGATACGATTATACAGAAAAACGACCTTTTTAAACTCGCGGACACGATATCCGGCACGTTTGCCGCCCGTATTCCGCCAGAGGCCGCTTCAAGCAGCCTTGCGTTGTCTCAAGCGCAGGTGCAGGAGCGTTTTACACTTATCGCGGTCGATTGGAACGAACCGCAATCTTGACAGGAGGAACCAAATGAAGCGCAAAGTGCTCGTACTGGAAGATGAAGAAAATATTCGCAGCTTTGTTGTGCTCAATCTCAAGCGGGCTGGATTTGAAGTGATAGAAGCCGGCACGGGGGAACAGGCACTGGAGCTTTTTGAACACAACCCCGATGTGCAAGTCGCCGTGCTTGATGTCATGCTGCCCGGCATGAACGGGTATGAGGTGTGCCGCACCATGCGCGCACGCGGTTCGCGTGCGGGCATCATCATGTTGACCGCGCGTACACAGGAATCGGACAAAGTCACCGGCTTGATGACCGGTGCCGACGACTATGTGACCAAGCCGTTTTCGGTCGTCGAATTGGTTGCGCGTGTCGAAGCACTGTTTCGCCGCGTCAGCGGCGGTGGATTTCAGGAAGATGACAGTATTCGTACCGGCCCGTTCCGCCTGAATACCCGTTCGCGCGAAGTGACCAAAAACGGCGTAAAAATTGAGCTGACACAGATTGAATACGGCATCCTCAAAGCCTTTATGACCAACGCCGGACGCGCACTTTCGCGCGACGATATCTTGGAAATGGTCTGGGGGCACCACTATGTCGGAGAACTCAAAATCATTGACGTCAACATTCGCCGCCTGCGCATCAAGATTGAAGATAACCCTGCATCGCCGCGCTATATCGTGACCGTGCGCGGCTATGGCTATATGTGGGAAGGCTGATGTTGGGATGAAATACCGAAAAACCAGAGTGCGCAAGCCCAAAACACGACGGGCGGCTGCCCCTGCCGTCCCTGCGGCGGCAAAGGTGCGCATCCAACATTCACCCGGCGGCCTGCGCGGTCGTTGGCTGATGAACTCGCTTTCGTTCGTCGTGGTCATTTTGGCGGCCGTCGTCATTGCGGTATCCATGGGGTTTTCCAGCTACTATTATAACAGTCTGCATGATATGCTCAGCTATCGCCTGAACGCGCTGACCACAAACTTTTACAACAGCGGCTGGATGAGCAACTTGGAAACCTATTATTACGGCATGGAAAAGACCATCGGTGATTTTGACACCGACATGCGCGACAAAATCGAACTGCAATTTCTGAGCGAGCAGGGCACCATCATCAAATCTTCTTCCGGCCTCAACGATGGTACCTTAGCCGCGACCGGAGACGTGGAGCGCGCCTTTCGTGCCGCCAGTCCGGATGCGGCCACACAGACCGGACAGCAGGAAACCGCGATTCAGGTCTGGACAGGGGAAGACCCCATGACCGGCGAGCGCGTACTCAGCATGACCACCCCGCTTTATATTGAAGATTGCCAGTTGATTGGCGGGATTCGGATGGTCACTTCTCTTGCCATCGCTGAAAAGCAGACCATGTATTTTGTCTTGCTTTCGGTTGCGGCAAGTTTGCTGTTTTTTGCGCTGGTCGTGCTGTCCAATCGCTATTTTATCAAGTCCATCTTGGAGCCGGTCACCAAAATCAACGTCATTGCAAAAGAAGTTGCGGCAGGCCGGTATGGGATGCGCCTGCAAAAAGTGTATGATGACGAGATTGGCGAACTGTGCGACACCATTAACTACATGTCGGACGAGATTTCACGCAGTGAGCGCATGAAAAACGACTTTATTTCCTCCATCTCGCACGAACTGCGCACGCCGTTGACCGCGATTGACGGCTGGAGTGAAACGCTGCTGACCGGCGGCTGTGCCGACCCCGAAGAAGTGCGGCAGGGCGTGGAAATCATCCACAAGGAAAGCCGCCGTTTGACCCGATTGGTAGAAGAACTGCTCGATTTTGCGCGCATCGAATCCGGGCGCATGACACTCGAAGTCGAGACATTCGACTTGGAAATGGAGTTGTACGAAGCGGTCTATATGTATGAAAACATGCTGGCAAACACCGACATGACGCTGACCTATCACACCGACGACGTAGATAATTATTTTATCAACGGCGACCGCCATCGCATGAAACAGGTTTTCCTGAACATCATTGACAATGCGGTGAAGTACGGCAAAAGCGGCAAGTCGATTGAAATTGACCTCAGACACGACGGCAAGAATATTGTCGTGTGTGTGCGCGACCACGGCGTTGGCATACCCGAAGCCGAATTGCCGTTTGTCAAAGAAAAGTTTTACAAAGGCTCGTCCAAGGAGCGCGGCAGCGGCATTGGCCTTGCCGTCACCGACGAGATTGTAAAGCTACACGGCGGTACCCTGACCATCCGTTCCAAGCCCGGAGAGGGAACGGCGGTTTATGTGTCGGTTCCCGCCATCGACGTCCACACCGCGCTGGGCGTTGAAACGTCCATCGCAGAGGAGAACAATACCCATGAAGCATTATGAAATGCCGCCATGTGTGCGCAAGACCACCATTGGCGGACAGGCGATTTTGGAGGGCATCAGCATGAAAGGCCCCAGAACCACCTGTGTGACCGTGCGCAAGCCTGACGGAACACTTGAGTTTATGGAGCGCCCCACGCCCACCCCAAAGCATTGGTTTTGGAAGTTGCCGGTGGCGCGTGGCGCGTACACCCTGTTCACCGCCATGAAAGACGGAGTGGGCGATATCAACTATTCGGCACAGTTTTTTGAGGACGAGGACAGTGTGGACACCGAGCCGTCACGCTTTGAACGATGGCTGGAAGCCCATGTGTCATCCGATAAACTGGAGAAAGTCCTGATGGGCTTTGCCATGATTATCGGTACGCTGTTGCCCATTGCACTGTTTTTGGTTGCACCGACCTTGATTGTCGGCATCCTGCCCGACGATTCCCCCTATTTTGTGCGCAGTCTGCTCGAAGGTCTGGTGCGTATCGTGCTCTTTTTCCTGTTCATGTGGTCGATATCGCATATGAAGGACATCGAGCGCACCTTCCGTTACCACGGTGCCGAACACAAGACCATTTTCTGTTATGAGGCAGGATTGCCGCTGACCGTGGAAAATGTGCGCAATATGCCGCGCTTTCACCCGCGCTGCGGCACCAGCTTTTTGATTGTGGTCATGATTATTCCCATTTTGATTTTTGCTTTTGTGCAGATGGATAATGTTTGGCTGCGCATGGCACTGCGCCTTTTGCTGCTGCCGGTCGTGATTGGCTTGGCGTATGAGTGCAACCGCTTTGCCGGACGGCACGACGGCATTATCAGCCGCGCCATTCGCTGGCCCGGATTGCAAATGCAGCGGTTGACCGTGTTCGAGCCAGATGACAGCATGATAGAAGTCGCCATCGCTGCAATGGAACGTGTTATCCCGCCCGATGACAGCGACGCTTGGAAGTGATAGTATGACACGAGAACAACTGTTTTTTGATGTCCGCCGCCGCCTTGAGGCGGCGGGCATTTCCATGCCCGAACTGGAAGCGCGGGAACTGACTGCCTGTGCGCTGGGCGTGGACAGGCAACGTTTGCTCATGCAGCGGACAAGCCCGGTTTCAGATGCCGAGCGGGAGCGGCTGGAACAGCTCGTTGCCCGACGGTTGGCACATGAGCCGCTGGCCTATCTGCTGGGCGAGTGGGACTTTTGCGGGATTACCTTGCGCGTTACGCCTGATGTACTCATTCCGCGCAGCGACACCGAGCGCCTGTGCGAGCTTGCCGCCCTGCGTGCCGGTCAGGTGTCCGCGCCGCGTGTGCTCGACCTGTGCAGCGGGTCGGGCTGCATCGCGCTGGCGCTGCTCAAACAAGTGCCCGATGCACAGGCGGTCGGCGTGGACGTGTCGCCGACAGCCGT
The DNA here is from genome assembly GCF_944381005.1 of uncultured Butyricicoccus sp. GTDB lineage: Bacteria > Bacillota > Clostridia > Oscillospirales > Butyricicoccaceae > Butyricicoccus. Next base: position 11,242 of record NZ_CALWJM010000020.1, on the reverse strand, counting down.
TGCGCTGGCCAATGAAAACGCACAGCGGCTGCGGTTGTCCGACCGCTATGAGGCGGTTGAAGGAGACGCACTCACCGCGCCGCCCGCCGATTATCGACAGGCATTTGACGTGCTGGTGTGCAATCCGCCCTATATTACCGCCGAGGAAATGCGCGCACTCGACCCCGATGTGTCCGATTACGAGCCGCATTTAGCACTATATGGCGGCACAGATGGTTTGGACTTTTACCGCACGATTTTAGACACTTGGGCACAGGTGGTCAAGCCAGGCGGTGCACTGTTTTTTGAATGCGGTTGGAAACAGGGCGAAGCAGTCGCCAGTCTGTGCCGTGCAGCCGGTTGGCAGGATGTGTGTGTGCACACCGATTACGCGGGAATCCCGCGCATTGTGACCGCCGAAAAACCACGATAAGCACCGAACGAGTTTTCGGTTTTGTGCTTGCAAAAGCAGGACGCCTGTTTTATAATAAAGGAACAACGCAAAAAGATTGCGACGACAACAGGAGGAACCGCATTTATGGCGTCAAATAATAAAAAGAAACTGGAACCGGTCGCGCCTGCGGCCAACAAACAGGAGGCGCTTGCAAAAGCGCTTGGTTTGATTGAAAAGCAATATGGCAAGGGCGCTGTTATGCGTCTGGGTGAGAATACCGGTATGGCGGTTGACCACATTTCGACCGGCTCGATTGGTCTGGACTGCGCGCTTGGCATTGGCGGTTTGCCGCGCGGCCGTATCGTGGAAATCTATGGCCCAGAATCTTCTGGTAAGACCACGGTTGCCCTGCACGCCATCGCGCAGGCACAAAAGGCGGGCGGCGAAGCCGCTTTCATCGACGCCGAACACGCGCTTGACCCGGTCTATGCCCGTGCGCTGGGCGTTGACATCGACAGTTTGCTGGTGTCCCAGCCCGATACCGGTGAACAGGGTCTGGAAATCGCAGAAGCACTGGTGCGTTCGGGCGCGCTGGATATCGTGGTTGTGGACTCGGTTGCCGCACTCGTGCCCCGTCAGGAAATCGAAGGCGAGATGGGCGAATCGTTCGTCGGTCTGCACGCCCGTATGATGAGCCAAGCCATGCGCAAACTGGCTGGCTCGATTGCAAAATCCAACTGCGTCGCGATTTTCATTAACCAGCTGCGCGAAAAAGTCGGCGTTATCTACGGAAGCCCCGAAGTCACCACCGGCGGCCGCGCGCTCAAGTTCTACGCATCGGTGCGCATCGACGTGCGCCGCATTGAGCACATCAAAAACGGCACCGAGTTGTTGGGTTCGCGTACCCGCTGCAAAGTGGTCAAGAACAAGGTTGCACCGCCGTTCCGTGAAGCCGAATTTGATATTATGTACGGTGAGGGCATTTCCTTTACGGGTGAGCTGGTCGATTTGGGCGTAGAATATGAACTGGTGCAAAAGTCGGGTGCGTGGTTCTCGATGGACGGCATTCGACTGGGGCAGGGGCGCGACAACGCCAAGCAATACTTCAAAGAACACCCCGAAGAAGCCGAGCAGCTTCATCAAAAAATCATGGAAGCGATTGCAAAAGACCGTTCCAAACTCAACGCAAAGCGCAGTAAAAAGAAAGACAAGGAGGCCGCCGAGGAGGACACCACCGAAACGGCTGCCGAGGAGGAGCGCACCGAACGGGCACCCGCTGCGCGAGAGGAAAAGAAGTCTGCAAAATCGCGTGCGGTGTCCATTGATGCCGATGATTTTGACGAAGATGACGGCATTGATGTATGAGACAGCGTGAACAACCTCCGGTTGACCTGCGGGAGCTGACGCGCGAACAGGTCGAAGAATGGTATCAGAAAACATTGGATGCCGCGGCGCGGCAGTTGTCTTACCGCGCACTTTCCGAAAGCGCCCTGCGGCAAAAATTGCTGGACAAGGCTTACCCCGAACAGGCGGTTGACTATGCGCTTGCCTATCTGTCCGAACACGGGTTTTTGAACGACCAGCAGTACGCGCAAAGCACCATGCGTTCCTATACCCGTCGGGGGTATGGCACGCTGCGCATCCGGCAGGAACTGCGGCGGCGCGGCGTTGCCGCCGAGCAAGCGGACGAAGCGCTGGACGAATATGAACCCAACTGGGAAGCCATGCGCGCGCTGCTCGACCGGCGGCTGCACGGCGATTTGTCCGACCGGCGCGAAGTGCAAAAAGCGGTCGCCGCTTTGCAGCGGCGCGGCTTTTTGTGGGAAGATATCCGCCGTGCGCTCAATGAATACGGTGCGTCCATCGAGGCGGACTTTGACTAAAGAGGACTTACATGCTAAAAAAATTCAACTGGGTCGTATGTGGCGCGGCGATTGTGCTGGCCGCACTCGAAATCGTTGCAACCCTGACCGGTGCAGCCGGTATGCTGCTGGCCGCCGCCATGCTGCCAAAAGCCATCATGGCAGGGGTGTGCCTGAGTGCTGTGCTGTGGGTGGTCGCGCAATGGAAGCGGGATGACGGCGCGGCGCGTCCAGCCATGCTGGCACTGGTCTGTTTTGCCCTGTGTGCTATTTTCTGGCTCATTCAGTTGTTCTGGATGATGGGCGTCATGCTGTAAGATATACAACAACCAAACCATCTGTCAGGGAGGGATGCCCCATGATGCGAAAATTCCTCTGGCCAGTCTTGGTGCTGGCTGGACTTTTGCTCGCCGCCGAGGCGCTTCAACTGTCGGTTGTGCGGCCGTTTGGCGCCATTTTATCCATTGTTGGTATGGCGTTTTGTGTGCTGGCGCGCATGTCGGCGCGCAGTAAGGCCGATTCCGTACGCGCCCGTGTTGCCGGTATTGCATTTTTGCTCTATGCCTGTGCGCTGGTGATTTGGCTTGCACTGATGTTCTGGCGGTGATGACCGGTCATCCCGCAATCGGAAGGAGAATTCTATGAAAATTGGATTGATTTCACTGGGCTGTGCCAAAAATCTGGTCGATTCTGAGCACATGCTCGCAAGACTGCGCGCGGCAGGGCATGAGATTGTGGACGACATGGAACAGGCCGATGTCGGCATTGTCAACACCTGCGGCTTTATCGAGTCGGCGAAGAGCGAGGCCATCGAAACCATTTTGGAAACCGCACAGTGTAAGCAGGCGGGCACCATGCAGGGATTGGTGGTCACCGGCTGCTTGGCACAGCGTTACCGCGCAGAAATTGAGCGCGACTTGCCCGAAGTGGACGTTATCTGCGGAACGGGCAGTTATGAGGATATCGTAGAAGCGGTGCAGGCGGCTTATGGACACCAAAAACGCGCTTATTTTGGCGCGATGGAGCAAGCCGACCTGGAGGGCGAACGCAGTCGCCTGACCCCCGGCTATACCGCTTACTTTAAGATTGCCGAGGGCTGTTCCAATACCTGCGCGTACTGCATCATTCCCAAACTGCGCGGACGCTATCGCAGTCGTGACTTTGATGCGTTGCTGGACGAAGCGCGCACACTGTCCGATGCCGGTGTCAAGGAACTGATTGTCATTGCGCAGGATATCACCAAGTATGGATTGGACTTGTACGGCAAGCGCCGTCTGCCCGACCTGCTGCGCGAACTGTGCAGGATGGACTTTACTTGGATTCGGCTGCACTATCTGTACCCCGACCAGATTACCGACGAATTGATTGATGTGATTGCCGAGCAGGATAAAATCGTCAAGTATCTGGACATCCCCTTACAGCACGTTTCCAAACGCATTTTGCGCGCCATGCGCCGTCCGGGTGACCGCGACAGCCTGACCGCATTGATTGAAAAACTGCGCGCCCGTATCCCCGGTTTGGTGCTGCGCACCAGCCTGATTGTGGGCTTGCCGGGCGAGACCGAGCAGGAGTTTACCGAGCTGTGCGAGTTCCTCCAGCAAGTGCGCATCGAGCGGGCAGGCGTGTTTGAGTTTTCGCCTGAAGAAGGCACACTGGCAGCCGAAATGCCCGACCAGATAGACGAGGAAACCAAGGAAAACCGCCGCTTGATTGTCGAGGAATTGCAGTCGGGCGTGATTGATGACTATAATTTGTCGCGGATGCACGAGGAACTGGACGTGCTGTGTGAGGGCTTCGACCCTGATGCCGACCGCTACTATGGCCGCAGCTATGCCGATTCGGTCGAGGTGGACGGCAAGGTATGGTTTGCATCGGATACGCCGTGTGCAGCAGGTGACTTTGTGCGGGTGCGGATTGACGACAGCTTGGGTGCCGACTTGTCGGGCATCCGTGTGGGAGGTGCAGTGGTATGACCACGGCAAATAAAATTACACTTGTGCGCATTGCGATGATACCGTTTTTCGTGGTGTTCGCCATTCTGGGCGGGCCGGTTTATGATACGGTGGCATTGGTGCTGTTCTGCGTCGCATCGGTGACCGACTTTTTGGACGGCTACATCGCGCGCAAATACAATCAAGTAACCGACTTCGGCAAGTTTGTTGACCCGCTGGCCGATAAACTGCTGGTGACCGCGGCGCTGGTCATCTTTGTCGAGCGCGGTCTGTTCGCGGCGTGGATGGTGTTTATCATTCTGGCGCGTGAATTTATTATCACCAGCCTGCGCAATGTCGCGGCAGCCAAAGGACAGGTTATGGCGGCAGCGTGGTCGGGCAAGGTCAAGACCTGTGTGCAGATTGCCGGTATTATTCTGATTTTCCTCTATGTTATCGCGCTGCGCGGCACGGTAGGTTGTCCCAATTATGTGCCGGACGGTACGACGATGGTTGTCGTGCTGGGCAACATTGGCGGGCTATCTGATGAACAGATGCTGATGTTGGTGCCCGCGGTGGTTTCGTGGGTGGTCACACTCGTGACCGTATATTCGGGCTACGACTACTTACATCGAAACTGGGCGCTGGTTGCCGAAGGTGCGACCAAGCCAAAAATGTAACCGAAAGAACCGTGTTCCGCGTGTGGCGGGACACGGTTCTTGTATTCTGTTCAAAAGCGCATGGGCGGCAGCTTGTCGCACTACCTTGACAAATGGAAACAATTTGCGTATACTAAATCCATATTGTATCATCCGCAGCGGGCGGGACAGACACCCGGCAATTTACCGGGGCAGTGGAATGTTCTGCGCTTTGGGTCATGTACCGGCGTAAAAACGTGCCGCTGTGGCGTTTGTACTGTCTCTTTGGCGCATACCAGAGAGATTTTTTATTTTCTAGCCCCGTTCTGCCAGTGGAGAATAAAGGAGACTGATACTATGAAGCTGTTTAATACGCTGACCCGTCAGAAAGATGAGTTCGTACCCATCACACCGGGCGAGGTCAAGATGTATTCGTGCGGCCCAACCGTATATAATTATTTCCATATCGGCAACGCCCGTCCGTTTATCATGTTCGACCTGCTGCGCCGCTATTTTGAATATCGCGGCTATAAAGTAACCTTTGTACAGAATTTCACCGATATTGATGATAAGGTTATCAATAAGGCCAATGAGGAAGGCGTGACTTATGATGTGATTGCCGACCGCTATATCAAGGAATACTTTGTCGATGCCGAGGGCTTGGGCATTACGCCCGCCACCATTCATCCGCGGGCAACCGAAACGATGGATGCCATTATCGACATCGTAAAGACCCTGATTGATAACGGTCATGCCTATGTCGCCCAAAACGGTGACGTTTATTTCCGCACCAAGACTTTCCCCGAATATGGCAAGCTGTCGCACCAGCCGCTTGAAGATTTGCAGGCGGGCGCGCGCATTTCGGTCGGGGAGCAGAAGGAAGACCCGATGGACTTCGCCGTCTGGAAGGCAGCCAAGCCGGGCGAACCGTCTTGGGAAGCACCTTGGGGCAAGGGTCGTCCGGGTTGGCACATTGAGTGCTCGGCGATGGTCAATAAATATCTGGGCAAAACCATTGACATTCATTCGGGTGGACTGGATTTGACCTTCCCGCACCACGAAAATGAAATTGCACAGTCTGAGTGCGCCAACGGCTGCACCTTTGCTAATTACTGGCTGCACAACGGCTTTCTGACGATTGACAACGAGAAAATGTCCAAATCCACGGGCAATTTCTTTATGGTGCGTGATGCCGCCAAGGAATACGGATACGAAACCATCCGTATGTTTATGCTGTCGGCGCATTACCGCACGCCGCTCAACTATTCGGAAGAATCGCTCAAGATGAGCAAAGCCAGCTTGGAACGTTTGTATGAAGCACGCAACAATCTGGAATTTCGCATCGAAAAAGCGCAAGGGGACACAATGACCGAGGAAGAATCGGCTGCACTCACGTCCTTGCAGACCTATAAACAGAAGTTCATCGCGTCGATGGATGACGACATGAACACCGCAAACGCATTGTCCGCCATCTTCGAGTTGATGCGCGAGATGAACGCATACTGCGGCAGCCATGTAGATGCAAGCCGTGCGTACCTCAAGGGGGCGTATGATTTGTTCATGGAACTGACCGGTGTGCTCAACATCGTGCAGAAGCATGAGGATGCAGGCGCAGACCCGGATGCCGCCAAGATTGAAGAGCTGATTGCACAGCGCGCGGCCGCGAAGAAGAACAAGGACTTCGCAGAAGCTGACCGCATTCGTGACTATCTGCTGAACGAAATGGGCGTGGCTATCAAGGATACGCGCCAAGGCGTACAGTGGAGCCGCGTGTAAACTGATACACCGGCCCAAATATATCTGTATTCCCAGTAGAGGGAAGAAAGGGGTACAACCAAATGAAAAAAAGCAGAAGAATTCTGGCAGTATTGGCTGCACTCAGCCTCACCGTATCGCTGACTGCATGTGGCGGCAGCGGTGACACCGCTTCCAACAGTGGCGGCGAAACAACGGCATCGGCAGCAGAAACAGTTGCAGCAGCAATCGAAAAGCTCAATGGCGCAAAGAGCGTATCCATGCAGATGCAGCAGGATATCAATATGTCGATTGCATATGATGGCCAGTCGCAGGATATGAACATGGTAACCACCATGAACATGGACTTGATTCAGGAGCCGGCAAAGATGAAGGGCACCATGACCATTGACGTGGGCGAAGAGCTGGGCGGTTCGCAGAATGTTGAACTGTACATGATGAAAGAAGACGACGCGACCAATCTGTATATGAACGCTGCTGGACAGTGGACCAAGCAGGCGGTTGATACCGCGTCGATGGACCAGTATGACATCAAGAACACGCTGGACATTTATCTGGACAGCGCAAGCGAGTTCAAGGAAGAAGGCACAGAGCAGGTCGGCGGCGCAGATGCAACCAAGTACACCGGCACCATCAAGGGCGACAACATCACCAAGGTAATGGAAGAAAGCGGTATGCTCGATTCGATGGGTCAGGTTGGGCTTTCGTCTGAGCAAATTACCGGAGATGAGCTGAAAGAACTGATGAGCGGTTTGGGCGATATGTCGATGACCGTTTGGGTCAATGCCGACGGCTATCCGGTGCAGTACAGCATGGATATGAACCAGATGCTCAGCGGCATTATGGATAAGGCAATGGAACTGGCCGGAGCAGCCGACCAGGGTGTCGAGATTTCGGTTTCCAAGGCTCAAGTTACCATTTCGTGCTCGAACTTTGACGGCGTACAGGATTTTGAGCTGCCCGCAGAGGCACAGAACGCAGTTGGCGCGTAAATAAATGATTTGCTATTAAAATGGCGGTGCTTTGCACCGCCATTTTTTTATAGAAAATATGCAGATAAAATGTTTTGACTGCAAAGAAATGGACAGAAAAGTAATAGACTTATGAGCAAATGACAAAATAAAAGTTATCATTTGGTTATAGGAATGGTTATAAAAGATAAGATGAAAAATCAATAATTATACCAATAACAGAGTGGTTTTTCGTTTGGAACAAAAAAATAGATGGAGCGGATGAAAAAAGAAAGCGCGATTGTGATGTGCAAAAATGGAAAAAGAAATACAATTATTTTTTGCGATTTCACCATATAAAACCCGAATAAAGTGAGCTGATATCTACTTTATTTGAGAAATATCCAGAGAAGCGTTTTAAAATGTTCTCATAACGTGGTCATTATAAATAAAATGAAAAATAGAAAAAAAGATATGAAAATGAATAGAGGGTATTTACAATATTACAGAATAGGGATAAAATTAGATTACACAATTTGAATGAAAATATAGCGAAAGGAGTTGACAAAGATGGCGATAGAGGATACGCTTTTGGCAGACAGGGGAATCCTATAACATTTATTGTTGACGGCGTTATAAAAACAAAAGTAGTTGCCAACACCTCATTTCCATTTTTGTAAAAAATTTATACTGTTTTTGATTCTATGTGAAAGGAACTATCATCAATGACAGCGCAGGGTAAGAAAACAGATAATAAACGTTCAAAAGTAAAAATCAGTGTGTTAACCAAAATGTTGATAAGCGTTTTGCTTCCACTTGTGATTGTTTTATTAGTAGCCGGAGTGCGTTTGAGCACAATCGCTTCAGGTACAGTTACAGAATTGTTGGGAAGTACGCTGGATGCCGAAACCAAACGTGCCGCCAATGGGGTTGAAATGTATTTTAATGAATACTATGGCATGGCACAGGCAACGGCGATTTCCAAGCCGATTCAAAATGCACTGGCTGGCTGGGATTCCAATACCTTTGCCGGTTCGGCTTTGCAACAAGAAACATTGTCCGTTTTGCAGGACATTCAAAAGTCGGACAGCGATTTAAAACATGTTTGGCTGATGAATTATAAGAACGCCGAAGTTTTACAGTCAGACGGTTCTTACTTAACACCAGAAGTTTTTGATGCAACCGCTCGCGAGTGGTATACGCAGGTCGTTGAGAAAAAGCAAACGATTTTGACCAGCGCGTATCAGGATGAAGCGACGGGAGACACCATTATTTCGGTCGCAACCCCGGTTTACGATGCAGCCAATAACTTGTCGGGTATCCTCGGTTTGGATGTTACGGTGGACACCCTCACAAGAACATTGCAAACGCTGACCATTGGAGAAACCGGATACATCACACTGTTTGATACACAGCACAATGTTGTATTCCATCCGGATAGCAGCCTGATTATGCGCAATCTGGACGAAATCCCCTATTCGGATAATATGTTGCAGGCATTAAACAACAATGAGGCCGTGCAAAGTGTTCGCTATACGCGCAGCGATATCCCGTTCTATGGAACCACTACATATATTGAAGATTTGGGCTATCTGGTTTTGGGAATCCTGCCCGAAGCAGAATTTGACGCTTCGGTAAACGCTACCACACGCGCAGTCACCCTGTATTTTGTGGGCTGTATTATCCTGTTGTCCATTATCACAATCGTTCAAAGTAAACTAATGACCCGGTCGGTGAAGGAACTGTCCGAAGTTGCTGGACGGTTGGCAGATGGCGAACTGGATGTCGATGTCCGGATACGCGGCGGCGATGAAATCAGTGTGCTTGCACAGGATATTGCGGCGATTGTCGAACGCCTGAAAACGTATATTCTGTATATTCACGAAATTTCTGATGTACTGGGTGAAATCAGCGAAGGCAATCTGCGGTTTACGCTGCAACAGACTTACGACGGTGAGTTTGCCAAGATTAAACACGCACTTTTGGCCGTACAGTCGGTTATGTCGGAAACCATGCAAACCATTCTGTCGGCTGCCGAACAGGTCAACTGTGGTGCGGAGTCGGTTGCAAGCGGTTCGCAGTCTCACGCACAGGGCGCAACCGAACAGGCTTCCAGCGTCGAACAGTTGTCGGCTTCTCTGGCTGAGATTTCCAGCGAAATCAATTTGAATACCCAGAGCACCGCAGATGTTGACAATGAGATGAGAATAGCGGTTGCCGCTATCGAAAACAGCGACGAAAAGATGAAAAATATGCTCGTCGCGGTCAACGAGATTACCGACCACTCGGTACAGATTAAAAAGATTATCAAGGAAATTGAAGACATTGCGTTCCAGACCAATATTTTGGCACTGAATGCAGCCGTAGAAGCCGCACGCGCAGGTGCTGCGGGCAAGGGCTTTGCAGTCGTTGCCGACGAAGTGCGCAATCTGGCGAGCAAGACCGCCGAAGCTTCTAAGGATACGGCCGATTTGATTGAAAAGTCGCTCAGTGCGATTGAAAACGGCAAGAGAATTGCCGATGAAGCCGCCGAGTCGTTCCATGAAGTATCGGATGGCGTTACCCGTGTTGCGGCACGCGCAAGCGATATTGCAGAAAACTCGGAGAAGCAGAATTTGGCAATCAAGCAGATTCTGATTGGTGTTGACCAGATTTCCACCGTTGTACAATCGAATGCAGGCATTTCGGAACAGAGTGCGGCAGCGAGTGAAGAATTGTCTGGTCAGGCGCGTGTGCTCAAGCATCTGGTAGATAAATTCCAGATTGCAGACCAGCCCGGCTCGCAAGGATTCTAAAAAACATCGCGTACAGAAAAGGACAGGCAATTTTGCTTGTCCTTTTCTTGCGCTATACGGAAATTTTAATTGCAGCCTTGAAGCGCCTATGCTATGATATCAGCAGAACAATACCGTATGATGATAGTGGAGGGACAACCATGCGTTATCAAGCAGTGATTTTCGATTTCGATGGCACGCTGTTTAATACCGAGCAAAATGAACTGTCTGCATTGGATGGTTTTATGGTCGAAGTGACCGGCGCACATGCGCCAAAAGATAAGTTGATGAAAGTCTTTGGTATGACCGGTATGGATGGCCTGAAATATCTGGGCTGTACACAAGAACAGATTGCAAGCATTGCACCGCGTTGGAATCAGGCTTCTTTGGATGCGCTGAAAACCACGCCGCTGTTTGATGGCATGTTGGAGACGTTGCAGGAACTGCGCGTAATGGGGATTCGGCGGGCAATCGTTACATCAAGAGGTTTGAACGGTGTGCAGTTGGGCCTTGAATCACGCAAGATTTCCGATTATTTTGATACAATCGTTTGTCAGAAAGATACCGTAGAACATAAACCGCATCCGGCACCGCTGTTAGAATGTCTGCGCCGCATGGAGCTTGCGCCCCAAGATATCATTTATGTGGGAGACAGCGCGTTTGATATGCAGTGTGCACAGGCGGCAGGTGCAGATAGTGGACTGGCACTTTGGGGCACGCATGAACCAGAATTGCCTTGCACCTATCGGTTGAACCATCCCAAGGATTTGCTTGCGATTTGCAAATAAAAGATTAAGTTGAATAAAATTGCGATTTAGCGGAAAAATGTTGTTGACAGGACGCAGTTTTGATGCTATTCTATATAAGCTGTCCGCAAGGACAGCGGCCAGATTGGTTTTCAGTCGATGGGTTTAAAAAAGTTTTTTGAATAAAATTTGAAAAAACGGAAAAAACTTGTT
>NZ_CALWJM010000019.1 GCF_944381005.1 uncultured Butyricicoccus sp. | reverse complement strand
GCCATTGTCTGTTACCTCCACATTCTTTTTTATTTTGAATGTCCGCAAAATCCGTCCTACATCACTTGGTTTCCAAGGTACATCTAAGTGGTGCAATGCATATAATTTGGTCTGCACATTGGTTCCTGCACCCATTTTTCCAGTGGAACCCAATAAAACGCGAACTTCTCCAGCTCTTACTTTTGCAAAGAGCGTATCTTTTTGTACATCTGTTTTTGCCTCATGAATAAATGCAATCTCTTGTGCTGGTACGCCCATTTGCATCAGCTTTGCTCGAATATCCTCATAAACGCAAAATCCTTCTGCTTTTTCTTTGGGCGTAGACAGGTCACAGAAAATGATTTGTGTTTGCTTTTGTGTCTGGGTATCTTTCCATATTTGATACACATTTTGAACACAACAATTAACTTTGCTCTGCGGCACATCGGGGAGTTCTGGTGTAATCTGTCGCTGGTCAAGTGCTAAATTTCTTCCATCATTGGTAATGCGCAGCATATTATCTTCCCGCGGGTCAACACTGCCCTTTCGCACCAAATCCGCACGCTCGGCAAGTGCTTTCATAATCTGTTTTTGGGTTTCTGTAGGTTTGGTGACTTCGGTGTGATATTGCGCTTTTGGAACAGGCAATTCCAACATATCTGCCGTTTGAATATCCGCGCACTCTTTCCACAATGCCATCAATTCGGGCAAATTATAGAACTTGGCGAATCGTGTTTTCATGCGATATCCTGTTCCCTCTGGTGCTAACTCCATCGCTGTCACAGTTTCTCCGAAAGTGGATGCCCAGCTATCAAAGTGAGAAAGTCCTTCTTGTCGCAATGTACTGCCTTGCAGATATCGCATCATCGTGTATAGTTCTGTCATGGAATTGGACACAGGGGTCCCTGTCGCAAAAATCACACCTCGTCCATTTGTCTTTTCATCTAGGTATTGACATTTTGCGTATAAATCCGAACTTTTTTGTGCTTCGGTCTGTCCAATCCCTGCAACATTACGCATTTTTGTAAATAAAAACAAATTTTTATACATATGTGCTTCGTCAACGAACAGCCTATCAATCCCCAGTTCTTCAAACGTGACGACTTCATCTTTTTTATCCTGCGCAGATAAACGTTCCAATCGTACCTGTAAGGTTTTTCGCGTGTGCTCCATCTGTTTGATGGTAAAACGCTCCCCATTTTCCTGCTTAATTTGCATGATACCGTCTGTAATTTCGTCAATCTGTGCTTGCAACGTTTGTATCTGTCGTTCTCTTGAAAGAGGGATTTTTTCAAATTGACTATGCCCTATAATCACAGCATCATAATCTCCAGTTGCAATACGCGCACAGAATTTTTTGCGGCGACTGGTTTCAAAGTCCTTTTTGGTCGTGACCAAAATCTCTGCTGCTGGATAGAGCTGTAAAAAATCGCTTGCCCATTGTTGTATCAAATGGTTTGGAACAACGAACATAGATTTATGACACAGCCCCAGTCGCTTGGCTTCCATTGCAGCGGCAATCATGGTAAAGGTCTTTCCGCTTCCGACCACATGGGCAATCAAGCTATTCCCCCCATATAATGTGCGTGCGACCGCATTGCATTGATGTGGGCGTAATTGGATTTCTGGGGTCATACCTGCAAATCGAATTTGACTGCCATCATATGTACGCGGCTGAATACTGTTGAATTTTTCATTGTATAACGCCACCAACGTGTTACGTCTGGACTGCTCATCAAAAATCCATTCTTTGAACGCCTGCTGCATGGCTTGTTGTTTTTGTTGCGCTAAAATGGTTTCTTTGGTATTAAGCACGCGCGTCTCTTTCCCATCTGGGTCAGTAACAGTATCAAAAATACGCACGTCTTTTAAATTCAGCGTATTTTGCAAAATCTCATAGGCATTGATTCTTTTGGTTCCATATGTCACCGTTGCTTGTACACTGGAAGCGCTGTCTACATGTTTTCCCGTCACATTCCATACACCCGAAGATTGTGCATACAAAACACGAATATGGCTTCGATATGACCACGGCGTCTTGCATAATTCAAATAAAAACTGACGAATATATTCTGGTGGAATCCAAGTTGCACCCAGTCGCACATCTATCTCTGCCGCTGTTAAATCCACAGGTTGTACGCGCTGTAAATGTTCGACTTGCAAGCCCCATCTATCAGGGTCTTGCTCGGCATATTCTCTGGCTATTTTTAACTTTTCGCGCACATTGCCTGATAAATATGCGTCTGCCGTTTCCCATTCCTCTGTTTGTGGATTTTCAAAAATCAATTCGCGTAATTCGGTAATGATTTCTTCTTTTGCTTTTCCGTGCAATAGCTCAGACATCCATTCCAAATCTACTCTGGCACGTTCTCCAATACTAATGGTCAAGGCTTCCAACGATGTTTCTGCATGGTCTGGTGTATAGGTCTGTCGAATGGTGCGCTTGGTAAAGATATCAGAAAGTCGCTTACATTGCCCTGCGTCATCCAAAATTTCTAACGAACATAGCAACGGATAAGAAGCATCTTCTGAAAATGCACTGCGATTCGGACGACTGTTGATAATTCCATAGTGCTTGGTAAACTTATCATACTGCACAGATAATTCTTGTTGTAACGAATGCAAGGTATCATCATTACAATTCTGCACTTGTGCTTCAATCAGGTTTCTCGCACAATCTCGTACTGCTATCATATCGCGTATCCGCGCAAATTCTTTTTCTGACAGTGTAACGAGGCGCATTGTTTGGCCATCACGATAATAAATCTTATCCTTTTGCAGACAAAAACTATGATTGCGCCCAGATGGTTCCACCACATGCTCTATGGTTGGCTTGGACATAAGTGGCTGTGAAATTTTCCCCTGTATCCGCGTGATTGCCTGATATAATGCTTGGTCGAATTCAATATTTTCATGTGGAACACAAGTATATTGTTGCGTTCCATATTGTGTATTCTGCGTGGTCAATGTACCTAAAATCATCTCTGGATGGGTTGCAAAATACGAGTTGATTATAAATCCTTGCGCGTTCTCCTGCAAAGAAATCCAATCTTGCTTTTCTTTTTGTGCCCCTTTTTGCAAAAAGAGAATGTCTGTTACAACCTCTGTGCCTGCATTTTCGCGAAATGCAGTATTGGGTAATCGAACTGCCCCCAATAAAGCTGCACGCTGCGACAAGTATTCGCGTACCGCAGTATCCTGTTGATCCATTGTATAGCTGGAAGTCACAACTGCTATTATTCCGCCATCTTTCACCTTATCCAAAGACTTTGCTATAAAATAGTTGTGAATACTAAAATTGAGATGCTGATAATCTGGGTCATTGACGCGATAAGAACCAAAGGGCACATTGCCCACCACAACATCAAAACTGTTATTTTCAAACTTGGTATTTTCAAACCCTTGAATTTGAATGTTGGCTTCAGGATATAAATATCGGGTAATTTGTCCTGTGATTTCATCAAGTTCTACGCCATACAAGGTAGACTGCCGCATACTTTCGGGTAACATACCAAAGAAATTACCGATACCACAAGACGGCTCCAAGATTTTTCCGCCTGTAAATCCAAACTGCTCTAAGGCTTGATAAATACCACGAATGACCACGGGACTTGTATAGTGTGCATTGAGCGTGGATGCGCGTGCCGCCTGATATTCTTTAGGAGAAAGCGCTTTTTTCAACTGTTCATATTCATTCGCCCATTTTTCATTATTGGAATCAAATGCTTGCGGCAACCCGCCCCATCCTACATATCCAGCTAAAACTTCTTGTTCTTGCGCTGTTGCCCCTCTTTTTTCTGTCTGTAACTGCTTGACCAACGCGATTGCTTGTAGATTTCTCTGAAATTTATGTTTTGCTCCGCCTGATGCCAAATCATCTTTGGTAATCTGATAATTGCTCTGCGGTGCTTCGCTGTCAGCAATAGAAAAAGCCGAGGCGTTTTGCATCTCGGCTTTTCCAAACAGATTCAGCTGTGAATCAGTTCCTCCAATATGATTTCCTCCGCTGCGTGGCGAATCTGGTTCATTTCGCTCACCCACTGCATCGGGTCTTTTTCTTTCAGCGCTTCGTTCACTTGTTTTTTCTGACACATTGCTTGTATCAGTTCCTGCTCTCTGCGTCGGGCGGTCTGGTCGATTTCCAATAGATGCTGTGCTAGTTGGCATCGCATCAGCAGATACTGATATTTCCATGACTTGTGTTCCATCAGAAACTGTTTGCGCAGTTCGCCGTATTTCCCCAGCGTTTGTTCTGGCTGCTCCAGAATCAAATCGGGTATCTGGTAGTCGCCCATCTGCTTGTACTGAATCTCCATATTCACCACTCCTTTGCTGTTGCAGCGCATTGTCATCCTGTATGCTATCTTGATTATAAACCAGTTTGTCAGATGCTTCAATTTCTTGCACTTGTCTCAAATCAAATAAACCTTGACCATCCATCTCACGGACAGTATGTTCTATGACGCGCAAAATTGGTTTGGCAATTTCTTGAATCGTTGTGCCTACAAATGATACTGCAATCAGGCTGTCATGCATCGAAATGCTTTCAAATGAACTGTCTTGGAAATAATCATCTGCATTTAATCCACAGCGCTCCATTAACAGATATGCCACACTATCCACTATAACGTCACGAAATAGAATGCTCGCATCCTGCTCTGATGTGGTTTGTGCCCGACTGCCTTTGCATGAAATTTGATATTCTTCCAGATAAATGGAAATCTGCTCCTCTACTGCCAAAATCGCAGTGGTAAATAAAACATCTTCCATTTGTTCTTTGGAAAAATCTATATGCATTTGTTCTGATAATATCCTTTGAACTCCCGCATAATGCTCTGCCTGCATCTGCCACAGATAAGGCTCTGGTCGATTGCGTTCTGCATGGGTATCTGCAAGTTCAAAAACATATGTCAGCCTTGGATATTGGATGTTGTGTTCAAACAGCGCAATCCCCTTGGCGCCACGATTAACCCAACGGCTCATTCTCAAATTCCAAAATTCAAAAGATGCACAAGCGATAGCTTGCGGACGCTGGGCATAAATCAAAACTTGGTCTGCAAAATCATATTTGTACATTCTTGCAGCCGTTTTTAGAAAATTGGTCCATTCCGTCTTTCCACTAGAAATTTGTGATAACTTAGACGTGAACAATGCTTCCAATCGCTGTGCCTTGCTTCTCATAGAACACCTCGCTGCACGATTCTTCGCTTCTCTTTACCTTGCCGAAAGAGTGAAACGATTGCGGCAAGGTTCTTTTTCCGGCATCGTAATAACTTCTTTATAGAGCTTAGTAATATATTCTTTATACGGCTTAGTTGGAAGGGGGATTATAAGGGGGGAACCATGGGACCTCCAAAAGGGTGCACTTCCCCCAGTGTCATCGCTCTTTCTCATGCTGCCGCTTATACCAATTCTCCAAAAGTTTTACAATGGTTTCTTCCATTTGACGAGGGGTGTAGCTTTTAGGAAAGTATTTTCTCAGCTTATCTCCTTTCAAAGTTACTTTTGCTTCCACAGGCTTTTCTTCTGACAAAATAGCCTCTATGACTTCAAGAGATAACTTTCCTTCTTTGCTGAATTGCTTCATACGCGATGCCTGCTTCAAAGAGGGCGCGGCATCATCTTGCTCCATCAAGTCACAAAGCCAACATTGTTCCTCTGGCGTGAGATAAGATACTTCTACCGCTGCATTAAATGCCAATTTTCCTTTGTCGGCGTAGTCCAATAAGTCAGGATTCAAGTAGGTTAAACGAATATATCTTCTAATTTGATCTTTACTTTCTCCTACCTGCTCTCCTAAAAGTTCACTAGATTTTTTGCCTATCGCAGACTTGTGCGCAACTTGCACACAAGTTAAATCTGTTCTTTTTCCTTGTCGTTTCATCGCTTCTAATTTCATGCGATATGCCCATGCTTTTTCACTGTATAGCAAATGTTCTCTTTGCAGATTAGAATCCACCATTAAGATGGTCGCTTCATCATCTGTCAAATCTCGCACCAGCACAGGCACTTTTTCAATCCCTGCTAACTTACAGGCATGAACTCTGCGATGCCCTGATACAATTTCATATTGATTTTCTTCTTTTAATGGTCTTGCAAGGATTGGAGTCAGTACACCATATGTCGTGATACTCTCCACAAGATTCTGCATTTCCTCATCTTGCCTGATTTGAAACGGGTGGCATTGAAAGTTATGAAACTGCTCTACAGGTAACTCTTGCACACGTTCTAAGGCTTCTTCTTGCCGCGTTTCCTCTGACTTAAAAATGTCATCATATGAGGTAAACTTCATATCAAATTTACTCATGGCTTATAATCTCCCTTGACAATTTTGCATATGCAGCCGCTATCTGCCCATGAGGGGCACTTTTAAAAACACTGCACCCCTGCGCAGTAGATTCTGCGGCTTGAATTGAGCGCGGGATTTCAACCGATAAGAGCTTGGGCTGATATTGTTGCATCAGAACATCCCGAATTGCTTTTGTTAAATTGGTTCGATTATCTACCATGGTTGGCAAAATTCCCTCAACCTCTAAACGGGGATTGATTTGTTTGCGCACACGATGAATTGTGTGCAATAATTGTTGCATACCCTTTGCAGATAAGTATTGGGTTTGAACAGGAATTAAGACGCTATTGGCTGCAACCAATGAATTGATTGTCAGAATACCCAATGACGGCATACAATCTATTAGTATGTAGTCATAAGCGTCTTTAAATTCCTGCAATGCCGAGCGTAAGACATTTTCTCTGCACATGGTATTGACGAGAGAAATCTCCATACTCGACATCGCTATGTTTGAGGGGATAATATCTATCCCCTCTGCATGGTGTAAAATAACGTCTTGCTTATTCTCCACACCGGCGATAGTTGCTTGCAATAAGTCAGTTAACGTGTAGTCTAATTCATCTGGCTCCCAACCTAGACTCTTGGTAGAATCCCCTTGCGGATCCGCATCTACCAATAACACTTTGCGATTGTTTCGCACAAGTCCTGCCGCTAAGTTCACTGCTGTACAAGTTTTTCCGACACCACCCTTTTGATTTGCAATCGCAATCACTTTCATAAAAATCAACTTCCTTTCTTCTTTCAACAAAAAAAGCATGAAATCATGCCTTTTTCTTTTTGTTGTTGATAATACACCAACGGAGATAGTTGTCTCCACAGATAACACCGTTGAAATAACAGCCCCACCAGTAACCTTATTTGAAAACAACAGGGCTCAGTTTAAGTTAATCAAAATCTGGCTTTACGATAAAAATACGCCACTTATTAAGGACCCAGAGTTAAAAGCCATCCTTGGGGAGTACATAAAAAAGTATGAGGAAGAGAGTATTCTATATATCCCCGACCTTCACAAAGAAGATAACAATGTCAATGGGTGGACTTCAATTATAAAACGTGTTTCAGGAAAGCAGTTGAAATACAGTAGTAAGTTTGGACTGTTCTATATTTGGAGAGAAAACAGATATGTGGGATGTATGGACCCTGAACTTTTAATTGACTATATTACAGAAATATTGGGGTTGGTAGAACATTCTGTATTCCGCTGGATTGTGGAGCAGGCTGTTATGACTGACGACAAGAAAATGGATGAATTTGAGAAATCAGCCCTAAAACTGTTGACCTCCAGCAAAAGGTATGTGTCAGTAGCACACGCAAAAGATGTGTTGAAGAAGTACAAGGGTATGGATGTAGGAAATGACCTGCTTGGGTACTATGAAAGTCCATATATCAATATGAAAAATGGAGTTCTTGACCTTACCACAAAGCAGATCCTCCCTCACTCACCTACTTACAATCAGCACAAAATTACTGGGTGTGCGTATGATCCTGACGCCACCTGTCCTGAGTTTACAGGGATGATGGAGAGATTACTACCCGATAAAGCCGTCAGGCGTGAATTTCAGAAAGCAGTGGGTTTGTGTCTGGCAAAAGAGCAGTTACCAGCAAAAAAGGTGCTGATGCTGCTGATTGGACCCAAAGATACGGGCAAGACCACTGTACTCAATATCTTGGTCGATGTTCTGGGCGAGTATGGAGCGTCCGTAGATAATTCTCTTTTAATGCAGACCAACAAAGATAAAACCCGTGGACCAGAGATGTATGATTTCAGGGAAACCCTTATGATTACTACCTCAGAAGCAAGTGAGAATGATAAGTTGGATACAGGTAGGGTTAAGGCCCTGACTGGTGAGACCACCATAAGTGTCAGAAATAATTACAGCACCAGTATGGATAAGTTCAAAATGATTGGCCTTATCTTCATTGACAGTAATTTTAGGCCATATATTCCACCCAGGGATACAGCAGCTTGGGGTAGGTTACGCCTATTCCCGTTTGAGCAGGTCATTACTCAAAAAGACCCCACCCTAAAAAGTAAGTTGGAGCAAGAAAAAGCAGGGATTTTCAACTGGATGCTGCAGGGGTTGTCCTTGGTCTTAGAGGAAAAAGAGATTTTTGAGACCGAAAGTATGCAGGCCTATAAGGGTGAGTATAGAAAAGAAATGGATATCACCCAGCAGTTTGTTGAGGATTGTTTGGAAAAAAGTGAAAATTCAACTGATAGAATACAGACCAAAATGCTGTTTGTAGTTTATAAAAACTGGTGTAAAGACAATTCTTTTAAGCCCAGCATCCGTAACAAATTCTATGAGGAGATAACTAAGACCTTTGAGAAGAAAAAGAGTGGTGTAGAGTATTTTGTGGGTGTACGCCTAAGTGAAATGGGTGTTCTCTATGCTGGTATGGAGGAGAAAACTCAGCAGCAGTTCGCCAAAGACAAAAAGAAGTTACTTGGTGGGGGTAGTGTAGGGCTGACTTATGAAACCCTGAAATACGCTTATTTCAATAATTCCAAAGGTTGGTTTATTCAAAATATCAAGTCTGAGTGTCAATTTCACGATAAAGGCAGTATGTATGAAAATTATTGTGATTGGTGTATCGAATACCACCTGATGCCCATAAAGAAACCTGATTTTATGGCAAAAGTAAATTACCTGTTTGAGAAAATGGGTGGTTCTACTATATCTGCAAGTGATCTGGAAAAGGTCAAGGAGATCTGGAGTCAGAGTTGAGGTTTTGAAAATGTATATTCAACAGTAACCCCGTGCCGACACCGGCACGGGGTTTAGCTTTGTCAGCAGCAGTACTACCCACTATTTGTTCTTTTCGCTCAAAAAAAAGAAGGACATAAATGGAAAAGAAACAGACAGTTATAGGAAATGTAGGACAGTAATTTTTATATTGGGTAGATGGTTAAGGATGAAAGACTAAGAAAAAGTAGGTGGTGTTTATGGAAAAAGCGGTAATCGCATTGAAAGTCAAGAGTGATAAAAGTGGTATCAGAACAGCAGTTTATCAAGCCTGCCAACTTGCTATGCAGGCTTGGAAATCAGGGATTGAGGTAATGGATTGTGTTATCACCTTTGGTGGAGCAAGGGATATTTTGCGTGAAGTCAAGGTGATTGACGCAAAAGCAAGGTTTGACACGCTGCTGATTTACTCACCCAGTCAGATATGCAAGGACAAAATTGAGTATTTGGAGTTTGAAAATTTCATGACAGAGTGCTTCAAAGTGCAGATTAAATTTTTACGCTCAGGTACTTAGTGGGTGGTGTAAAAATTCTTATGGGATTGGGGGATGGTTCTGTTATCCTTTGGAGTGTAGACCCTCCCCTTTTCCCTGATGGGTTACGGGAAAGTATCAAATTCCCTTTGGGTTTTGGTCATAAATCGAATTATGACCAAAATGGGGTGATTGCGGGAATTTAAATTATTCCCGCAATCACAAGAGAATTAGGTCGAAAATATTTGTTTTTTGAGCATCTAAATTGCAATTTACCTATATTTTATGGTGCAGAAATAATTAGATGCAAAAAATCAGCAAATAATTTTATTTATGACCAAAACCCCTTAAATTATGGTCATAAATCCAAAATGTCAAGGGATTTTGATACAATATGGAATGTGTAGGGAATGCGGGAACTTCCCACATTCCCTTGAAAAACAGGAGAGGGGGTAGCCTATGGTTTGGGCTTATATTATGGAAAATGGTGATGGTGTAGAAAACCACAATAACACATCAGTTTTTCAACTCATTCAAAAGTTGGAACTTACAGATGACCAGCTGGTCTTTGACCAAGATAATAACAGGACTGAATTTTGCAAACTTTTGGAGAGTTTGAGTGTAGGAGATAAGCTAATTATCAGGTCAGTAGCAGATTTGGCAGATGATTTGATGAATTTGATAAATGTATTTCAAAAACTGACTGACAAGCAGATTTCACTATGTAGTGTTGAAGAACCATTCCTATCTGGTGAAGAATACCTTGAAAGTCTTACTGAGTTTACCCGCCTGTATGTGCTTTTCCAGAAGAAAAAGCAAGTAGCAGGTTACAGGAAGGCTTGTGCTGAGGGCAGAGTGGGTAGACCAGCCATAAAGAGCAAAGAAATTGAACAGGCAATAGAACTTTATAAAAGTGACGCCTGTACCATCAGCCAGATCACTGCTCTTACAGGTGTCAGTAAAACTACCCTGTATAGGGTGCTGAAAGAACAAAAAGTGGGTAGCCAAGAAGGTTAAAAACCCACTTCGTTAAATAGATAGATAAAGAAAAATGACAATCTGGTGTATGGTGAAATCTCAAAGGGAGAAAAGAACGAAAAGTGGGTCAAGAGCTAAACGAATATTTTTAGATAAGGGGTTGAGGAGATGGCAAACAAAAAAACTAGGGCAATCACCAGAGAAGAATTTGAGAAAATTATAAGCACTACAAGGACAGGCTTTGTCCTTCCAGGTGGAGATAGGGTCAGACCTAATGAACGAGTGGCAACAGCACTCACGTTGCAAGCAAATTTAGGACTGAGGATTGGTGACATTGTTCACCTGAGGTTAGCAGATGTTCTTTTTGAGGGTGGCAGGTATCACCTTGACATAGTGGAGCAGAAAACAGGCAAGTCCAGAACATTCACTGTACCAGCAGAAGTTTACATATACTTACAGGACTACGCTTTGAACAATGGATTAAAGCCTACGCAAAAACTGTTCCCGCTTACAGTCAGAGCAGTACAACTCCATTTGCAAAAGGTGTGTCAGTACTTAGGGATCACTGGTGTAAGTACTCACAGTTTCCGAAAGTTCTTTGCAGTCAGCATTTATATGGAAAATGACTACAACGTGGAACTTGTGCGCCAACTGCTCCAGCATAGTTCAGTAGCAGTTACCCAGCACTATTTAAGTGTAGAGCCTAAAATCGTGGAACAGGCTTTGCAGAAACACGTAGTTCTTCCAGCATAAAAATAGCAATGAGGCAAGGACTGTCAATGATTTAATCAATCAGAAAGAAAATGGAGACTTTCTCAGCACAGACAGTTCAAAAGTGCTGTTCCGTATAGTAAGAGACAGTTGCGGAATATATTTCAAATATCACAACCTCTGACATACACACGCTTCCTGGTTGGTTGAGCATAACATTCCTGCTGTTGTTGTCAAGAAAAGGTTAGGACACACGAAAGAGGGAACCACTCTTAGGTACTATCAGCACATTACGCAGGGCATGAGGGATGACTTGCTTGGAAAATTAAATGGGTATAGTTAATCAAAGCCCCGCCGACCGGAGGGGCCTACTGTTTTCAAATAAGCACTATTATGATATAATATTATAAATTACTTTTCAGATGTGAGGTGCAGATGGTGGGATTTAATACTGATTTCATGGAAAAAGTTCATGCAGATTATAGCAAGTTTTTGAAGGAACTTCTTTATAAAAACAGGTTTTTCTGTGAAGGGGAGTTCACTCAAAAAATACAAGAACTATCCTCACTTGTTGGAAAAGAGGTAGAGACAGGAACTAAACTATATCGTGCTAGAATAATGTCTGGGATAACACGGGCTAAGGGAGTTAGCGGAGATGGAATAGATATTCTATTTCAAGCAGGCAAATTCAGCAATTCTCCATCTGGAGAGGAGATTCACGAGGCTTTAAGGGAACTAGGGATTTGGGGATATAATCAGAAAAACTCAGGAATGGCTCCTGTAGAAAAGAGTGTAGAAGGGCGAGCAAATCCAAGATTTATCTCTTATTTATATGTAGCCAGAGAAAAATATACTGCAGTAGCAGAAAGTAAACCCTATATGGGAGAAAATATTAGTATTGCGACATATAATGTCAAGATACCTTTAAAAATATTTGATATTTCTACCCGTAGAAACTGTTGGGAAGATGCAACCTACGCTGATATTCTAAATAACTTTCTAAGTATGAAGTTTTCCAGCCCACTTAGAGATGGCAGTAAAGATTACATAGCAACACAATACATTGCAGAATATATTAAAAAGTTGGGATTCGATGGAGTTTGTTTTTCAAGTTCTCTTCATAAAGGTGGGAAAAATATTACACTATACAGTGACAAAAAAGTAGAATTTGAAAAGTCAGAAGTATATGAGGTTAAAGATATTGTTATCAAGACAGCCCCAAGGGCACCAAGGGATGCAGAGGATATAAATATAGGGTAAACCTCAAGGGAAACAAAGCCCCTTATAATATTGCACTTTCAAACAATCCATTTTCTAAATGGTAATTGTGGAAAATAGCTATCTTCAGGAAGTAAAAGTGATACTCTACTTATAGTTTTGTAGGTAGTATCAAATTACGGTTCTACACGGAAAAGTTATTGTGCTGAGTGTAAAGACTAAAATCGTGGAACAGACCTTACAGAAACATATTGTACTTCCTACATAAGAAAGAACAGTTGAGCGTGACTGCTCAACTGTTTTCTTTTTTGAGAACATAAATACATTTTATTTTGACATATACACTTCAAAAAGAACATAAAAAATGAAAAACACACTAAAATGATGACAGTTTTCCTTAATCAATGCAGAAACAAGTGGTTTCTATAAAATTGGTTAAGGAGATTTGATATATGAATAATAGTTTATTGATAAGTGTACCTTCAGCAGCAAAGAAGTTGGGTGTTCCCAAGAAAGCAGTCCTGTCTATGATTGATACGGGTGTTTTGGTGGGTATCGCCGCAGCCGGCGATACCTACATTACAGCACAGAGTATAGAAAGTCTTACGGGTCAAAAATCAACTGTTGATTCTGGGCAATGTACCAGTGGATATCCAGGACCACAGGAGGTATCATGCCTGTTGACCAAAGATAAAGTAGTCGTTGAGCAAGAGAAAGCAGGTGTGGATATGATTTATAAAGGTTCTGTTTCATCCTTGAAGGATGGCAGATTTATGGTGCAGATAGATTTAGGGAAAACTCCTGAAGGCAAGAGAAAAAGAGAAAGTAAGAGTTTCAAGGATCAGAAAAAGGCTGATGCCTACCTTGCTAAGAGGTTACAGGAATTGAATGGGGTTCAGGTTGTCAGCACACCTTTTGTTCTTGTTCAGCCTGTGGTATCCCCTGCCCCCTCTCAGTACACACAACTGACCTTTGAGGAGTACGCAGTTAAGATTTTGAATGAGGGTGTTGGCAAAGCTACCACCCGTACCATAGAGGGATACAGGTTGGGTATCCGTGCTATGGTAGGTCTAATAGGACATAAAAAGATGGTCGATTTGACCACGCAAGACCTCAAAAAGGCTTTTGAGGAAATTAGGTACAAGTATCTGAAAAGTGGAGTTGCCCGCAGTTTCAATATCACTCGCCAGATCATACAGACAGCTTTTGAAAATGGGGAGATACCAGCAGATATTATGGGGAAAATGAAATGCCCCACTTCAAAGAAACCCATTGAAACAGAGAAATTCCCTACTTATTCAGAGGAAGAAATAGCCATCCTCTTGAAAACCAGCAAAGAGTATAGTTTGGAATTATATACCATGTTTACTTTATTGGAGTGTACGGGGATGCGTCCAGGAGAAATGAGAGGGTTGGAGTGGAGTGTCTTTGACCCAGAGAAAAAGACCATTCGCATTAAGCAGGCTGCAACAGTCAAATTTGGAAAATTGGAAAGTGTCAGAAAACAAGCCAAAGCAAAGGATATTATTTCAGTTCCCAAGTCAGCATATAGCGTGAGGACACTCAGATTATCAGATTTGGCAGTAAAAGCATTGTTGGAGTGGAAAAAGTACCTGAGTAAGAGTAGAAACAGGAAAAAAGCAAATAGTCCTTATATTTTCCCCAATCAAAAAGGAAACTTCAAGTCTGAAACCTCTTGTCAGAGTATCATCCAGAGGTATAGAGCAGAGTTTCACTTAGAAGGAGTAACCTATTATAAATTCAGACATACGATGTGTACCCGTCTGATTTTAGCAAAGCAACCCATTTCCGTTGTTCAGAGAATAATGGGTGATAATACGACAGATGTAATTATGAAAGTCTACACCCATGTTGATGCTGAAATGGCTATGAAGGCTACTGAGGGATTTTACGATGAACTCAATAAAAAGCACACAGATATGGTGGTGTAGGATAGCAGGAGTGGTCAACAGGACCACTCCCTTTTTCCTGTTGACAGTCTGATGACAAACTTGAAAAAAGAAAACTTTTTTATCTGTATTCTTTGGCATCATGCCAACAAAACAGGATTATGTCAACAGAAAATAACCCTTATAAAATATGGGAAAAAGGTGGTCCTCCCAACGTTCGTAATGCGCAGGTCGTCGGTTCGAGTCCGACTACTAGCTCCAACCAAACGTCACATGTTATCCATCTCGGATTTACATGTGACGTTTTTTATTTGCAAAACCGGCATTACTTATGTAAAATTTTTCGGTGATTTTCTTGACGCTCCCCGATTTCCGCGTATAATGAAACTCAGTTATTCCACATATTGGTTAAACCAATGAAAGCCCTCGCTTCCCGCACGGCTTTTGCTCTCACCCCATTAAAGGAGGGACTTTTTTGGAAGAAGAACGCTATCAAGATGTTTGCAGTTACATACGCACGCTTATCGAACGCGGTGAACTGCACCTTGGCGACCGACTGCCCACCGAACGCGCACTGTCGCTGGCATTGGGCGTCAGCCGCGGCACGGTGCGCGACGGCTTGCGCCTATTGGAAAGCATGGGTGTATTGGAAAGCCGTCAAGGTTCGGGGAATTATCTGTCCAATCACATGGGGCGCTATCTGGCACAATCCCTGCACTTTATGCTCCTGTTGGGAGAAATTGATTACCAGTCCATTAACCGGATGCGCCGCGCCATTGAACTGCAATCTTACCGCATCGCGGTGCAGCGCTGCACCCCCGAACAGATTCACGCGCTGTGGTCTATTTTTGATGATATGGAGCGCACGCGCTGTGTAGAAACCGACGAAGCGTTCCACGCCGCACTGATTGAACTGGGCGGCGACCCGCTTATGCAAACCGTTATGGAATCCCTCTCCGATGTTATCGGCAAATTGATTGCGCAATTTTTATCGCGTGGTGCACAAGATATTCTGGTACAGACATTGGACAGCCATCGTCGCATTTTAGAATGTTTGGAACACCGGCATTTGGAAGCCGGATGCACGGCAATCAGCCGACACTATGATATCATTGATGCCGAAATTGCGCGATGGCAGGCGGAAAGGAAGCACACAACATGAAACTGCTCAAACAATTCAGCCTGATTTTGCTTATCTCCTTTGCAGGCGAAGTGCTCAAAGGTCTGCTGCCCCTGCCCATTCCGGTCAGCATTTACGGGCTGCTGCTCATGCTTTTTTTGCTCTCGACCCACATTTTGCCATTGGAAGCCGTACAGGATGCAGGAAAGTTCTTGATTGACATTATGCCGGTCTTGTTCGTTCCGGCTGCCGTCGGGCTGCTGGACAGTTGGCCCGCCCTGCAAGCCGTTTTGCTCCCGATTTCGGTTATTCTGGTCGTAACGACCATTTTTGTCATGGCCGTCACCGGTCTGGTCACGCAGGCCGTGATTCGCCGGGAAAGGAGCAAAAAATAATGCACGATATCCTGTGTTCTGCCACATTCTTCAGCGTCATGATTAGCCTGCTCAGCTATGAATTTGGTTTGTGGCTCAAACGAAAAATCCAATCTCCCATTTGCAATCCCCTGCTTGTTTCGATTGTCGTCACCATCGCTATTTTGCTGGTACTTGGCGTGGACTATAAAAGCTACAATGCTGGTGCGCAATATCTCAGCTATTTGCTGACTCCTGCCACGGTTTGTCTTGCGATTCCGCTATACGAACAGCTTTCGTTGCTTGTGCGCAATATCAAAGCCATTCTTATCGGTATTAT
The DNA here is from genome assembly GCF_944381005.1 of uncultured Butyricicoccus sp. GTDB lineage: Bacteria > Bacillota > Clostridia > Oscillospirales > Butyricicoccaceae > Butyricicoccus. The sequence goes on along the minus strand of NZ_CALWJM010000019.1, from coordinate 17,182 downwards.
CGCCGGTGTGTTATCCAGTATTGGCTCGGTTCTGGGGCTGTGCATCCTGTTCGGGCTGAATCATCAATACTATGTCACCTTGCTTCCCAAATCCATCACAACCGCCATCGGTATGGGTGTTTCTGAGGAATTGGGCGGCATTGTAACCATCACCGTTTCGGTCATCATCCTAACCGGTGTGCTGGGCAATATCATCGCCGAAACTGTGTGCAAATGGTTCCGCATTACCGAACCCGTCGCCAAAGGCATTGCCATCGGTACGGCTGCACACGCCATCGGCACGGCGCGTGCGCTCGAAATGGGTGAAATTGAAGGCGCTATGAGCAGCCTTGCCATTGCCGTTTCCGGCTTGATTACCGTCGGTGCGGCCTCTGTGTTTGCCAACCTGATTTGATTTCGCCAAAGGAGGAACCCTTTATGGTCATCACCATCGGCCGCGCCTGTGGCAGCGGCGGTTTGGAAATCGCACAAAAACTGGCACAGCGCCTTGATGTTCCATTCTATGATGCCCAAGGACTGCTGAAAGAAGCACAAGCGGCAGGATGTGCCGAGGAAATGCAGGCGTTTCTGGACGAAAAACCGGTCAACAGCCTGTTATTCTCCATTGCAATGGAAAACGGCAGCCGCGGTGTCGGCAAAATTCCGTTTGAACTCATGCACCGACTGGCCGAACGGCAGGATTTTGTACTGATTGGGCATTGTGGAAACTACGCCCTACGCGACCGCCCCGATTTAACCACTTTTTTTGTACACGGCGATTTAAATGACCGCGTACAGCGCATCATGCGCACGCAGAATCAATCTGAACGCGAAGCGCGCCGCTATATTCAACAAACCGATGCCGCCCGCCGCCACTTTCACGAATATTACACCGGCGAAGTTTGGGGCGAAGCGGGCAAATATGATTTGACCGTCAACAGTTTTGCACTGGGCATCGACCAAACCGCCGCGCTGCTCGACTGGTTCGTACACGAACGAAAGAAACAAACCGCACAGGCATAGTCATCTAGTGTGTCATATCAAAAAAAAGGGTTTGCCAGACGGCAAACCCTTTTTTCTTGGTGGACCTGGAGGGATTCGAACCCTTGACCTCTCGGATGCGAACCGAACGCTCTCCCAACTGAGCTACAGGCCCATATAGAACCATTTGTAAACTTCTTCCAACGCTTTTTATTATACGCCTCATGTGCAAAAAGTCAAGCACTTTTGCAGGCACCTGTACACCGTTCACTTGTGAAAAACTGGTGAACTTTGCACTTGAGCCTTGCTTTTCTGTGTGCTGACCCCTATAATAAGTTTACAAAAATGTCTGAACCAAACGGAGGAATCTGTATGAGTACCGACTGGCTTGATGAGGGCTTAACCGAAGAACAGCGCGCCCGATTTCGTTCCTGTTGGGTGATGCTGACCGAGCAATCGAGTAAAAAAGAACGTGTTTTCACGCTGCGCCCTTACTTATATGAGCAATTTTTCGCCCCAGATGCCCAGCGCAAGGCTGTCCCGATGATACTGGACATTCTGACCATGATGACACACGACTTGCCTGTGCTCATTCACTTTCAATGCGCCACCCCTGACCACCCAGATGCCATGATTCTAGCCGACTGTGCCCAAGCCTTCGGCTTTGTCGTGCGCGACCCGGACAGCCCCTCTTTCTTACTGCATCCATCCGAACATTTACCGCTCGACCTGCTCAGCGCGATGCTGTTCGACCCGGACAGTGTATTCCATGTTATCTGCCATATCCCCCAGCGTTTTTTGATGTCCAAACTGTCTGCCATGCCCTATCATGGTTGTTTATGGTATCTATCGCACGGTTTGGGGCGGATGCGTCTGGACTATCTCTCCGGGCGCCCCATGCTGGAAATTCAAACCGATGGAGATGTGACACCCGAATTTTTGATGAACCGTATTACCCCTATGATATGGCGGCACGGCTATCGCCTTGTGCTGCACAAATCGTAAATAAAAAGCCTTCTGTACCACCGCAATCGGTTCACAGAAGGCTTTTATATCTTATCTGGCAAACAAACTCACAACGCCGGAAGATGCAACTGCCATAATCAAGCCAGCCGCTACCACACCGGCCGCGATGGAGAAAAAAGCACGGATGGGCGGCATTTTGAGCAGCGCGGCAATGGCAGCACCCGACCACGCGCCTGTACCGGGCAATGGCACAGCTACAAAAAGAAACAGGCCCCATTTGGCATATTTTGTGACCTGACTTTTTTTGCTGTTGAGCTTATTGGTATACCATGTCGCGGGTTTTTTGAACAGCGGCAACCGCGCCAGCCAATCCAACAGCCGCTCGGCAAACAGCAAAATAAACGGGATGGGCACCAGATTGCCCAGATAACAGATGGGCAACACCTCGCTCCAAGGCATTCCCGCCGCAATGCCCAGCGGCACCGCGCCGCGCAATTCAATCAAGGGAACCATGGAAACCAAAAACAAAGCGGTTTCTTTGCCCGCCGCTTCCAGCCATGTAAATAAACTTTCCAAATCCGGATTCCTCTTTCTTCAATCATTCTAATACTACAAATGGTATCAGAATCCCGTACAAAATGCAACGCAGTTTTGTAAAATCTCTTTAAATTCTGTCATTTTTCCACGTTGACTTTGCCTGCAAAAGTTTGTATGATGATGCTGTATCTAAAACATTTGATTTTCGGAGGTATTTTCCCATGTCTCGCTTTGACCTGGTTGTGACCGACCTGGACGGCACCCTGTTTTATGACCGTGAAAACATTACACAGCGTGACCGCGATGCCTTGATGGAACTAAAAGCGCGCGGTATTCCCTGCGCAATCGCCAGCGGACGCGAATTGCCCGCCATTACCCCTGTACTGGACCGACTAGAACTTTGGGACGCATTCTCTTATATTATCCACTCTGGCGGTGCCGGAACCTACAACAAGCTGACTGGTGAAAATACCATGACGGGTATGCTGTCCGTTGAAACACTCTGCGAGTTATTTGACCGCTACGTTCCACTCGGTATTCCGTTCATGCTGCCTATGGATGGCAAAATGTATGTGTCCTGTTACACCGATTTGCTAAAAGAAGAATCCAAGCTGTTCGGCTATACCATGATTGAAGTACCCGATTTCAAGACCATTTTCTATAAACCGCTCAATAAAATTGTGCTCAATGGCTCTCTGGAGGACATTGAACGTGTGATGCCGATTTTGGCGGCCGACACCGACCCCCGTTACCAATGGCACCGCAGTCACGACAACTATATTGACTGCTATGCCCGCGGAATCAATAAAGGTGCCGCTCTGACCACGCTTTGTGAACAGCTTGGCATTTCGCTTGACCGCACGCTTGCCATTGGCGACAATGAAAACGACTTGCAGTTACTTGATACCGCTGGCACTGCGGCTTGTCCGGGAGATGGGACTGCATCCGCACGGGCACATGCAGACTATGTGTGCTGCCCTGCCCACGAAGGGGCATTCGCCGATATGTGTGAACATTATTTGTTCTAATACCCATTCTTATCCCTTTATCGGCACAAAACCCGAATCGTCATCATCTAACGATTCGGGTTTTTTACTTTGTATCAAACTGCGATTATGCCGTTAAATGCAATTCCCCTTGCATTTCGCCCAATGCGCCCGGTTTTAGTTCCACCGCCTGCACATAGACATCGGGAATTTGGGAACAGTTTTGAATACCGAACTGTGTGACCGGCCGGAACCCAAAACGACTATAATACTTGGGGTCACCCACAAGAAAGGTTGCCTGATAGCCCAAGTTTGCCGCGCGTGCAAATGCCTCTGTCACCAGTGCGCTTCCAATCCCCAGCTTACGGCAATCCGGTTTGACACACAGCGGAGACAAATATAGCGCGGTATGGTATCCATCTGGTGTAATCACTTTGCGTTCGGTCAGCAGTACATGCCCCACTATCTGACCATCTCGTTCGGCAACCAGTTCCAGTTCAGGCACATAACACGCGGTACTGCGCTGGGCAATAATCCAGTCCTGTTCCTGTCCATCCGAAATCTTGGACTGTGCAAACGCCTGCCGTACCAATTTGTAAACCGTTCGATAATCCCCAATCGTTGCCTGCCGAATCTGCAACATACCCATATCCTCCTCTTTCGCCATCCCCGGCGAGAAAAAACGGTGCAGCGCTGGGCGCTGAACCGTTTTGTCGATATTTCATATTATAGCACAATGCACCGCATTGGCAAAGCAAAATTTGTCACATCATGGGTGCAAACAAACGCAGCACCGAAGCCGCAATGGATGCAAGCCACGGCACATTCCGGAACCATGCGTCATCAATCTCGCGGCTCATACCGATGGTATCTACAATATCATCTCGGATTTCCGTGATGGTCTTACCGCCATACAACACCGTACCGCACTCAAAATGCAGGAAAAAGGAGCGGAAATCCATATTCATCGTGCCCACAACTGCCACATCATCATCTGATACAATCATTTTTGCGTGCAGAAAGCCCGGCCGATATTCATAAATTTTGACGCCTGCGCGCCGCAATTGCAAATAATACGAGCGCGTGACGCGGTAAACCAACTTTTTATCAGGAATACCGGGGGTCATAATCCGCACATCAATTCCAGACTGTGCCGCCGTTGTGAGGGCGGTAATCATCTCATTATCCAAAATTAGATAAGGTGTTGTAATATACACATAGCGCTGTGCGCGGTTGATGATGTGCATAAACACGGTTTCACCCACATTGCGGTCGTCCAGCGGACTGTCATAAAACGGCTGTACATAGCCATCCCCATCGCGCACGATGGTCGGCATATAGCGTTTGCGGTCTGAAACCGCCTCCTCCGTCGTATATTCCCACATTTGCAGAAACATTTCGGTCATATTGGCTACGCCCGGCCCCATCAGCCGTACACCGGTATCTTTCCAATGTCCAAAACGCACCTTGACGTTAATATATTCATCGGCAAGATTGATGCCGCCCATAAAACCGATATTGCCATCCACTACACAAATCTTGCGGTGGTCACGATTGTTCAGGTAGGTGTTAAGCGTCGGGATAAAACGGTTAAAACGCACCGCCCGGATACCAAGAGAACATAAATATTGGTCATATCCATGCGGCAGCGTACTCAAACAACCGGCATCGTCATACAATATCCGGATTTCACAGCCCTCTTTTGCCTTGCGCACCAAGATATCCAGCAGCGTATTCCACATTTGACCTTCTTCAATGATAAAATATTCCATGAAGATAAAGCGTTTGGCCGACTGCAACGCTTCACACATGGCGACAAACTGCTTTTCTCCAACTGGATAATAGGTCGTGACCGTATCGCCCCAAACGGGCATTGCGCTTTCGTTTTCAATATACCGTGCGCCGCGTGTGTGGCGCGGCAGCGTGGCGGCCAACTCATCACAAACCGGTGGTTCTGGCGCGCCTGAAAAATCCGGCTGACGCAATGTATGTCTGTGCCGTGTGCGGGCACGGTTGAACGGGGTATTGCCCCACAACATATAAAACACACCGCCAAAAATGGGAAACAGCAGAATCAGCACAATCCACGGGATTTTATAGGCCGGATTGTCATATTTACGCACAATCCAGATGACAATAATGGCACTGAGGATATTGCAGACGCGGTACAGCCACATCCAGCGCCAACTGAGAAAGCAAATGAGCCAAACCATTGCAGCCGCTTGTGCAATCAACAGCACGCCGCCTACCATGCGCCGGTCACCCAACATTTTTTGTAATCTCTTTAACATACTTCCTCCAAAAAATCGAGTCCCTTCGCTTGTTACCATGATAAACCGCACTGTGCAAAAAGTCAATGAACGCGCCATAAAGTTCGGTAAAATTCGTGTATTCTCGTGGACTTTTTCTCGCGCTGTCCACGCGCACACCGATATTTTTCACCCGATTTTTCTACTTTTTTCGTTGTAATTATCTGCCATTCTGCTATAATCATAACAGAAGCAACGTATTTTTTATACCAGTCAAAAGGAGCCGTGACTTATGCTGACCCACAACCAAGTTCCCAAACAAGAACTAACTGCCCGCCTTACTGCCCTGCGCGAAGCGCTGAATCTGCGTGACCCCGCTTGGGAGATGGCGCTGATAAATCACAAGATTAGTTTGTACTATCTGACCGGAACCATGCAGGATGGCGTACTGGTTGTGACACCGTCGGCTGCAACGCTTTGGGTGCGCCGTTCGTTTGCTCGTGCGCAGGAAGAATCCCTTTTTGACGATATCCGCCCGATGAAATCCTTTCGCGTGCTGGAGGGCAGCTATTCGGTTCCCTCAGCAGCCTATATTGAGTGCAAAACGGTTTCTCTGGAATGGCTGGGCATGGTGCGCAAGTATCTGCCGTTCCCCGAATATAAAAACTTGACCCCGATTCTGGCCGACCTGCGCGCCCATAAAAGTGCATATGAACTGGACTGTATGCGTCGGGCGGGCGCTATCCACGCCGAGGTGCTCGAACAGGTCACCCCTTCGCTTATCCATGACGGCATCAGTGAAGCCGTGTTGTGTGCCGACATCTACCGCGCCTTTCTTGCGCGCGGTGCAATGGGCATTTCCCGCTTTAATCAGCTTTTTGGGGAAGATGTGGCGGGTTTGTGCGCCTTCTCGGAAAACGGTCTGCGCGTCACCGCATTCGACGGCCCGGACGGTAACGCCGGTACTTGTATTGCAATGCCCGCTATCGGAGACAACAAACGCCTGCTGCACGCTGGCGACCTCATTTTGTTGGACATCCCCTCTGGCATAGACGGCTATCACACCGACAAATCGGTCGTCTATTTCTACGGCGACCTCAATCAGCATCCGCAAGCCGACCGCATCCGCCGTGCGTATGACTTGTGCGCACAGTTTGAACGCCGTGTAGCCGAACGACTGGTAGCGGGTGCAATACCTGAAGAAATTTTTCTCGAACTGTGGCCCACCATTCCGGACGAGTTTGCCGAAGGATTCATGAACGGCGGCAAATTCCTTGCGCACTCCATCGGACTTGTCATGGATGAACCGCCCGTCATTGCGCGCGGTTTCCGTGCCCCGCTCCAAGCTGGTATGACCTTTGCCTGTGAACCCAAAATTGCCATTCCGGGCGTTGGCGTTGTCGGCACCGAAAACACCTATGAAGTGATGCCATCGGGCGCGGCGCATTCGCTGACCGGTCAAATTCTGGAATTACAGTCCATTCCACTCTAACACAAAACCTTGCATCAAAACGGCTTTCCAAACGGAAGCCGTTTTTTGTTCTCGCAATAACAATAGGGCTTCTATGATTTGGTTCTATCATAGAAGCCCTTTCCTAATTTTGATTCACGAACGATTAGAAATCTACCTCGGTGTCATAGAAGCAGCACTTGAGCAGCTTTGCCATCTGTTCGGGATTGATGCTGCGCGGATTGGAGCCTGTGCAAGCGTCTCCGACAGCCAGTTCGGCAACCTCAGGCAGCTTGTCCATAAACTCCTTCTCGTCGATGATGCCGCCTTCGTAATCCTTAATGCAAGTCGGGATATCCAGTTCACGGTTCATCTTCTGGATGTGCGCAATCAGTGCATCAACCAGTTCATCGGTCGATGTGCCTGCCAGCCCTAAGAACTTGGCAATCTTTGCATAGCGTTCAGCCGCAGCCGGTTCCTTTGCATTGTAGCGGATGACCTTGGGCAGATACATCGCATTGGCGCAGCCGTGTACGATATGGCCGCCGGTGTAAGCTGCACCAGTCTTGTGTGCCATCGAGTGAACAATACCCAGCAGCGCATTGGAGAATGCCATACCAGCCAGGCACTGTGCATTGTGCATGCGTGCGCGTGCGCTCATGTCGCCATTGTACGAAGCAATCAAATCATTGCTAATCATTTCAATCGCGTGCAACGCCAGCGGGTCGGTATAGTCACAGTGCATGGTCGAAACATATGCTTCAATCGCATGGGTCATTGCATCCATACCAGTGTGTGCGGTCAGCTTTTTGGGCATGGTTTCGGCAAGCGACGGGTCTACGATGGCAACGTCCGGTGTGATATTGAAGTCAGCCAGCGGATACTTTACGCCCTTCTTGTAGTCGGTAATAACCGAAAATGCAGTTACTTCGGTTGCCGTGCCCGATGTAGACGGGATTGCACAGAATTTTGCCTTGGTGCGCAGGGTCGGGAAATTGAACGGGATGCACAAATCTTCAAAGGTCACGTCTGGATACTCATAGAACGCCCACATAGCCTTTGCCGCGTCGATAGGCGAACCGCCGCCAATGGACACAATCCAATCGGGTTCAAACTCGCGCATCACAGCGGCGCCCTTCATAACGGTATCGACCGAGGGGTCAGGCTCAACACCCTCAAACAGCTTGACTTCCATGCCAGCTTCTTTTAAGTATTCTTCCACTTTTGCCAAAAAGCCGAATCGCTTCATGGAGCCGCCGCCCACAACAACGATTGCCTTTTTACCAGTCAGTGTTTTGAGCGCTTCCAGCGCGTTTTCTCCGTGGTACAAATCTCTGGGCAAAGTAAATCTGGACATATGTTATAACACTCCTGTCAAAACAAGTCATATTTTTGTGTGTTTCTCACTACAAGCCTATTATATTATAACCTTTTCCAGAATGCAATCCCTATTTTTATCGCTCACCGATTGGGGACGCTTTTGGTCTTTGCCTGCCTCAAAACAACTTCACTCCGCACAACAAAAAACAGCAGGAAATTTCATCATTTCCTGCTGTTCTGCCTGTCATATATCGTCCGCGTCGTCGTCTTGCAGCGACTGCACATGCGAAATAATCGCGCTCAGAAGTGCCTTTCCGGTCGCCGTCTGAAACAGCGGCTGCACTTCCTTTGCCTTCGCGCAAGCATCCTCGCTTTCATAAACATTGGCGATGAGGTCGGCTTCCACCAACGTTTGAAAATCCGGCCCATCAATCTCGTCGTATTCGTGGTGCTTTTCGACCAGCTCCACAATACGCGTCCAATCACATTCCGCATAGCCCGCACGGTCTAGGAATTGCCAAACCAACGGTGCTGCTATCTGCTGCTGATGCTGCGGCTCTGCGTCACCGTACTTCGCCTTACAGGGGCCTATCGCAATATCGTGCAGAATGGCCGCCGCTTGCACAATGCGCTGTTCCTGCGCACTCAGGCGCTGCGCTTGTCCAATTGCTTTGGTCAGCGCATAGACTTTTAAGATATGTTGTGTCCGACGCAGATGGCCATTTTCAAACAGAAGCGCATCAATCAGCAGACGTGTCTCATCGTGAGCCATGGATTTTTCCTCCTTTGATAAAATCCCAGCCAGATTCTGGCTGGGATTTTACGATTCACCAACGCAGGAAGGGTTATACCTTCTCGATATGCCAGATATCCTTGGCGTACTCTGCAATCGTGCGGTCAGACGAGAACTTACCGCTGTTGCAAATGTTCATCCAACGCTTTTTGGCGAATACCAGCGAGTCCTTATAATCTCTTGCAACCTGCTTCTTGGCTTCCAGATAGCGCTCGAAGTCCAGCAGCAGGAAGTACTGGTCGGGACGATGCCAGCTTGCACCATAAACGATGGAGTCGTGCAGTTCGCGGAAAATGCCCGAACCGCCGTCATTGAGTGTGCCGTTTACCAGCGCATCCAATACACGCTTAATCTTGTAATCGTTATGATACATACCGTTGGGGTTGTAGTGCTCCTGTACCGAACGGATTTCTTCTACGGTTGCACCGAAGATATATTCGTTCAGGCTGCCGGCTTCCTCAACAATCTCAATGTTTGCGCCGTCGAGGGTGCCCAGCGTAACCGCACCGTTGGCCATCAGCTTCATATTACCGGTACCCGATGCTTCCTTACCAGCGGTCGAAATCTGCTCGGATACGTCAGCCGCTGCAATGATTTTTTCGGCATAGGATACATTGTAGTTGGACAGGAATGCAACCTTAATCTTGCCGCGTACACGGTCGTCGCGGTCAATCAGCGCTGCAACTTCGTTAATCAGCTTAATGATACCCTTTGCACGCGCATAGCCGGGTGCCGACTTAGCGCCAAAGATAAAGGTGGTGGGGGTAAAGTCGGTCAGGCTGCCTTCGGCAATCTCATAGTACAGTTCCAGAATTGCCAGAATGTTCAGGAGCTGGCGCTTGTACTCGTGCAGGCGCTTAATCTGTACATCGAAGCAGGTATTCGGGTCGATGTCGATGCCGTCCTTTTTCTTGACAAACTCGGCCAGCTTCTGATGATTGTGCAGCTTAATGTCGCACAATTCCTGCATAACCTTTTCGTCTTCCACATACTTCTCCAGCTTCTTGAGCTGAGACAGGTCGGTTTTCCAGCTCTCGTTGCCAAGCAGACGGGTCAGCAGGGCAGACAGTTCGGGGTTGCACAGTGCCAGCCAGCGACGCTGGGTAATACCATTTGTCTTGTTCTGGAACTTCTCCGGATAGATTGCGTACCAATCGCGCAGCACGTCATTTTTCAGGATTTCGGTGTGCAATTGTGCAACGCCGTTGATATAGCGCGAGCAGTAAATAGCCATATACGCCATGTGTACCGTGCCATGCTGCAAAATGTGCATGGAGTATTCCTTATCGCCTGTAATGCCCTTCTGATGCAGCTCGCCGCCCAGATACTGGTCAAGCATCACGATGATGTGGAATACGCGCGGGATGGTGCGTTCCATCAAATGCTGGCTCCACTTTTCCAGTGCTTCTGCCAGAATGGTGTGGTTGGTGTAAGAGAATACCTGCTTGCAGATATCCAGTGCAGCGTCAAAGGACAGGCCCTCGCCGTCGGTCAGCAGGCGAATGAGTTCGGGAATCGAGATAACCGGGTGGGTGTCGTTGAGCTGGATGGCATTGAGTTCTGCAAAATGCGAGAAGTCATTGCCGTATGTCTTTTTATATTTGCGGATGATATCCTGGAGCGAAGCCGAGCAGAAGAAGTACTGCTGTTTCAGGCGCAGGATTTTACCGTCATCGGTCGAGTCATTGGGGTAGAGCACGCGGGAGATGTCCTCTGCGCGGTTGCGCTCGGCAACTGCCGCGTCATACTGCTGGGCGTTGAACAGGTTAAAGTCAAACGCCTGTACCGGCTCAGCCTGCCACAGACGCAGGGTGCCGATGTTGTTGGTGTTGTAGCCGATAATCGGCATATCGTAGGGTACCGCTACGATGGTCTGGTCAGCAAACTCAACGCGAACGGCTTCATCTTCACGGCGCAGGCTCCACGGGTCGCCATAGCGTGTCCAGTCATCGGCTTCTTCTTTCTGGAAACCGCCCTCGATTTTCTGCTTAAACAGACCGTATTTGTAACGGATGCCATAGCCGTCAAGCGGCAAATCAAGCGTTGCAGCCGAATCCAGGAAGCAGGCAGCCAAGCGGCCCAAGCCGCCGTTACCCAGTGCGCAGTCCTCAACTTCTTCAAACGAATCCAAGGAAGCGCCATTCTTTTCAAGCAGTTGTCCAATCTCTTCGGTCATGCCCAGGCACAACAGATTGTTGTAAATCATACGTCCCATCAGGAACTCTGCGGAAAAATAGTACGCATGGCGTGCATTCTGGTGCTTTTCTGCACTTGCGTGCCAGCGGTCTGCGATTCCCGCCATCAGGGAACGGGAAACAGCGGTGTGAAGCTGGTCGGGCGTTGCCTCAGCCGGGGTAGTCTGAAATTCGCTTTTCAGATACAGCTCAACGGCCTCCAGCATCTTTTTCTTAGGCATCTGGATATCCCCTTTACAAAAGTTTGATTTGCGCAAACCAAGTTTGCAAAAAAAGAATTTCGCACGTTCGTCGGAGACAGCGCTTTTGCAAAAAGAATCCATCTCCGCCGATATTTATAATATAGCACAAAAACTGGAAAAAAATCAATGCTTTGCGCTATATCCGTGCGAAATATCCGGATACAAAATTGTATAAATTCCAGACAAATCGCACAAAATGGTAACAGGGCAACAAAAAAGCACGCCATTTTCGCGTGCTTTTTGGTCAGGAATATTTAATTTAAAGGTCTTACAGGACTGGCTTTCAATTCGGTTTCGAGATGCCAAAGCTGAATCCGGAGACGAGCGATTGCATAATGATCGGTCATTTGCGCAAGCAAGCCGGTCATAATATCAATTTGCTCTCTGATGTAGCGGTCATTGGACGAAATCGTGGTCGGAGTCATGGTGTTCCCCTCACTTTCTAAAGTCCGGCGGGCGGGAAAGCCCTTCTTGCTATGCACTTCATTCTATGTCAATAAATAGAAACCTACTTTGACGCTTATATTGTAACGCGATAATTTGCGATTGTCAAGCACTTCTTCGCAAGTTCTACCTTTGCACACACAGTTTTTACACAACATCCTCCCTTATTTTTTATAGATTTTTCGCGCCAAATTCAATATTTTTTAGTTTATCACATTAAATTTCCGCCTTTCTTCCCTGTTTTTGAGCCATTCTGCCGCCCTATCTCTATTCTATGCCTTTGCCCCTGCCTTTTTTGCTTTTTTTGGTCGCCGTTTTGTGACACTTCCATCTTTGTATATCATACACAAAATATTTTCTTTTTTTTATTCAAAATCACAGCTTGACATTTATGCGCAATAATGTATACTATTATCGTAAATATTCAGCAATTTACCCTTGTTTTTATCATAATACACAACCAATCTTCAAAGGAGTTGTAACTATGGATTTGAATTTCTATCTCTGCAAACATTGCGGAAACGTCATTGAAAAAGTTGTTGACCACAAAGTTCCCGTTATCTGCTGCGGCGAAAAGATGCAGCTGCTCGACCCCAGCGTACGCGAAGGCGCAGGCGAAAAGCATCTGCCCGTCGTCTCCATTCAGGATAATCTTGTAACCGTATCGGTCGGTGCAGTTGCTCACCCGATGGAAGAAAAGCACTACATTGCTTTTATTGCACTGCACACCGAACAGGGTGTACAGCGCCGCAATCTGGCTCCCGGTGATGCACCCGAAGCCGTATTCGCCCTCGCTCCCAACGATAAGGTTATTGCGGCTTACGCTTACTGCAATCTGCACGGTTTGTGGAAAGCTGAAGCATAATCCCTTTTGCTCTCAATACGTTTTCTTTTCGCTTCAAAAGCGCGCTGCCCAAAGCAGCGCGCTTTTTTGCGTCACCTCGGCTTTTCCCTGCGCATAGCATGACACAAATGCCGGAAGTCCCCTTTTCCTGCCCAAATCGGAGAAAAAAGCGCCGGGTTGTCCAACCCAGCGCTTGTATTTTCGGTTTGTGTTCCGGATTACGCCGCAGGCGCCGCGTCGAAAATCCGGGTAAACGGCTCGTCATACAACGCATGACCGGTTTCTAACGTATTGCCGTCCACAGTAATCACCAAACTTGCCGCACCATAATACGCAAGAAACGTATCCACAACCGATGCCATCACCATCGTCTCTCCGGTGGAACCGCTGCTCGACAGAGCTTGTGCAAATGCTTCATTCAAATCCAGCGTCAGTGCACCGTCCTGCTGCTGCAAGGAATTGACCGCAACTTCTGCCGGAAATACGCCATTGTCCGCCAGTGCCGCGACCAATGCCGCCGCCTCGTCCGATTCCTTTATGGTCAGCTCGGTTTCGGTCGGTACCACCGACTCGCCCTGCTCGTCCGGCAAATAAAGCGTAACGGTTTTGGTCTGTTCTTGCGCCGTATCTTGGTTATTTTCAGGGTTCGCACAACCCACCAATGCAACGGTCAGCGCACAGGCACACACCGCCGCAAGCAATCTCTGAAACATGAAAAAGCCTCCTTCATCGAGATTTGTTCCCATTATAACAGACTGCCCCACCAGCGTAAAGTCGATTCAGCGATGGTCAGCCAGAAAAAACAGTGCCACCGTTCCCGGCCCCGAATGTGCACCGATAGAAGGGCCGACAAAGTGAATAAGGCTGTCAGAAATGCCAAACCGTTCGCGTACACGGTCGCGCACATACTCGGCATCGGCTAAGCAATCGCCGTGTGAGATAAACACAATATCATTGTGCTTGTCGCCCACCCGCTCGGCCATACGGTTTACCAGTTCGTCCAGTGAACGCTTTCGCCCGCGCACCTTGCCAATCGCGACCAGTTTTCCCGCGTCATCGACATGCAGAATGGGCTTCATGTTGAGCACAGAACCCACGATAGCGGTGGTTTTGGACACTCTGCCGCCCCGATATAGATGAAAGAGGTCATCAACCGTAAACACATGCCCAATGTGCAGTTTATTCTGCTCGCACCACTGCACCGTTTGCGTAAAGCTCTGTCCGGCATCTCGCATTTGTACGGCATAGTGAACCAAAAGCCCCTGTCCCAGCGAAGCCGCTAACGAGTCTATCACCACAATCTGTTTGTCCGGATATTGTTCGCGCAGCTCCTGTGCCGCAATACACACGCTTTGATAGCTGCCGCTCAGTCCAGAGGAAAACGCGATGTGAAGCACGGCATCATGCTGACGCAGTGCTTGTTCAAGCACGTCGCGGGCGCTGTCCGGGTTGACCTGTGATGTGGTAGGCATAGAACCTCCACGCATTTTTTCATAAAATTCATGGTCGGGCATCGGATGCAGTGCGTCATAGGTCTGCCCCTCTACGGTATACGTCAAAGTCATCAAACCTACATCATGTTCTTTGAGATAAGAAAGCGGTAAATCGCCGTTGTTGTCAGTCGTAATTGCAAACATGTGACTCTCCTTTTCCGGCAGGAACGCCAAACCATTTTGTTTCATTATATCACAAGCCCGCGGCAAATACAGTCCTGTTTTGCAAAAAACATGCCGCGCGCCCGGTTAGGAGGCATTCCCTTTGGTCACGCTTACTTCTCTACACATCGCGTACATACTCATCACGCTGGCGGTTTTGACCGCCCTGCTGTTCAAAAAAGAAATCGTTCTGCCCTGCGCATTCGGTATTCTGGTGATTGGATATCTATACCGCGGCAATGTCCTCGGTGCCATCCAAACACTTAACAATGCCATCATTCACTCCTGTATGGAACTGCTCAGCATTATTGTCGTTATCGCCCTTGTCGTCGCCATGAGCCATGCCATGATTGCCGTCGGCGCAGACCAGATGTTAATGCGTCCGGTCGGCCGCATCATCCGCACACGCAGTACGGCATTTTGGGTCATCGGCTTTGCCATGTTAATTATGTCTTGGCTTATCTGGCCCAGTCCGGCCGTCGCGCTCATCGGCGCCCTTTTGCTGCCTGTCGCGTCGCGCGTGGGTCTGCCCGCACTCTGGGCGGCTGTTGCCATGAATCTATTTGGGCATGGTGCCAGCCTTTCGTCTGACTTCTTTATCCAAGGTGCGCCCGATATCACCGCCACCGCCGCCGGTGTCGATACCGTCGCGGTTATGAAAGCTAGCGTGCCATTATGGGTGGTCATGTGTGTCACTACGTTCGGCGTTGCATTTTGGATGATGCGCCGTGAACTAAAGCAAACGCCCTCTTTTGCGGCTGCTGCATCCACCGAAACCACCCGCAGCGTTGCACGCCCACGGCTGGCCATCGTCGTTGCAATCCTGATTCCTACCGCCTTTTTGCTGGATGTCGCTTTCATGGTGCGCTTCGGCATTTCGGGCGGCGATGCCACGGCATTGGTTGCCGGTACTGCGCTGATTTTGATGTCGGTCATCACCATTGCAGACCACGGGTTAAAAGATGCGCTGGAAACAGCGACCGACCATTTGCGCGACGGTTTTCTGTTCGCCATCAAAATCTTTGCGCCTGTCATTGTCATCGCTGGCTTTTTCTTTTTGGGAAGCGAAAGTTTTGCGCAGGCCGTGCTCGGCCCGGATGCCACCGGCCTGTTAAATGATATCGGTCTATGGCTGGCCGCACATATCCCCATGTCGCACATCTCCATTGCACTGCTGGAAACCGCTGTCGGTGCCATCACCGGTCTGGATGGCTCTGGTTTTTCCGGTCTGCCGCTGTGCGGCGCACTCGCCCAGACCTTTTCTGCCGTAGGCTCGGTTCATGTGCCCACGCTCGCCGCGCTCGGTCAGTTGTCCACCGTATGGGTGGGCGGCGGCACGATTATCCCTTGGGGCTGTATTCCGGTTGCCGCCATTTGCGGCATCAAAGCAACCGACCTCGCCAAGAAAAACCTGATTCCGGTTGTATGCGGTCTAGCTGCAACCACGTTGGCCGCGATTCTATTGATGTAATCGCCGTTTAACAGCCGTTCTGCTCGCGATACTCTCGCAACAGCGTGCGCACAAACCGTTGACAATCTATTCCAGTATGCGCGTCAAACGGCTCTCCATGCACCGCCGTATTGGATAAAATCCGCACGCCCAAAAAAGGAATCTGATACGCGGCGCAAATCTGCGCACAAGCTGCCGCTTCCATCTCCTCTGTGAGCGTCCCCCACTGTTCATGCAGCCATGCGATTCGGTCAAGCTCATTGTTCCACACGTCCCCCGACCCAATCACACCACATACCACACTGCTTTTGTCCCATGCAACCGACTGTGCCGCACGCAAAAGCCCTGCATCGGCTTCAAATACCGTCTGTTTGGGGCCGTCTCCCGGATGTGGATTGGCAATTTCCAAACCAAGCAACTGCCCACAGGTCGGGTCGATACCCATGCCGCGCGCACGTTCGGGCGTGCGCACGGCATTCATATTGATGACCCGCTGCCCCAGCACCAAATCTCCCGTGTGCAAATCGGGAGAATGTCCGCCCGACGTGCCCTGATTGACCACCGCGCATGGTGCAAACCGTTCGATAGCCAAAGCGGTCGAGGCGGCTGCATTGGCCATGCCCTGATTGGTGCGCACCACGACAACCGGATATCCGTCCAGCTCTCCTGCCACACACTTCCAACATCCCAGCGGTACCGTATGTGCTCCCTTTAATCCGTCCATCAATTCCAGCGTCTCTACATCCATTGCACCCGTGCAAACAATCGGTTTCATATTTTTTAATCTCCTGTTTGTCTCATTTTAAATTTACGTTTTATTATAGCACAGCTCTTTGATTTTTTGACCACCGTAAAAAAGTTTAAAAAAATGCTTGACAGTCCAAGGCCTCTGTGATATTATAATGGAGCACCACACAAAAGCGGTGTTACAAAATTGATATCGCAGGGTAGAGCAGCTGGTAGCTCGTCGGGCTCATAACCCGGAGGTCGCAGGTTCAAGTCCTGTCCCTGCACCCACATTGTGCGACCAAAAAAGATATCGCACCGGAAAACCCCGAAGCCACAACGGTTTCGGGGTTTTTTCGTGTCCA
>NZ_CALWJM010000018.1 GCF_944381005.1 uncultured Butyricicoccus sp. | reverse complement strand
GCGCGGGCAGAACAGCGCCAGCGCGCCGCTGAACAAGGGGTACAGCGCTGGCAGCAGTCGGTCAACTATGCCCAGCGTGACTTGAACCAGCTTGGAACCGAACTGCACGAGAATGAAGCGGCACTGGAACGCGCCGAACAGGCAACACAGTCGGCAGGTGAAGCCGTGGACGAACTGGCAGACAGTGCGGAAGAAGCAGCGGACGCGGCGCAGGATATGGGCGATGAGGGGGCAGGCGCGGTTGACACGATGGCACAGGCATTGACCGGTGCGGGTGTCGTGGCTGCGCTTGATCAGATAAAAGAAACGCTGCTGACCTGTGCCGAGGCATCCAGTAAACTGTCACAAGCCCAAAGTGTGCTGACCAACACCACCAACCTGAGCGGCAGAGAGCTGGAACAGTATCAGGTGCTTTTGCGGCAGTTGTACGGTGAGAACTACGGGGAATCGCTGGACGATGTGGCGCAGACGCTGGCGACCGTGCGGCAACAACTGGATGCCGAATGGTCAACCGATGCGCTCAAGACCGTGACCCAAGACGCGATTACGCTGCGCGATACCTTTGGATATGAGGTGCAGGACAGTATTCGGGCGGCAAGTGCATTGATTCAAAACTTTGGGATAGACGGCGACGAAGCGTTCCGGCTGATTGCAGAGGGCAACCGCAACGGGCTGGACTATTCGGGCGAATTGCTCGACACCATCAGTGAATACAGTGTGCAGTTTGCAAAGCTGGGCTTGTCTGCCAATGACATGTTCAAGCGGCTGGAAGCCGGTGCCAAAAATGGCGCTTGGAATCTGGACAAAGTGGGCGATGCGTTTAAGGAATTTTCCATTCGCGTGGTGGACGGTTCGGACACCACACAAGCGGGCTTTGAAGCGCTTGGCATGAATGCGGACTATATGGCACAGCAGTTTGCAGCGGGCGGCGAAACCGCCAGAAATGCCTTACAGCAGACCATGCAGGCGCTTGCCGATATGGACGACCCGGTACAACAAAATCTTGCGGGTGTCAATTTGCTGGGCACGATGTGGGAAGACCTTGGTGCAACGGCAGTGGTGCAGATGGCGAACATTGCCGAGGGCACCTACGGCGCGGCGGACGCGATGCAGACTTTGCGCGAAAGCCGGCTGGACGATTTGACCGAGGCATCTGAGCATTTAGACCGCAACTTGAATTTGTTGGCGGCAACGGCAGGTGATGCGGTTGTACCGGCACTTGCCAATGTGAAAAACGCAGGTGCAGATGCGATGGCGGTTGCAACCGAATGGCTGGCGCAAAATCCGCAGGTGGTGCAGGCCGTTACCGCGCTGATATCGGGCTTTGCACTGCTGGTATCCGCTTGCGGGACAGTCTCCACAGTATTCAAGGAAAGTTTGTTTTGAGTTATAATGACTGCCCAGAGGTACGAGAACTATATAGGGGATATCATATTGATGAGCTGGAACGGCAGCATAACTTGAAGCCGAAGGAACGGTATCATGAGTTGCTGATAAAAAACTGGTGATAGGTGACGCCGTAGGTGACGACATCAGTCTGCCAGAAGGGCGATAAATTTACCGTTTTTATCGTACGGGAAAGGAATTGTACCAGTTGAAAGTATGAACAAAATGATACGATAAAAACGAAAATACCGGTTATTACATGCGGTTTTGTGCACATAATAACCGGTATTCTTTTGGAGCGGATGACGGGAATCGAACCCGCACGGTCAGCTTGGGAAGCTGAAGTTCTACCACTAAACTACATCCGCATTCTGGATAATATTCTAGCGCGAAGTAGATGTTTTGTCAAGGAGAACTTTGTATTTTATGTGTCGAGGTTAGAGGGGGACAAGGGAATGGAATTGACAAACGTGACAGGTAGATTATAATGAAGGTATATAATGATTGATATATCAATATTTTGTGAGACGGGAGAAAGAAAAATGGAACCGAACGAGCAGAGCATTCATACACTGTTGATGCGAACTGCACACAAACAGCGCAATTATTTAAGACCCTATTTGAGTGAAGTTGGGCTTTCGACTGGACAGCCGAAGGTTTTGCGATGCTTGAATGCCTGCGGCTCATGCAGCCAGCGAAAGCTGGCGGATGCGTGTGAGGTGGACCCATCGGCAATTTGCCGGATGTTAGACAGCATGGAGCGAGAAGGGTTGGTACAGCGTCAGCCTTCGCCTGAAAGTCGGCGGGAAGGCATTGTGAGATTGACCGAGCGGGGAAAACAGACCTTTAACATATGGGAAGCACGGTGCGCGCGCATTGACGAACATATGTTAGAAGGTTTTTCAGCTCAAGAACGGCGGCAATTCTGTGATTTTCTGGCGCGAGCGTATCGAAATATGGGTGGACAGATGGTGTAAAAGGGAGGTAGTGATGAGCGATATCAATAAACTTAGGCAATTTTTGCGCCCATATCGGCGTGATTTATGGTTGGCAGTCGCGCTGGTTTTTATTGAAAGTGCGTTAGAAATGGTAATTCCGCTCTATATGTCGCGTATATTGGACATGGGCATTGTCGCCGGAGATACCAGATTGATTATGATGCAGGGAGCAAAAATGCTGGTGTGCGCTTTATTGGCGCTGGTGACCGGTTTGCTGTATGCCCGATATGCCGCGCGTGCGGCTTATGGATTTGGTGCCGAACTGCGGCAGGCGCAATACCGGCAGATTCAGCGCTATGCCTTTGAAAATCTCGACCGATTTTCCACGCCCTCATTGGTCACACGATTGACAGCAGATGTAACTGTTTTGCAAAATGCGATTACGGGCGGTTTGCGGCCGCTGGTGCGCAGTCCGGTCATGTTGGGTATGGGTGTAGGTCTGTCTTTTGTGCTCAATGCGCGGCTTGCACTGGTGTTTGTGTTGACTGCGCCCATTTTGGGCGTTATTTTATTCTGGATTGTGCATCGTGTAGGGCCGCTGTACTTTGACCAGCAAGCCGCGGTTGACCGAGTGAATGGACGGGTGCAGGAAACTTTGACAGCCATTCGGGCAGTCAAGGCATTTGTGCGCGGGGAATATGAGCAGGAACGATTTGACGAAGTCAATTGTGATTTACGCGATATCAGTCAGCAGACCTTTGGCTATGCAGTGCGCAACCTACCTGCATTTCAGGCAGTGATGTATCTGACGATTGTGGGGATTTTGTGGTTTGGCGGCAACTTTATCTTGAATGGCAGTATGAAAGTAGGAGAGTTGACCGGTTTTCTCAGTTATGTCCTGCAAGTGATGAATGGACTGATGATGATTTCCAATGTGTTTCTGCTGCTCACCCGCTCGCTGGCATCTGCACATCGAATTTGTGAAGTAGTGGAGGAACAGCCAGCGCTGACCGATGGGAAGGCGCATTTGCGTAAAGTCGAGGATGGCGGCATTGCATTTGAAAACGTGACCTTTCGTTATCATGCTGCCGCGCGTGAAAACGCTTTGGAAAACGTGAATTTACGCATTTTACCGGGGCAAACCATCGGTATTTTGGGCGGTACTGGTTCGGCAAAAACCACGCTGGTGCAGCTCATTCCACGACTATACGATGCAACCGAAGGGCGTGTGCTGGTCGGGGGGCATGATGTGCGGGAATATGACCTTGCAGCGCTGCGCGATGCGGTGGGCATTGTACTGCAAAAAAATGTGTTATTTTCGGGCACGATTCGGGATAATCTTCGGTGGGGCGACTCGCAAGCCGATGACCAAACCTTGTGGCAGGCATGTGAATTGGCGTGTGCCGATGAATTTTTAAAGCGTATGCCGGATGGATTGGACACCGATTTGGGTCAGGGCGGCGTAAATGTATCGGGTGGACAGAAACAGCGCCTGTGTTTGGCGCGCACGCTGCTCAAAAAGCCCAAGATTCTGATTTTGGACGATTCCACCTCGGCGGTGGACACAGCGACCGAAGCTAAAATCCGTACAGCGTTGTCCGGTTTAACCGATGTAACCAAACTCATCATTGCACAGCGGGTCAGTTCGGTGATGGCGGCCGACCAGATTGTGATTTTGGATGATGGGCGGGTACATGCCGTTGGTACACATGCCGAATTGTTGGCACATGACCCGATTTATCAGGAAATTTATCAGTCACAGATGAGAGGGGGGACGGACGATGGCCAAGCCGTATAATGGAAAGCGGCCGAATGATTTGCGTGCAACATTGCGCACGTTTCTCTCGTATCTTGGACGGCATCGGGCGCTATTGGTTGGCGTTGGGATACTGGCGGCGGTCAGTGCGCTGGCAAATTTGCTGGGCACTTATATGATTAAGCCAGTAGTCAATGCGGCGGTTGCCGGCGGCGTGAGCAGCCTTGTGCATGGCGTAGTGCTCACGGCAGCCATTTATGCGGTGGGAGCGTTGTCTGCATTGGGCTATACGCAGATAATGGTGCGCGCGGCACAAAAGGTGCTTTATGATATTCGGCGCGACTTATACGGACATTTGCAGACCTTGCCGCTG
The DNA here is from genome assembly GCF_944381005.1 of uncultured Butyricicoccus sp. GTDB lineage: Bacteria > Bacillota > Clostridia > Oscillospirales > Butyricicoccaceae > Butyricicoccus. The sequence continues at coordinate 31,989 of NZ_CALWJM010000018.1, read as the reverse complement.
GATTTTTTTGACCGTCAGCACAAGGGCGACTTAATGAGCCTGTTTACCAACGATGTTGACACGATTTCGGACGCGCTTAACAACAGTTTTGCCATGCTGATTCAGAGCTTTTTGCAGGTTGTCGGCACGTTGACGTTGCTTTTTGTACTCAACTGGCAGCTTTCGCTCTTGGTTGCCGTGGGGTATCTGGTCATGTTTGGCTATATCCAGTTTAGTTCCAAACGCAGTAAATTTTATTTTGGACGGCAGCAAAAGCATCTTGGAGCACTCGACGGTTATCTGGAAGAAATGGTGGCAGGCCAAAAGGTCATCAAGGTGTTTGGGCACGAACCCCAAAATCTGGAAGGGTTTGCGCGGCGCAATGAGGCATTACGGCTGGCGGGCACCAGTGCGCAGAGTTATGCGGGTACGATGATTCCGGCGATTGTCACCATCTCTTATATCAATTACGCGATAATTGCAGTGCTAGGTGCCTTTATGGTACTGCATGGTAAGACCGATGTGGGTAGTTTGGCCAGCTATCTGGTATTTGTGCGGCAGTCGGCTATGCCCATTAACCAGTTCACCCAGCAGGGGAATTTTCTGCTGGCGGCGCTGGCGGGCGCGGAACGCATTTTTGCAGCCATGCGGCAAAGTCCGGAGGTAGATACCGGCACATATGAGTTAGTTAATGTCCGCCAAACGGCAGATGGTGTGTTGACGGTATGCGAAGAATCGACCGGCCATTGGGCGTGGCAAGACCGAACCCGTCCAGATGCACCGTTGGTGCCATTGCGCGGCGATGTACGGTTTGAACAGGTGGATTTTGGCTATGTGCCGGGGCAGCCCATTTTAAAACAAATCAGTCTGTACGCCAAACCCGGCCAGAAAATTGCTTTTGTCGGCTCAACGGGTGCAGGTAAGACCACGATTACCAATCTTATCAACCGGTTTTATGAGGTATCGAGCGGGCGCATCACTTATGATGGTTTGGATGTGCGTTCGATTCGCAAGGCAGATTTGCGCCGCTCTTTAGGCGTGGTGTTGCAGGACACCCATTTATTTGCGGGCACGGTGGCGGATAATATCCGGTTTGGCAAGCTGGACGCGACACAGGAGCAAATCGAGCGGGCGGCAAAGATTGCCAATGCAGATTCTTTTATTCGCCGCTTGCCGCAGGGGTATGAAACGATGGTAGATGGAGACGGTGCCAATTTGTCACAAGGGCAGCGCCAACTGCTGGCGATAGCACGAGCCGCTGTAGCCGACCCACCTGTGCTGATTTTGGATGAAGCTACTTCGTCGATTGACACGCGCACCGAAGCACTTATTGAAAAGGGGATGGACCGGCTCATGGAAGGGCGCACCGTGTTTGTTATTGCGCATCGCTTATCCACTGTGCGCCGTTCGGATGCCATTTTGGTGCTGGAACATGGCGAAGTGGTCGAGCGCGGCAGTCATGAGGAATTGTTAGCGCATAAAGGGGAGTATTACCAGTTATATCACGGTATGTTTGAGTTGTCTTAAAAATCGGAACAGTATTTAAAACAGAAAGATAGGAGTATTGTGACATGATAAAGATACTTTTTGTGTGCCACGGCAATATTTGCCGCAGCCCAATGGCTGAATTTTTCTTCCGTTCGCTGGTGGAGCAGGCAGGGAAGCAGGCATTTTTTGAAGTGGCATCGGCAGCGACCAGTACCGAAGAAATCGGTAATCCGGTATATCCGCAGGCGCGACGCAAGTTGGCAGAACATGGCATTGGATGTGCCGGAAAAACCGCGCGCCAAATGACCGCAGATGATTATATGACATATGATTGGTTGATTGGAATGGATGAAGCCAATATACGCAATATGCGCCGTATTTGTGGGGGTGACCCGAAAGATAAAATTCGGTTGTTGCTGTCATGGGCTGGGCGAGCGGATGCGGTGGCCGACCCTTGGTATACGCGAGATTTTGAAGCGGCATGGCAGGATATTACCCAAGGCTGCCGTGCATTGTTCCAAACCCTTTGCGGCGAGGATTGCGATAAAAAATCAAAATATTACTATAATCTGTCATTTTAACGCCATACTGTCAGGCAAAATATACAAAACATACTACAAAAAATTGATACAGATTGTTTACAATGGCGCCAAAAAACAGTATAATAAGTAGGTAAAGACGCCGCTTTTCAGCAGCGTTGCTCGAAAAGACGAAAAGGAGGCGTACAAGTCTATTTCCATACAAGGCATACATGCTGCAAATGGAATGGAAGTTGGTTTACAGATGAGAACCACCGACTTGTGTATCACAGTACACAAAGGAAACTGACTGAGAGGCAAGGAGAAAGAAGTTATGATGACAACAATCAATGGCAAGGGCGTATCTACTGGCGTAGCCTGTGGCCCGCTGTATTTCTATCGCCGCGCATCGGGTGATGTGCCGCGTACAACCGACGCAAATCCGGCAGAGGAATGGGCACGTTTTGAGGCGGCAAAGGCGACGGCGATTGGACAGCTCAGCGACCTGTATCAGAAGGCATTGGAAGAGGCTGGTGAAGAAGCAGCGATTCTGTTCGAGACACACCAGATGATGCTCGATGATATGGACTATGTGGAGACCATTCAGGGACTGATTGAGAACGACCATCTTAATGCCGAAGCTGCTGTTGCCGACACCGGTGTACAGTTTGCAGAAATGTTTGCGTCTATGGATGACAGCTACATGCAGGCGCGTGCAGCCGATGTCAAGGATATTTCCAACCGCGTGGTTGGCATCCTGATGGGCGCTGTACAGGGCGGTATTGATTCCGATGTGCCGGTCATTCTGGCAGCCGATGACCTTGCACCTTCTGAAACCGTACAGCTGGATAAGTCCAAGATTCTGGGCTTTGTGACCGCTGGCGGTTCGGGCAATTCGCATACCGCGATTTTGGCGCGTACAATGGGTATTCCGGCAATTATCGGTGTGGGCAACCAGCTCAAGGAAGACTTTGAGGGCAAGGAAGTATTCGTGGACGGTCAGACCGGTGAAGTTGTTGTGGATGCAGATGATGTTACCCGTGACCGCCTGACCAAGAAGCAGTCCAAGGAACGCGCACTCAAAGAACTGCTTGACCAGCTCAAGGGCAAGCCCAACGAAACGGTAGATGGCCGGAACGTTATGGTTTACTGCAATATCGGCAATCCGGGCGATATTGACGCAGTTTTGGCAAATGACGGCGGCGGTATTGGTCTGTTCCGTTCGGAATTCCTGTACTTACAGGGCAACGACTATCCGACCGAGGAAGAACAGTTCCAGGCATACAAGACGGTTGCCGAGCGCATGGGCGGCAAGCGTGTTATCATCCGTACTTTGGATATCGGCGCAGACAAGCAGGCCGATTACTTTGAACTCGACCATGAGGAAAATCCGGCAATGGGCCTGCGCGCCATTCGTATTTGCCTGACCCGTCCGGAAATCTTCAAGACCCAGCTGCGCGCCCTGTATCGCGCATCGGCATACGGCAAGGTTGCTATTATGTTCCCGATGATTACTTCGGTATGGGAAGTGCAGGAAATCAAGCGCATTTGTAAGAATGTGCGTGAGGAGCTGGCACAGGAAGGCGTAGCAATGGCCGATTATGTCGAACTGGGTATTATGATTGAAACCCCGTCGGCTGTTATGATGAGCGACCGTCTGGCGAAGGAAGTAGACTTCTTCTCGGTCGGCACCAACGACCTGACCCAGTATACACTGGCAGTTGACCGTCAGGGCAACAATCTGGACAAGTTCTATGATTCGCACCATCCGGCTGTGCTGCGTATGCTCAAGATGGCGGCTGACAATGCACATGCCGCTGGTATCTGGATTGGTATTTGTGGTGAGTTGGGCGCAGACACCAGCCTGACCGAAACGTTCCTCGCAATCGGCATTGATGAATTGTCGGTATCGCCGGCAGCTGTTCTGCCGCTGCGCAATGCCATCCGCTCGATTGATTCGCGTGAAAACCACGACAAGATTTTGGAAGAACTGCTGTCTCACTAACAGACAAAGGGAAAGACCTGCTGTATAAAAACAGCAGGTCTTTTCTTTGTCTATCAGATATCAGATGCACGAAAAGGCATAAAAAAACGCCGGAATTACAATGGATTCCGGCGCTTTTGTGCAATTATAACTTATAAATCACACTCGGAAAGTGCGTCGGCATCTGCAATGACCGTTACGTCGGGATGCAGTTGCAGGATGGAAGCGGGAACGCGGGGGGTAATGGGGCCAAAGAAAGCCTTTTTGACAATGGATGCCTTGTCCTTGCCGCTGACCACAACCAGAATCTTCTTTGCCGACATGATGGTGCCGATGCCCATGGTATAGGCCTGACGCGGTACATCGTCAATCGAAGCAAAGAAGCGCTTATTGGCTTCGATGGTGCTTTCCTGCAAATCAACACAGTTGGTGCCCTTTGCAAACTCGTCGGACGGCTCGTTAAAGCCGATGTGACCATTGTGACCCATGCCGAGCAGCTGGAGGTCAACGCCGCCCAGTTCTGCAATGATGCGGTCGTAGTCAGCGCAAGCCTTGTCAGCGTCAGGCTCTTCACCGTCCGGAATATGCAGGTTATCGAAATTGATGTTGACGTGGTTGAACAGATTGTCCTTCATGAAGTAGTCATAGCTCTGGTCGTTGGACTTGGGCAGACCGCGATATTCGTCCAGGTTAGCGGTTTTTACCTGAGAAAAGTCCAAATCACCCTTCTTGTACCACTCAATCAGCTGCTTGTAGGTGCCGACGGGAGAGGAACCGGTGGCCAGACCCAGCACACAGTCAGGCTTGAGGATGACCTGTGCGGAAATGATGTTTGCAGCCTTACGGCTCATGTCGTTGTAGTCCTTTGCGGCAATGATTCTCATGTCAATACACTCCTTTTGATGTTGTACGGAATGAATCCGTTAGAATGCGGATGGAATAATGGGTACAGATTATGGGTCTGTATCCGGTCAACGCAGGAGTTTTTCAAACTCCTCGGCAATCTGGGCAACTTTTTTGCCGATGACCACCTGAATATCGGTTTTAGATGGACGGATAATGCCCGCGCAATCTACCGTTTTGAGCTGTTTCTCGTCGATGCGCTGCGGGTCATGGATGGTTAGCCGCAGACGGGTAATACAATGGTCAACCGAAGCGATATTGCTTGCGCCGCCTAAACTGTCCAGAATCGCGCGTGCAATCGCGGCATCACTGGCAGCACCACTGTTGCTGGCGGGTGCGGGCTTGCGAACGATTCGCAAAATTACGAATAGCGCGAGCGCAATGAGCACGACCACCACGACAATCCAGATGGAATAGTTGGGCGAAGCAGCTGCCGGAAGCAGATGCGGGACATAGGGTGTTTGTAAGAAATGGTTCATAAAATTCCCCCTGAAAAAGATGATTTGCGAACGGCTGCCCAAAAGGGGCAGACCGGAGGAATGAAAAATCGCGTGGCCGAGCGGTCACGGCGATAAATCACCGAAAATAGAACGGTTTATTTTTGCAGGGTCATGAGTGGGTCGCGCACCTTCACCACTTGACCGGGCTGTGCTGTGATTTGGGAAAAATCGTCGGCATTGCAGACCACGACCGGCACAACGGTATCATAACCGGCGGCGCGAATGGCCTCGATGTCAAATTCCATCAGTAAATCACCGGCTTTTACCTTGTCGCCAGAAGCACAATGTGCAGTATAGTGTTCGCCGCGCAGCATAACGGTATCTAAGCCGACATGGATGAGCAGTTCTACACCGTCCGCGGTTTCGAGAGAAACGGCATGACCGGTTTCAAACATCATGGAAACCGTAGCGTCAACGGGTGCGATAACACGGCCTTCACTGGGCTGAATGGCGCAGCCTTGTCCTAAAATTCCCTGAGAGAACGTGGGGTCACTGACTTCGGACAGCGCGACAACCTTTCCCGCAACAGGGGCAGGGATTTCAATGGCGTTTTTTGCACCTAAAATGCTTTTTAATTTACCGAACATAGATGACACAGCCTTTCAGATGGGATAGGTCGGAAAGAAAATAGGCAAAAGAAAAAACCAAACTCCACCGCGCACACAACTGCTGCGAGAAATTTGGTTTTGTCTGCCCGGCCGACAAACATACAAGTCCAAATTAGAAAACAATTTTCAAATTTCCCTTATCATTGAGACTATTGTAACAAAAAATAACAAAAGTGTCAATCTGGATTTGGGCGATGTGTGCACTTTACCTGCCAAAAAACCGACAAAAGAATTGTAAATTGTGAACAACTGTAATCGGAAACAAAAGTTCAAAATACCATATTTAGAGCGATAGGCGGGTACTTTTCATTTACGCGGTGATTGTGCTATAATAAAACCCAAACAGGCGCGCGTGACCGGTCTGTGAAATGGAAAAACGGGAGGTACAGCAGATTGTTGCCAGAAGAATTTTTGTTGCGAATGAAAACGCTGCTTGGAGCACAATACATAGATTTTTTGCAGGCTATGGAAGGGGAAAGGTCGTATGGACTGCGGTTGAACCCGCTGAAAGCCGAACAGTTTACTGCCCCAGATGATTTTGGATTGCGTCCAGTGCCGTGGGCGCGAGACGGTTTCTATTATGACCCAGATGCACGCCCCGGACGACATCCGTATTATGAAGCCGGTGTCTATTATATTCAGGAGCCGTCCGCAATGGCGGTCGGAGCGTTGGCCAATGTACAACCGGGGATGCGTGTGCTTGACCTGTGTGCCGCGCCGGGCGGCAAGACCACGCATTTGGCCGGACAGATGCAGGGACAAGGCATTTTGATTGCCAATGAAATCCATCCTGCCCGCGCCAAGATTTTGGCGCAGAGTGTGGAGCGTGCCGGGGTGCATAACTGCATGGTGACAAACGAAACACCCCAAAGACTAGCCCAACGCTTTCCTGCGTATTTTGATTGCATTGTGGTAGATGCCCCATGTTCGGGGGAGGGTATGTTCCGCAAGGAGCAAATTGCAGTACAGGAATGGACGCCGGAAAGCCCGGAAAAGTGTGCAGCCCGACAGGATGAAATACTGGATTGTGCGGCGCACATGCTGCGCGCAGATGGGCGACTGGTATATTCCACCTGTACCTTTGCGCCAGAAGAGGATGAGGGCAGCGTACAGCGCTTTTTAGACCGCCATCCCGATTGGCAGGTGCAAGCCATGCCCGACATACCATGGTTTGCACCGGGGCACCCAGAATGGACACCGCACGGCAGTCAGGACTTAAAAAATACCTTCCGGCTGTTCCCACATTTGCTGGAGGGAGAGGGGCATTTTGTTGCGGTATTGCGCCGTACGGGTGGACAGGACTGCCAGCCCAAATTGGCACAACCTTTGTCAGAACGTGAGATTCCCCAAGAGTACCGCGCATGGGAACGCGCCTTCTTGTATGTAAAGTTTGAACGCTTGACAAGATGCGGGGACGTGTTGTGGGTATTGCCCGAAGGTTTGCCCGATGGCGCAGGATTGCGCGTCTTGCGGCAGGGCTTGGAACTGGGCACTTGCAAGAAAGGGCGGTTTGAACCGGCACATGCGCTTGCGCTGGCTTTGCAGCCATCGCAAGCGGTACACCGTTTGTCGCTGTGCGCAGATGGGGAAGAGATTGTGCGCTATCTGCGCGGGGAAACCTTGCCCTGTGCGGGCGGCGAGGGCTGGACGCTGGTAGACGTTGATGGCTATACAGTCGGATGGGGCAAGGTCAGCGGCGGCGTACTCAAAAACCATTATCCGAAGGGCTTGCGCTGGAAGTGATTTCCGAGGAAATAGCAAAAGCACCACAAAACAGAACGTTCTGTTTTGTGGTGCTTTCTTTTAACCGTTTGCAAGTGCTTGGTGCAGGCAGCGGGCGAGCTGGTCGGAGCACGAAGTGCCCTTTCCGCCGCAGTCAATACCAGAAAATGCCTTTTCAATCTGTGCGACGGTCATGCCTTCGCAGATAGAGCTAATGGCTTTTAGGTTGCCATTGCAGCCGCCGACAAACGAAATGTTGTGAACCACGTCGCCGTCAAGGTCAAATTCCAATAAGCGGGCACAAACGCCCTGCGGTTTACACATATAGTGCTGCATAAGTCAAAAAACGCTCCTTTTGCTTGGGATAGGGTTACAGCAGCGACCGAATCAAATCGGCAGCCTGCATAAAATCGGGGGCTTCGGCAAAGGGGAAGTCGGCGGTCACGGCAGGTTCTCCGTGAACGTGCAGCCAAAGTCCGGCAATGCCGACCGCGTGTGCGCCGCGGATATCATGTTCAAAGTTGTCCCCGACCATCAGGGCTTGTTGGGGCAGGCAGTCGGCCTTTTTCAGTGCCAGATGGAAAATCGGGGCATCGGGTTTGTCGCGTCCGGCTTCTTCACTGGTCACCAGCGCGTCAATTTTATCTGCCAGCCCCAACTGGCATAACTTGCGCATTTGGATACCGACCAGCATGTTGGTGCACACGATGACGCGCACACCGCGTGCGCGCAGTTCGTCCAGCAGTTCGGGCACACCGGGGCGCACGGTGATGCAGTCCAAGACACCAGCCCAGTATAGGTCGTGCAGCGCTTCCCCGTGCGCAATGGGCGAAATGCCCAGCGATTCCAGCGCATGTTGCGCGACCAGTGCGCGGTCGTGGATTTCGGGTTCTCGCGGCAATTGCACTTTGAGCTGTTCCCGGCACTGACGCATGAGGGCGGTGAAATCGGCGGCATTGACGCCAAAGTGTGCGGCGGCATACTGGCCGCAGCGCACAAAGCCTTCAGTGTCACCAGCATCAAACCCACTGTAAAGGGTGTCGTCTAAATCAAAAAATACGGCTTTTAATTGCATGAAGAATCCTTTTTCAGTCGTGTGTGAAAATTAAAGCAGAGAATCGTCATAGATGGCGCGGGCGCCGCCGACAAACTTGGGGCGCACACGGGCAGCCAATACGACCGCCTCACCGATTTGCTTGCGAGACAAGCGTACCGGAACAGCGACATGCCGCAGGTGCATCCCGATGAGCGTGCCGCCGATATCAAGTCCAGCGCTGGCGCGCACCGATTCAACTGCGACCGGCTGGGCAAGGGCGTGATAGACGGCGGTTGCGAACGAGCCGCCCGCCTTGGGCTGTGGAATAACGTTGACCGGCTCATAGCCAAACACCTCGGCCGTAGCGCGTTCGACAATCAGTGCGCGGTTGAGGTGTTCACAGCACTGAGCAGCTAAACGCAGATGATGTTCTAGGAGCACGGGCAGCAGCCCACAGACAACGGCTTGTGCAATATCGGGGTTGGAGTCGGTGCCGATTTGGGCGCCGGCAATCTCGCTGGACGAGCAGCCGACAACGACAAGGTCACCGGGGTTGCACTTGGCCTGTTTTAACAGGCTTTCCATTGCTTCGCGGGATTGCAATTCGATATCACGCAGAAAGGTTTCGATAGACATAAAATCACTCCTTGCTCAAACCGGAGCCCCTGCCGGATGGCAGGGGCAAAAGAAAAGGACAAATTTAACGCTTGTTGGAGCGCTTCCACAGGTGCATTTTGTCTGCCTGTGCAATGAGTTCCTCACGGAACTGCGGGTGTGCGATAGAGATAAGGGCTTCGGCGCGCTGCCAGGAGGACAGACCCTTGAGGCATACCTTACCGTACTCGGTGACAACATAGTGTACATTCGGGCGGGCATCGGTGATGATGGAACCGTTGTCGAGCGTGGGCAGGATGCGCGATTGCAGGTTGCCCTGCTTGTCGGTGAAGGAGGACGAGCAGCAGATGAAGCTCTTGCCGCCCTTGGACAGGTAAGCGCCCAGAACGAAGTCGAGCTGACCGCCAGCACCGCTGATTTGCTTAATGCCAGCCGATTCCGAGTTGACCTGACCGAACAGGTCGAGGTTGACCGCGTTGTTGATGGAGATAAAGTTGTCAATCTGTGCAATGGTGCGGGCATCGTTGGTGTAGCTGACCGGAGCACTCATGCAGGACGGATTGTTGTCGATGAAGTCATACAGCTTCTGTGTACCGGCACCGAATGCGAAGGTCTGACGGCCGCGGTCGATGGACTTCTTGGAACCGGTAATCTTACCCGCCATTGTGATGTCAACAAACGCATCGACGTACATTTCGGTGTGAACGCCGAGGTCTTTGAGGTCGGACTGTGCAATCAGGGAGCCGACTGCGTTGGGCATACCGCCGATACCGAGCTGGAGACAAGCGCCATTGGGGATTTCTTCCACGATGAGCTTTGCAACCGCCTCATCGACTGCGGTTGCAGCACCGCCGCCACCCAGAATTCCGATGGGAGATTCGTGTTCTACGATGTAATCGACCTTGGAAACGTGGATACCCTCTTCAAAACCGCCCAAGCAGCGCGGCATATTGGGGTTGACCTCGACGATGATGACCTTTGCGCGCTCACACACAGCAGCCATGTGGGAAGCGTTGGGGCCAAAGCTGAAATAGCCGTGCTTGTCCATCGGGGAGACTTGGAACATGGCGACATCGATGGGTTCGCAGTTTTCACGAATCCAGCGGGGCAGTTCGGAGTAGCGCAGCGCACCATAGAAGGTGTTGCCGTTGGCAATCATCTTGCGCTCGATGCCCGACATATGCCAGGAGTTCCAGGTCAGGCGCTCATTGGCTTCGGGAGCCTGAAAGGTTTCCAGCGGGCGCAGCAGGATACCGCCGCGAATGTTCACGTCATGCAGTTCGGGCACACGCTTTGCAAGTGCGTGGTCAAGGATGTAAGGGGTACCGGTGCACCAGCCAAAATCCACCCAATCGCCGGACTTTACGACCTGAACGGCCTGTTCCGCAGTTGTTTTTTTGCTCTGATATTCCTGTTCAAAAGACATCGGAAGAGTTCCTCCTTTGATACAAAATAGTTGTTATCATTACCAGTTTTATTATACTTTTTTTTGCGGTTCAGGTCAAGCAATCGGGCAGGAATGGGGCGAGATGGCGCGACTTGGCTCGGAATAACAATATTTTGGGGAGAAAATGGTGATTTCTTGATGGAATACGAGCGGGAGCTTACAGCGGGGCAGCCACTCCGTTGATGCGCGCGGCTTCGCCGTCCTCAACCGGTATGACCAGACATTTTTGCCCGTTGATGACTTGTGCTTGAATGCGTTCGGCTTTGCCAGCGGGCACTTGCAGCACGATTTCTGCTGATGTATCTGTGGCATCGTCCGATATATCGGCGGTATCGGAATCAGGTTGTATTTCGTCGGCAGGGGCTTGGGTGTCGGCTTGTTCGGCAGCTTGTTCGGCAAGCTGTTGTTCGAGCGTTTCGATTTTGTTGGTCAGTGCAAGCGTTTGTTCGCGCTGGATACCGATGGCAACCAGTTTGTTGTCAATCAGGTTTTGCGCACAGGGCGGCAGTACACCGAATGTATCAGAAAAACTTTGGGTAATTTGCTCTTTCACAGTGTCGGGCATGGGAATATCGGCCAGCACATCTTGAACGGTTTCGGCACGCATTTCGAGGGGGGGCAGGCTTTCCTCGTCGCGCGTGGCAACCAGTTCACTCAGATTCTTCTGAATTTGTACGAAAGCGTTTTCGGCTTGTTCCTTTTCGGTGCCGAACGCCTGCATAACAATATCCTGAAAAGCGCTTTTTTCTTCGGAGGCCGTGCGCTGGATACCGCAGCCCAGTACCTGCTGAATCAGCATGGGCTGAGAGGGTTTGCCGGTCTTGACATAGTACATTACCGCGTTGGTGTCAGCAGAACGCTGAATAAAGGCCGGATAGACAAAGCCGAGTTCGGGCAGACCAACCACCCAATCGCGCACACGCGGGCCGAAGCAGTTGTCCTCTTCATAGTATCCAATGCCGGGCTTGGACAGCTCGACCGGACACAGTGCGCACAGCAAATATTCGTAGACTTCCTCGGATTCGTCCAGTTTGGCTTGGTCTTGGGCGCGTACAGGCACGTCATAGATGTCGTGAAAGACCAGAATCAGATAATTGCCGGGGGTGTCGTAGTGGTCGATAATCTGTTCGTACAGGCGGTCAAGTAAACCGTCATTTTTGAGTTTGCTTTCTTTGAGTGCGAACAAAAATTGCTGGCTTTCGACCGCGCTTTCGGTGGTGCCGATGGACAATTCAAGCAGATTGCCGCCGGGCGTGCCCGACAGCACCTTTTTTGCAATTTCAAGGTATTTGAAAAATTCATCGTCCTCCAAGTCAAGGAAGGGTTGAGAGAATTTTGTGACGATGTTTTTTGTGCCGCCCACATAACAGCCGCTCATGCGCGTGAACGAGCAGCCTTTTTTGGTCAGACGGCGGCGCAATTCCAGAATATCACGTTTGGTCATGTTCATATCGGGAAAAACAACCTTTCTTTTGGTGGTTTAGATAAGATATAGTATAAAACGGCAAAAGGGCAGAGCGCAAGCAAAATTTCGGCAAATCAGGCAAACCCGACGATTTCCGCAAGGGAAGTCGTCGGGCTTGGGGACTAGAAAACAGCGGTTGAGCTGATTTTAGATTTTGGCGCGCAGACGGGGGTCGGGTAGTCTCTGAACGTCAAATTCGGGATTGAACGCATAGTAGTTTTTGGCGTCCAGATTTTCCTGTACATTGCGCAGCGCATCGCCAATACAATCAACATGAAGTGGATTTGGCAATCTGTCTTTAGACCAAAAGAAATGTTTTGATTTCGTATGGCATAAAGGTTGCACAGAAACCGTCTGGTGTCTGCGTCAGTTCGCCTGTTTTGTGCTCCATCATGTCATATTCAAATGCGTGTTGCGCCGTATCGCCATAGCGCCATACCGCGTTTGTCTGGCGGCCGTAAGACTCATACATACGCAAAATCAGTCCCTCGCCGTTTTCGGCAAGTTTGATGGTTTCGCAGACAATGTTTGGAGCAGACAGAGACAGGGCAGGAACGTCAATATGGGTATCCTCGGAAGTGCCAAATACACATAACGGCTTGCAGTTGAGTTCATAAGCCTGTTCTACAACGTGCCCTTGGCGGAAATCTCCGGTATGTGGATATAGACTGTAAGTAAAATGATGTTGTCCAATGTCTGCGTTGGGGTCGGGGAAAATACCGGATTTGAGCAGCGTCAGGGATACTGTGCTACCATCTGCACTGTATCCATACTTGCAATCGTTGAGCAGGGCGGCACCGTAACCGTTTTCCGCACAATCGACCCATTTGTGGGCGCACATTTCAAATTGTGCCTGATTCCATGTGGTGTTTCGATGGGTTGCGCGCTCTACATTGCCGAATTGAATATCTGCAACGACCTTGCGGGTAAAGAGCTGGAATGGGAATTCAACCTTTAATAGATGCTGGTGCTCATGCCAGTCGATTGTTGTGTCAAAATCAATGCGGCGCTGGTGGTTATAAAAAATGATTTTCTGATGGATGGTCGAATCCCGATAGGTTGTGCAAACCTCAATCACTTGACGATAGCTGCCGCTTTCAATCAAACGGGCATGGCAAGCTGGCTGTACATCGAAAGATTTTAAGTCATATCCAGCATCAATGTTCCAAGCGTCAAATTCATAGGGACGGTCATCAAAAATACGCATACAGTTGCCGGGCTTCTCACAAGCAAACAGTTCACGCTGGTGCTGTTTGTCATACAAACGGACAAGCGTACCATCGGACGCGATTTCCGCTTTATAAAAATCGGTGTCAATCGCAATGCGTTCGGATTCCGTGCAAGAATGGGCGGGAACAGTTGATTTTGCCTTGGTCAGCAGAATTTTTGCAAAGCCCTTAGCCGGAACCTGTGGTGCTATGCACAGCAGGTTGCCGTCTGCGGTGGATTGTAAGACCTGACCGCCAGACAGTTGCCAGTCTACGCCATCCAACACAAAGGGAAGGTCGCTGACAAAGCTATTCGGATTGAAAACAAGCACACAATTTGCCTGTTCTGCTGTGGTGGGCGTGAACTGGCAAACAGGGGAGAGTGCGGCAAAGCTAGAATCCTGCACAGCCTTGCACAGCGCTTCAATCTGTGCATAGTCGGCGGCACAATCCTCATAAACATCGGCAATAGAGCTGCCGGGAAGAATGTCGTGGAACTGGTTGAGCAACAGCAGTTTCCATGCTTTGTCCAGTTGTTCGGTGGGATAGGAGGCGTTTGCCAGCAGCTTGGCAAGGGCGGCAAGGGTTTCGGTGCGTTGCAGCAAAAATTCACAGCTTCGGTTTTTTTGCTTTACAAACGCCATAGAGGTGTAAGTACCGCGGTGGTATTCCAGATACAGTTCACCGCACCAAGTTGGTACATCCTTGTGCGCAACTTCAACTTCCAAATCTTCAAAGAATTTGCGAACGGTGCTAAAACGCGCTCTGGGAAAATTCAAAATACCTTTTTGCAGGCGTTTTCCCTGTTCAATCATTTCAGGGGTCGTACCGCCGCCGCCATCGCCATAGCCATAGCAGGTCAGAACTTTGTTGCTGAGTGCTTTGTTTTGATAGCGTTGCCATGTGCCCATCAGTTGGGACGCATTTTCCAAGCCGTTGTAGGTTGTGCTGTGATTTTGATTTGTGAGCGCCTGTGGATATGGCAGATAATCTTTGGTGGTTATCAGATGAGAAAGCACGCTTGAACCGTCAATGCCTTCCCAGCAAAAAGTGTCGTAGGGGAATTTGTTGGTGTCGTTCCAGCCCAACTTGGTGGTCATAAAATACTTAATACCGCTTTTTTTCAAAATTTGAGGCAAGGCGGCACTGTAACCAAACACATCGGGCAGCCACAAAATGACATTGTCCGAGCAGCCAAATTCTTCGGCAAAGAAGCGTTTGCCGTGCAGAATATGGCGAATCAGGCTTTCGCCCGAGCTTAGGTTGCAGTCGGCTTCCAGCCACATAGCGCCTTCGGTTTCCCAGCGCCCCTCTGCAACCCGCTTTTTGATTTGCTCAAATAATTCCGGACGGTCTTCTTTTACAAACTGATACAGTTGCGGCTGGCTGGACATAAAGATATATTCGGGGTATTCTTTCATAAGAGAAAGCACAGTCAAAAAGCTGCGGCTGGCTTTTTCACGGGTTTGGCGAAGTGGCCATTTCCATGCAACATCAATATGTGTGTGACCGATGCTGTAAACATCGCAAATCGGCTGTGCGCGGTGGGCATCCAGTTGGCTTTGCAAAAATGCACAGGCCTCTTGAATAGAGGGGTGAATATCGCGCTGTCCGTTTCGCAAGTCCATTTTTAGCGCAGTTTTCAGCAAGATATCAAACAACAGGATTTTGCGTTCATCATCGTTTGGCAAAAGCTGCGCGAGTTCAAAGGGGACTTTGAAATCATAGTACGCATCTTGCAGGACGGTATCTACGATATAAGGCGAGAGATGAAAGAAATTGGTCTTTGAACTGTAATTGCTGTAAGCATAAAAGCGTATGTTATAACATTTGCCTGCTTGTGCCTGTTTGGAAAGTAAAACCTGATGGTGGTTCATATCCATCGCGCAGGTCAAGACACCATCGACAGAAACAAAAATCTGTGGGTTATCGGTGTTCCAAATATCGTCTGCACCGGTGTCAAGCTGTAAAACAAGGTATTTGTCCTGCGCTTCTTGTGGGGTCACAAAGTTGCAGTCAAAACAAAAGTGCAAATCGCTGCCGCCCCAAGTCTGGTCTGGGGCAAACGTATCCCAGTTTGCGCTGCTGTCACTGGGCTTTGGGTCGTGTCCGTAGTCGTACGGTGTCCAGCGAATCTCGGTCACACCGTCCAGTTTGGTCAAACGCTTGTCGTTGAGCGTCTGCAAAACCGACTTTAAATATTGTTCTGTTTGTGTGATGGTCATGGCAATACCTCCTTTGAAGTAAGGAAAAAGGGTAAATCGAGATGTGTTGTGCTCGATTTACCCTTTTATATTAGATGTTAGATTTTAAGCAGGGTACTTCATGCTCCAGCCAGAGGATTCAGCAAGTGCGGATGCAAATCCATCCAGTGCTTCCTGTGCGGTGATTTCGCCAGATACTGCACGCTTGATAGCATCGCGATACTCGTTGTCCTTGTAAGTACGCCAAGAAGAGCTTTCGTCTACTACGAACGTATCGGTCATGTAGGTGGTTTCGTTCTGCATCAGAGCGAAGTCTTCCTTAGCGGACTCGTTTTCAGGCTCATACATAACACCGTTAAGAACAGACAGACCCTTGTGGAGCTGCAGGTAATCCTTATAGTTGTCCTGGTCTTCGTACAGCCACTTGATAAAGTCCTTCGCCAGTTCGGTATTCTTTGCATTTGCAGGAATTGCCAGAGCAGCGCCGCCCAGAATAGAGGACTGGGATACGGTGCCCTTCGGGGATACCATAACGCCGAACTCAAACTTGGAGATATCGTTTACAAAGGTGTTGTAGTTCCAAGAACCGGAAAGCAGGATAGCAGCGTCGCCATTCTTGAAGTATTCAACCGGGTTATCGGTCGTGCCGCCTGCCCAGATAGCCTTGGGCATGACACCGTCAGCGTTTGCCTTAACGAATCTTTCCAGAGTAGAAACGTTTTCCGGGCTGTTTACGGTTACGGTGAAGCTGTCGCCGTCCTTTTCAACCAGAGAACCGCCGTTTGCATACATCAGGATGTCGTAACGAGCACGGGAAACGTCAGCTGCAAAGCCGTATTTTACGCCAGCCTTTTCTTGCAGCAGAGCAGCATTCTCGTACAGCTCTTCCCAAGTCCAGGGGTCTTCAGCAGTAGGAGCAGTCAAGCCAGCTGCTTCAAAAGCGTCCTTGTTGTAGAACATGCAGGTGGTGGTGAACTGTTCCAGCGCACCGGTAATATCATCAGATGTGTAGGATTTGCACACGATGTCCAGTGCCTGCTCGTTGAAGATAGACAGGTCAAGAACCTCGTCCATTTTTACGAACTCATCGGGGTACAGCTGATGCAGGAATGTGGTGGAAACCAAGTCCGGAAGGTCTTGGCTCTTTGCCATAGACGGGAACTTGCTGCGCATATCATCGTGAGAGATGATAATTTTTTCGACGGTGTTGCCGGTTTCAGCAGCCCAGTTTTCCAGAGATGTGCCGAGTGCATCACCCTCGCCCGGTTCCTCGGAAAGCATAACCTTCAGGGTCTGACCAGAGGTTTTGCCATCGTCCGCTGTACCGCTCGAAGAATCGGTACTACCACCGCAAGCTGTCAAAGAAAGGCCCATAGCGGCAATCAAAGCAACAGCCGACAGTCGTGTGAAGAAGTTGGATTTCATAAACAATTTTTCCTCCCGCTCTTAATTTTATTTGGTCAATATAACCAACCGTTTGAATGTATATTAGCATTTGGCGATGGGCAAAGCAACTATGGATTTTGCGGCTTTCGGTGCTGTTTGTTGCACATTTTGCTTTTTCCCAAAGCGGAACGGCGGGATAATCGGCATTATGCACAAAAAATATGCCAAATAATTTTACTGTTCGCTGTTTTCAAACGCCATTCGATAGGCAACCGGACGGGCTTGCGCCTTGAAGTCCGAGGGGGAGATGTTGCAAAATTTGCGAAACACGCGATTGAACTGCGAAAAACTGGAAAATCCTGTATGAGCGCTGATTTCAGAGATTTTCATATCGGAGTTTAACAACAGGTATTGCACATTTTTGATGCGTGTCATTTGGATATATTGGGTCACGGTATATCCGGTCACCTGTTTAAACTGATGCGAAAGGTAGTAGGGGCTTAGGAAAAACGTATCAGACAGCGATTTCAGTGAAATATCCTCACTATAATGGGTGTGAATATAGTTGGTTATCGTATAGATTTTTTCTTGGATGTTGCTGGTGATATTGGGGGAGTATTTATTTTTATTGCGAAAATGATAAAGGCTGAGCAAAAATTCGGTAAACTTGTTGTGAACAATCAGATTGCGCATGGAACTTTCTTCCATCTGTGCGGCAAGGGTGATTTCGTTAAAAATTCGGTAGATGGTGTTTTGAATTTCGGGTTCAAAACGAAAAATGGGGCAAGGCGTTTTAAAAATCTGGAACAATTCTTCAAACTGTTCATAATAAGGATGGTCGGCGCAAGGCGGGGTAAAGCCGACGATGATGCGGTCACTGGGCGCGCCGGGAAGATATTCGGATTGATGGAGTATAGATGGAGCGTGCAAAATCAAATCGTTGGCAAGGATATCATATCGTTTGCCCTCTATGAGACAATAGGCTTTTGGGGAAAGTAGAATCATAATTTCATAGAAGGTATGAAAGTGAGGGAACTTCATATTCATGGAGTGACTGCGGCAGTCAAAGTCGAAATTATAACAGGCGTCATGGGTTGTAAGGACATGGTTGCTATTGATAGTGGTACAAAATCCGCGCTCAAATAGCAAAGGTGAATTATAATAGTAATTCATAAGAAAACCTCCCTTTTCGTCTGTGGTGGAAAGGCAGAGGGCGAAATGGATTATCAAAAAAAATGACAAAAATTTCATAAAATCCGCCTAAACAATCGTTTATAATTATATTAAAACATAAAAAAGCAAAAAATGCGATAGATTCTATGTTATAATAAAATAAATCTGGAATATTGCACAAAAAACGAGGGATAAATTTTTCAAATACAGCCAAAAAAACAGGGATTTGTCCGTGCCACAAGGACAAAAAACCGAAAAATGTCTTTTGTTTATTTGCTGTCTTGTGCTGTTTTTGCGGTATAAGCCCGTTCTTCCTATAATTTTATTGGTAAAAAACCTCAAAATAAAAGCCGATAGCAGGCTAAAATTGTCACACATAGCAAAATACGCAACACAAAACGCAAAATAAGGCAAAAACAGTATAGAATCCAGTGGGATGAAGTGATACCATGAATTCAAACAATAGAGGAGGGTGGCTATGGAAAACACAAAACAAGAATTGACAAACATACTGGAGAAATATCTCACGGCTTTCGAGACGGTACTGTACGAAGATGATGAGAAATTTTTGGAAGGTATGAAGTCACACAGCCTTGCAAACGATGATGTCCAGAAATACCGTTTTTGGGAGTGGACACAAGGTGTCGGTTTGTTTGGTGTCTGGAAGTTGTATCAGCAAAAGAAGGACAAGCGCTATCTTGATATTTTGACTAAATATTATGAGCGCCAGCTCGAAACCGGTCTGCCGTCCAAGAATATCAACACGGTAACGCCGCTTCTGGCGATGTCGTTTGTTGCGCAGGAGCTGAATTGTCAGCGTTATATGGATGTGTGTGCCGAGTGGGCCGAAAGCGTCTATCGGGATTTTCCCCGCACAAGAGAGGGCGGTTTGCAGCACATCACATCGGATTCGGTCAACCATGAGGAGCTTTGGGACGATACACTGTTTATGACCGTGCTGTTCCTTGCAAACATGGGTAAAATCCTCAACAAAAAAGAGTATTTGGATGAGGCCGAATATCAATTTTTGCTACATACCAAGTATTTGGCAGACCGCAAAACCGGATTGTGGTATCATGGCTGGACGTTCGACGGTGACCACAATTTTGCAGCTGCTTTCTGGGGCCGCGGAAACTGCTGGCTCACCGCTGCAATCCCGGAATACCTTTCGATGGTGGAATGCAGCGCGTCGGTAAAGAAGTTCTTGGTAAACGCTTGGCAGCGTCAAGTGGAATCCTTGCTCAAGTATCAGAGTGAAAATGGCATGTGGCACACTTTGGTCGATGACCAAACTTCCTATGTTGAGGCGAGTGCAACTTGTGGTTTTGGTTATGGTATTCTCAAAGGCGTGGCGCTCGGCATTGCACCGCAGGAGTGGGCACAGGCCGCATTGAAGGCGCTCGAACCCATTGTCAACTATACCGATGAGAATGGTGTGGTTCAGCAGGTGTCGTATGGCACACCGATGGGACGCGAATCCAAGGATTTCTACAAAAACATTGAACTGAAACCCATGCCGTATGGACAGGCGTTGGCAATGTTGTTTGTTATGGAAGCATTACCCCATATATCAAATTAACCGTATTTACAGAAAGGAGCATTTTTGTGTTTAAGAGAAAAGGGCAAGCCTTCTGTCACACTCGTTCATTTTGGATGTTTGTGCTTCCGTCATTACTGTTGTTCACAGGATTTTTTCTCGTACCGCTTGTGCTGAGTATCTGGTTCTCGCTGACCAATTACGACGGCTGGAAAACTATGGACTTTATCGGTCTTGCAAACTACACCAACATTTTGCAGGATAAGAACTTCTATACTGCGGTTGGCAGAACACTTGTGTACACGGTTTGCAACCTTCCTTTTAAAATTATCATCCCGCTGCTGCTTGCTACATTGGTAACTTCAAAGTGGATGCGCGGTAAAACCGTAGTGCGAACTTTGGTTTACATTCCGGTTTTGCTCTCTGCTCTGGTAGCTGGTATTACAATCAACTGGATGTTCGGTCAGGAATATGGCCTGATTAACTTCATCCTGCAAAGCATTGGCCTTACCCCGCTGGAATGGTCGCTCAACCCTGCACTTGCAACGGTTGTTATCAGTGTGGCCTCTAACTGGATTTCTGCTGGTTACTATATGCTGCTTTATATCGGTGGTATCAACAACATTCCGACAGAGCTGTATGAAGCAGCCGAAGTAGACGGTACAACTAAAGTACAGTCTTTCTTCCGCATTACCCTGCCGCTGCTGATGCCGACGACCTTTATTGTATTGCTGCTGTCCACCGTTTCGCTGCTGAAAGAGTACGCGCTGGTACAAGGTATTACCTTGGGTGGCCCCGGCTCGTCCACGACCTATATCGTACAGTATATCTTCGACCAAGGATTTAACCAGTATAAATATGGCTATGCGTCTGCCGCAGGCATACTGATTACATTCCTGTTTATTATCATTGCATTTATCCAGTTCCGCGTCACGAAAGGTGGAGGTGAAGTATAATGAACGAGACTGCAAAAAGAAAAGCGCAAATTGTAATTCTTACAATTGTAGGAATTTTGGCCGCTTTTATTATGGTTTTCCCCATTATTTGGCTGGTGTTGAGTAGTTTTAAGCCATCCACGGAGCTGTTTTCCTATCCGCTGAAATTGTTTCCGTCGGTTGCACAGTTCGATTCGTATGTAGGCGTTATCGCTGACGGTTTCTTCAAGTATGTGAAGAACAGCTTGTTCCTTGCCGTTGTCGGCACGGTCATCACGGTTGTTATCAGCGCAATGTGTGGTTATGCGCTTGCAATCTACCGCAATGAGGTCACTTATACCAACAAAGTATTCGCAATTTTCCTGCTGGGCACCTTGATTCCTGGTGAAATCCTCACCTTGAGCCAGTTTGCCGTTATCAGCGAGATTGGCCTGTACAACAACATTTGGGGCTGTATTCTGCCGGTTGTAACGACTACCACAGGTATCTTTATGTACCGCCAGCATTATATGTCCATCCCGCTCGCGCTTGCGGAATCTGCCCGCATCGACGGTGCATCCGAACTGCGCATTTTTACCAGCATCATGCTGCCGCTCGGCTCCAGCGTTACCATCACACTGACCATCTTCTCGTTCATGTGGCGTTGGAATGACTACATCCTGCCGTTGATGGTTCTGTCCGACCAGGAAAACTTTACAATCCAAATCGCAATCAAGAGCTATATCGGTACGATGGGCGTTGACTGGAACTCCATTCTGGCCGCGTCGGTATTGTCGATTATCCCGATTATCGTTTTGTTTGTGGCTTTGCAGAAGTACATCACCGGTGGACTGACTGCGGGTGCTGTTAAGGGCTAAGGCACAGGAGGTTATAACACTATGATTCGGTATGAATCCCATTTTGTGAAAAGTTCTGATATCCGCACACAGGAGTTTATGCTCAAACAGGATAAAAACCCATCCTCTCCGAGCTATGGCGGTATGTTGGATGATGTGATAAACGTCAAGCCCACGGTCTACGCGATGGCGACCGCGATTGCGGTATATTTTCACCCGCAGAGCATGTTTTATCAAAGCCAGCAGCTTTTGCAAGCCTTGGAACTGGCAGCCGATTTTGTCGGACGCTTCCAGCGCGAAAACGGTTCCTTTGATTACCCCGTCTGCAATTTCTATTCGGCACCCGATACGTCGTTCTGCTTTAAGCGCCTGATTGCGGCATACCGGCTCATGGTCAAGTATGACGGGGAACAGAAAACCACCGCAAAGCTGCAAAGCAAATATCTGGAAATCATGCACCATGCACTGAACGGAATTTGCGAGGGCGGTTTCCATACGCCCAACCATCGCTGGGGCATTGCGGCGGCTCTGTTGCAGGGCGCAAACCTGTTCAAGGATGAAACCGAGTTTTCAAACCGTTTGCGCGCACGCGCACAACAGTATTTGTCCGAAGGCATTGACGGCGATGAATACGGCGATTATGCAGAGCGCAGCACGGGAAACTATAACGCAGTTGTCAACAATGCCATGATGGCACTGTATCAGGAGACTGGTGACGAAACCTATCTGGGTTATGTCATCCGCAACCTGCAAATGATGCTGACCTATTTTGACGAGGATGACACCATCTTTAACCAAAATTCCACCCGTCAGGATAGAGGACGCTTGGACAGACCGGATAAATATTTTTATCAGTACTTATATGTGTGCAGCATCAAGGACTATCCGGAATTTGATGCGGCGGCACACCGAATCATCCAGAACAACATCGCGCGCGGTGAGCTTGCGCCCGAATGCCTGCATATCATCATGCGGCACGACAACATGCGCAACCACCACTTTGGTGAGCCGGGCTTCCCGCGTGAATACCGCAAATACTATCCCAATGCCGGCGTTATGCGTGTCAAGCGCCCGTCGTTCACTTACACGACGCTGAGAGGCCGCAGCCAGTTCCTGTTCTTTAAGAGTGGCAGCATTGAACTGTCGTTGCGCATTGGCGTTGCATACTGCGATACCAGAAGCTTTTTGGCGCGCAGCTTTACACAGACGGAAAATGGCTGTGTGATGCAGGACACCGCGCAGGGCTGGTATTATGAGCCGTTCGAGCAGCCGCCCGAAACAAATGACTGGTGGGCAATGGACCACACCAAGCGCACCAAGGTCATCACCAGCAAGCTGGATGTAGGCGTTGCGGTCAAGGAAACCGAAGACGGCCTGACCATCAATATCGACACCGAAGGACTGGACAGACTGCCGCTGCGCTTGGAGGTTATGACGCCCGCGGGTGCGGTTCTGAATCATCCGTCATTCCAGCAGACTGCAAATGCAGGACAGGCAATTATCTTGCGGGATGGTTGCTTGCAGATTGAAAACGGCACCGATATTTTGGAAATTGGCCCGGGCTTTGGCGAGCACACCTTCAAAGGTCACTATTCCGGCGAGGAAAAAAATGAAGTCGGTACAACCATCTGCTGCACGGCATATACTCCTGTTCATCGTGAATTTTTCATTCGCAAAGTCAGATAAATAAGGAGGTCAGACCATGTTGCAGTTTGGAATGCGGGCACATGACTTTTCCGGTGCAAAACCTGCCGCTACATTTATAAAAGATATCTCTCAGGCTGGCATCCGTCATGTGCAGCTTGCATTTGAAAAGAGCTTTAGCGATATTGATGTGAGCACGGGACGATATTCAGCAGGGCTGGGCAATTATATTGCCCAGCTCATGAACCAGCATCAGCTTCACTGTGCGGTTTTGGGATGCTACATCAATCCGGTCGTGCCCGATGAAACCTTACGTCAAAAAGAGGTTGCAAAGTTTGTCGAGCGTTTGCGCTACGCCAAACATATGGGAGCCGATATGGTAGGCACAGAGACCGGCCGATATAGCATTGACTTTGTTCCCACCGCTGCAACCGATTCAGACGAATGTTATAAGACCTTGCTCAAGAGTTTTTCTGAAATCTGCACCCATGCGCAGAGTTTGGGGGTTGTGGTCGGTGTAGAAGGAGTTTTTGACCATACGCTTTCCACGCCCAAAAAGATGAAACAATTTTTGGACGATTTGGCAAGCCCGAATATTGAAGTCATTTTGGACTTTGCCAACCTGATTTCGCCCAGCAACACCGATGCCGATACCCAGCAGAAAATCGCGGAACAGGCGTTTGAACTGTATGGTGACCGCATCAGTGTATTGCACATAAAAGACTGTGTATTCGATGAAGCTGGCGTGCAAAAATGCGTTCAGCCGGGCACCGGATTGATTCACCAGCAGATTGTGCTCAACATGGTGAAACAGTCCAAGCCCTACATCATTGGCTTGATTGAAGAATCCACAGCCGAACGCTTTGCAAGCGACTGTGATTTTTATACACGGTTGATGAATTCATAAATAGGAGGAGATTACCATGCAGGTAAGACCAGCAGCATCCCCGAAAGATGTCAAGCATTATACAACCAGCAGACTCAGAGAAGAATTTCTGATTGACAATCTGTTCCAGCCGGACGATATTCCGCTGGTATACAGCCACATTGACCGCATTATTGTCGGTTCTGCCGTGCCGGTGAATAAGAAACTGGTTCTTGCTGCCGGTGACGAGCTTCGCGCAGAGTATTTCCTGCAAAGACGTGAACTGGGAATCATCAACATCGGCGGTGACGGTGTGATAACGGTTGACGGCAAGGTTTATGAAGTAAATGCCAGAGATGGCATGTACATCGGCCGGGGAAGCAAGGACATCTCGTTTGAGAGCAAAGACCCGCACAATCCGGCTAAATTCTACCTCAACAGCGCACCTGCGCACACGGCCTATCCAACCGTGCACATCAAGCCAGAGGGCACGCCGGGAGATGGTGTTGTTATCATCAAGCCGGAAAATAAGGTTGAGACCGGTTGCATGAGCGATTCTAACCACCGCATCATCAATAAATATATCGTCACCGACCAAGTGCAAAGCTGCCAGCTTGCGATGGGAATGACCAAACTGATGGATGGCAGCGTATGGAATACCATGCCGTCCCATACCCATGACAGAAGAATGGAGGTTTACCTCTATCTGGACATGGATGAGGATGCTTTCGTTATGCACTATATGGGCGAGCCGCAGGAAACAAGGCACATCGTCATGCACAACGAACAGGCGGTTATCTCTCCGAGCTGGTCGATACATTCCGGTTGTGGTTCCAGAGCATATACGTTTATTTGGGGTATGTGCGGAGAAAATCAGGATTATGGTGATATGGACCATATCAAAAACAGCGACTTAGCCTAATGGAAAATCAATACAAGAGGGTTGCGGCGAAATCTCGAAAACCTCTCTTTTCTTCGATAGAAGAGCCTGTCCTCTTGTATTGCAATCCATCAGGTTATGAAAATGGGCTACCATATTGCGGTAGCCCGTTTTTCATACCGTATAGACAAACTGCGATGCGGCTTTTGACCGAAAGAGGATTATAAAATATGGGTTTTTTACATGATGATAAGAGTGCTACTGGATTGATGAACCGCGTGTTCAATTTGATTTCACTGAACGTTATCTGGATTGTGTGCTGTATACCGATTATTACGATTGGTGCGGCCACAACAGCGATGTACGATGTTTTGTTACGGCTTTGCTTTGGTGAGGATGTCTCTGTGGTGCATACATTTTTCAAAAAATTTGTCTTTTACCTCAAAAAAGCCACCGTCCTTTTTTTGATTGCAGCCGCTGTCGCCATCTTTTTGGCATTTGATTTTTGGTGCTCTCTTTTCTGTGCAGACGGCGTGCGTCTGGTCGTTCAGGTGGTTTTGTTGTGTATTGGATTTTTTGCGGCGGCTGTGGGATGTTTCCTGTTCCCGACGCTCGCTTACTTTAACGAGAATATCCGAACCACCATCAAACATGCCTTTGTGCTTTCCATGAAAAACGGGGTCTTTACCGTTTTCATCATGCTGATAAGTTTTCTGCCGTTTCTTTTGATTTTGCTCATCCCCGGTTTCTATTTTAACACCAGTCTGATATGGATAACGATTGGATTTGCACTGCTGGCGCAGGTCAACGCGATGTATTTTGCCCGAATCTTTGACCAGAATCGTTTGGACAAATTGCAGCATCAGCGAAATGACGACGATTGTGCGCGCTGAAAGTAACATACACGGCTGCATGAAAATTTTGATGAAAAAGGGCAGCGGTGGGTGTAAAATAGAGACAATGACCGATTGGTGAAAGGAGAAACCATGGATAAGATTTATCAGGTAAAGACTTCGCCTATTGCGCTGCAAGAAAATGTCATTCAAGGCGAGAAATACAGAATCACGGTGCTGACCGACTGTTTGGTTAGACTGGAATACAGTCAAAATGGGGTGTTTGAAGACCGCCCCACCAAAATGGTCTTTCACCGCGATTTTCCGAAAACTGAATTTACTGTGAACAGAACTGCACAGGGCATCGAAATCAACACAAAATCACTTCGGATTGATTACAATGAAAAGGATTTTTCGGCAAACGGTCTTTGCATCAAAGTAAAGGGCGGTCTGACGCAGTATCACAGTATATGGTACTATGGTGATAAAGTAAATGATTTGGGAGGAACTGCCCGCACACTGGACGAAGCAGATGGTGAAATTCCGCTCGAAAGGGGCATCCTTTCACAGAATGGATTTTCGGTTCTGGATGACAGCGCTTCCCATGTTATTTTAGAAGATGGCTGGATTGCGCCGCGTTCAAAGAATGTAAAGGATATTTATTTCTGGGGATATGGCCGCAATTATAAGCAGGCACTCGCAGATTTTTATAAACTGTGCGGCAAAACGCCCATGCTTCCGCGCTTTGCACTGGGCAACTGGTGGAGCCGGTACTATAAATATACCGAGCAGAGCTATTTAGAGCTGATGGACAAGTTTAAGGCAAAGCGTATTCCCTTTTCGGTGGCTGTCATCGACATGGATTGGCATTTGGTGGACATCGACCCCAAATATGGCAGCGGCTGGACGGGTTACACTTGGAACCCGGCATTTTTCCCAGACCCCAAGCGCTTTTTGAGCAAGCTACATGCCTATGGCATGAAAACCACGTTGAATGTACATCCAGCCGAGGGCGTGCAGGCGCATGAGAAAATGTACCGGCAGATTGCCGAACATATGGGGGTAGATTATGAGAATGAAGCGCCTGTGATGTGCGACCCAGCCGACCCCAAGTTCATAGAGGCGTATTTTAAGTATCTGCACCATCCGCATGAAGAAGAAGGCGTTGACTTCTGGTGGGTGGACTGGCAGCAGGGCAGTCATTGCAAGATAGACGGTTTAGACCCGCTTTGGATTTTTAACCACTATCACTTTTTGGATAGTGGGCGCAACGGCAAGCGCCCAATAACATTTTCACGGTATGCCGGTGCGGGCAGCCATCGTTATCCGGTTGGATTTTCGGGCGATAGCATCACCACATGGGAATCGCTGGATTTTCAGCCCTATTTCACGCTGACTGCGTCTAATATCGGTTATGGATGGTGGAGCCACGACATTGGCGGCCATATGTGGGGATATAGAAGCGATGAAATGGCCACGCGCTGGATACAGTTTGGCATTTATTCGCCCATTATGCGTTTACATTCCACATGCAGTGAATTTTATGGTAAAGAGCCGTGGAAATATAAAAAGGAATGTGAAGTGGTTATGAGCGATATGCTCCGAGAGCGCCACAAGATGATTCCCTATCTCTACACCATGAACCATAGAAATTATCACGACGACCTTCCGCTTGTGGTTCCGATGTACTATGAACATCCGGAAAACCAGCAAAGCTATGACTTCAAAAACCAGTATTATTTTGGCAGTGAACTTTTGGTTGCCCCCATCACCAGCCCAAGAATCAAGGATTTGAATGTATCTAAGGTTCGGGCATGGCTGCCGCAGGGCACTTGGTATGATATCTATACTGGTATGGTATATCAGGGCGATAGAATATTGAATCTGTACCGCGATTTGAACAGCATCCCTGTGTTTGCGCGAGCGGGCGGTATTCTTCCGCTGACCGAGGACATCGACAACACCGAAACCAATCCGGACAACCTGACCATTCGGGTGTTTGCTGGTCAAAACGGTGCGTTCACGCTGTATGAGGACGATAATACGACTTGTGAGTATCAAAAGGATGTGTGCTGCACCACCAAAATGACGTATACCGAGGCGGAAAACGCGGTTTTCCGCATTGACGCAGCCGAGGGAACCACCGATTTGATACCGAGCAAGCGCGATTATCAAATTGAACTGACGGGCTTTGAAGACACAGAGGACATAACGGTAAGCCATGCCTTTACAAAGCGCTATGACCAAAGTAAAAATGCAATCTGCATTTGTCTGAAGGGCGTCAGCACAGCCGAGCAAATTACAGTTTCTGTCGGCATCAAGCATCGGACAAGTGACAATCATGTGATAGACCGCTGCTTTGCATTTTTGAATCAGGCCGAAATCGGCTTTGTTTTGAAAGATAAGCTGTTCCGCATCATTGAAACGGAGAACAGACTGCCTGTGTTGCTGTCAAAATTGAGTTCGATGGATGTTGACCCGGATATTTATGGCGCTCTGGTCGAAATTTTGACTGCTTGAGCATTTGAACTGGGCAAGCCTCACAAGCACACCATTTTTCACATGTAATGTGAGAATGGTGTGCTTTTTTCTTGTCAGATGCTGTGTTAGATAGTTTGTATGGTGCATATACATGAAACCACCAGTCGGCAACAAGGGGGGGATGATATGCAAATCATATCGGAATATAACACAAGCGAGCGGGTGCAAACGGTTGGACAAAAACAGATAACGGTAATTGACAAGACACCGGTTTTTGACAGCGAAGCCGATAGACAACAGGTGATAGCAGGGGTCGAGAACCAGCTATATCGTATTTTTTGCAAATATATGTAATTCCTTTGAGCCGCAGCGGTAGAATTTACATCCGCTGACGGCTCTTTTGTTCAGAAAGGAAGGGTTTTGTGGAAAAATATGATGCAATATACGGCAGACAATCGGTTGAACGGGAGGATTCTATTTCTATTGAAAGCCAGATTGAATATTGCCAGTATGAAACCAGAGGCGGTACATACAAGGTGTTTGAGGACAAGGGATATAGCGGAAAGAATATCGAGCGCCCTGCGTTCCAGCAAATGTTGTCTGCCATTCGCCGCGGAGAAGTCAAGCGGGTGATTTGCTATAAACTCGACCGTATCAGCCGTTCGATTCTGGATTTTTCTACTATGATGGCTGAGTTTCAAACCTATGGGGTCGAATTTGTGTCATGCACCGAAAAGTTCGATACAGCGACCCCAATGGGAAGGGCGATGTTAAATATTTGTATTGTCTTTGCGCAGCTCGAACGCGAAACCATTCAAATGCGCGTCACCGATGCCTATATGTCGCGCAGTCGAAAGGGGTTTTATATGGGAGGGCGGATTCCATATGGATATCAAAAAGAACCCTATATGATAGACGGCAAAAAGACGTCCCGTTATGTGATTGACGTGCAGGAAGCGCAGACGGTTCGGACAATTTTCGCCCTCTATGCACAGCCGCAGACCTCTTTTGGTGATGTGGTCAAATATTTGACCGAACAGGGGATACCCAATCGTCGGCGGGAAGATGGCGCGTGGGACAGGGGGCGGATTGCCGAAATGATTAAAAATCCCGTATATGTAAAGGCCGATTTGGAGATATACCGCTTTTATAAGAATCAGGGCGCGCATGTTCACAACAGTCCGGAAAACTATGTGGGTATTTTTGGATGTTATCTGTATGCAGATAAAAAAGCCGGGCGCAAGCAGTGCCATTTAGAGGGGCAGCACGTTGTGTTAGCGCCGCATGAGGGCATTGTACCGGCTGATATATGGCTGCGCGCAAGAACAAAGTGTTTGCACAATCGGCAGATATCCAAACCGGTTAAGGGCTGCAATACTTGGCTTGTCGGTAAAATCAAGTGCGGCAAGTGCGGCAGGGCACTGACCATTCGCAAGACGCAGTTAAAGACGCGAACCATACGGTATTTTCTATGTTCTAAGCGGATGCAGGACAATGGGTGTGAAGGTGTGGGTGGGCTGGATGCCGATGTGTTGGAGACGTTCATATTGGGGCAGATGCGTGAGCATTTGAAAGACCTTGTAACACTTTCTTTGTCACAAACGGTTGCAGAAAATCCCAAGGTTCACCAAATCAAAGTCAAAATCGAACAGATGACAGACGAGATTGAAAAACTGCTGGACAAAGTCGCGGATGCCAATGCGGTGCTGATGGATTACATTGGCGCGCGTGTGCAGCAATTGGACGCGCAGGTAAAAGCCTATCATCAGCAGCTCGGTGCACTGTCGCCCGTCGGCAACGATGCAAAATGCGATGTGGGAGAGTTGAAAAACTATATGGATTATTGGCAGGAACTGTCTATGGAGGATAAGCGCAGTGTAGCCGAACAGCTCATCTTTTTGGTACGAGTGACCGAGGACAGGTGTGAAATCACATGGAAGTTCTAATTGACTTTATCTTGATTGTATCGCTTCGCCAAAGCGTTGGAAGTGTACGATTTCGCGTGCGCGCAAGAATTTAATCGGGTCGCGTACATCGGGGTCATCAATCAGGCGAAGCAGATTGTCATAAGTTGTGCGCGCTTTCTGCTCCCGTGCACAGGTGCAGACACAACTTTGTCAGGTATGGAAAAGTATCGCCATGCAGCACCATGAAAACATAAAAACTTTGCAAAACGTCTAAATTTTATCCAACAATTCACTAAAAGTGATAAAATATACTGAAAAAAGAGAAATAATGGTTAATAATAGGTAAAATTTATGATATATTATGAATAAATATGGTGGGTTTTATGGTTGACGCGAGCGGATGGATATGGTATATTAAATGCGAAAAAACAAAAGTTACCATAAATATTGTCAAAATATAGCTATAAATGGTACAGCAATGCTACGGTTTTTGGTTGACAAAATCAGAATATGTAGCGGCTTGTCTGAGGCAGGCATTTTGTTCGGCAGAACGCTGGCTTGTGCGCCAGCATCGGCAATATAACATCCACTATCAAAAGGAGACTTGAACATGGATTTCCACCTGACCCGTGAACAGGAACTGGTTCGTCAGATGATGAAGGACTTTACCGAGAATGAAGTGAAGCCTATCGCTGCGGAAACCGATGAAACCTGCACTTATCCCCGCGAAAATATTGAAAAACTGTTTTCTATGGGCGTTATGGGCATGATTGTACCCAAGGAATACGGCGGCGCTGGCGCTGATGACCTGTGCAGTGCGCTGGCTATCGAAGAGCTGTCCAAGCAGTGCGCTTCAACCGGTGATATCGTGGCAACACACAACGGCCTGTGCTGCGGCCCCATTCTCCAACACGGCACCGAGGAGCAAAAGCAAAAGTATCTGCGGATGCTGACCGAAGGGCATAAGGTTGGCGCATTCTGCCTGACCGAGCCGGATGCCGGTTCGGACGCTTCCAAGGGCACTTGTACTGCGATTCTGGAAGGCGACCACTATGTACTCAACGGCTCCAAAATCTTTATCACAAATGGTTATGTTGCCGAAGTTTTTGTCGTATTTGCCATGACCGACCCGTCCAAGGGTACCAAGGGCATTTCGGCGTTCATTGTAGAAAGCTCGTTCCCCGGCTTCTCGGTGGGCAAGCATGAATCTAAGATGGGTCTGCACGGTTCGCCCACATCGGAAATTGTATTCACCGACTGCATCGTGCCCAAGGAAAATCTGCTCGGAAAAGAAGGTAAGGGCTTTAATATCGCAATGCAGACACTGGACGGCGGCCGCATTGGTATCGCTGCACAGGCACTCGGCATTGCAGAGGGCGCAATGGAAGAAGCGATGAACTTTGCAAAGAGCCGCGTACAGTTTGGCCGCCCGATTTCCAAGTTCCAGAACTCGCAGTTTGCATTCGCAGATATGCACGTTGCAATCGAAGCAGGCCGCTTGCTGACCTACAAGGCTGCCAGCAAAAAGACGGCTGGCGAGAAGTTTACCCTTGACGCAGCAACCGCAAAGCTGTTCACCTCCGAAGCTGCCATGAACATCACCACCAAGGCCGTTCAGATGTGCGGTGGTTACGGCTACACCAAGGACTACCCGGTAGAACGCATGATGCGCGATGCCAAGATTACCGAAATCTATGAGGGTACGTCGGAAATCCAGCGCGTTGTCATTTCGGGCAACATTCTGGGCAAGTAAGAAATTAGGAGGAGTCACTGAATTATGAAAGCGATTGTTTGCGTAAAGCAGGTTCCGGATACCTCTGGTAAGGTTGCAGTCA
>NZ_CALWJM010000017.1 GCF_944381005.1 uncultured Butyricicoccus sp. | reverse complement strand
CCAATCCACAGCATCCTATACAGTGTAGCACACCCCTGGAGAGGGGGATATAAATACTACTCTTTTATAATACGAGGAGTTTTATAAAGCATTGGACCGAACAGACAAACACAGGAAAAAGCAGAAAACAAGCTTTTTGAGTCGGGTAAATTGGAAATGGGTCGGCACAATTACGGCATTATCCTTTTTGATTTCTATTTCCATGTCTTATCTGTCGAATGAGGCACTTGCATCGGTCAACAATCTTGTGGCTTTCTTGCTTCTGCTTTTTTTTGTGCTGATTGGCATTGTGTTTGATATCATTGGGGTTGCAGCGACCTCCACAACCGAAAAAGAATTACATTCAATGGCGGCTAAAAAGGTCAAAGGTGCAAAACAAGCGGTTTGGCTTTCGCGCAATGCCGAAAAGGTTGCCAGTATTTGTAATGATGTGGTGGGTGACATTTCCGGTATTATTTCTGGTGCAACCAGCGCCGTCATCATCGCAAATGTTACGGAAGGGCTGTCGCCCTTGCCGACGCTTGTGATTTCCTTGACGGTGACTGGATGTGTAGCGGCTGCAACGATTGGTGGCAAGGCGACGGGAAAAGCGTTTGGGATTTCCAACAGTGTCGCCATTATTCATATGGCAGGACGTATTTTAGCTTTCCTGCATCTCCCACTGGAAAAGAAGCGGTGAATCCACAGTGAAGAATTTGACAAAGAGATATGGAATATTGGACCGGATTTCGGGGACAGAAGATTTGCGCGATATGACTTTTCCCGTTCAAGAGGAACTGTGTACGGCGCTGCGCGAGTTTATTCTCGACCATGTATCCCAAACGGGCGGACATTTGGCGTCCAACTTGGGTATTGTAGAATTATCCGTGGCACTCGAACGTGAATTTGATTCCCGCCGGGACAGAATCATTTATGATGTGGGGCATCAGTGCTATGTACACAAGATTTTAACCGGGCGCAAGAACGATTTTGACCGACTGCGCATGTATGGTGGATTGTGTGGGTTTATGAAACCTGATGAAAGCATTACAGACCCGTGTATTACCGGCCATGCTTCCAGTTCGGTTTCGGTTGCGTTGGGCATGGCACATGCGCGCACCATTCGCGGTGAAAAATATCATGTGATTGCAGTCATTGGAGACGGTGCATTGACCGGTGGTATGGCATATGAAGCACTGAATGATGCTGGTGCCAGCCGGGAACCGCTTATTGTCGTGCTCAATGACAATAACATGTCGATTGACAAAAACGTGGGTGGAATGGCGCGGCATTTGGCAAAATTGCGCGTTTCGCCGCGTTATATGGCGGCAAAAAATCG
This sequence comes from uncultured Butyricicoccus sp., assembly GCF_944381005.1. Lineage (GTDB taxonomy): Bacteria > Bacillota > Clostridia > Oscillospirales > Butyricicoccaceae > Butyricicoccus. Next base: position 36,775 of record NZ_CALWJM010000017.1, on the reverse strand, counting down.
GTTAAAACAGGCTTTGTCCCATATTCCGGGCGGTAAGGCTGTGACTGCGCAGGGAACCAAATTCAAACAGGCGATAAAGTCAGTGATGTTACCCAGCTCCATGTTTGAGCAGATGGGTTTTACCTATCTCGGCCCAGTCGATGGGCACGACTTAAAGGAATTGTCGTTTCATTTACAGTTAGCAAAACACTTGAAATGTCCTGTTTTGCTGCATGTTATGACACAAAAGGGCAGAGGATACCGCTATGCAGAAGAAGCGCCGGAAAAATATCATGGTGTTTCCAAGTTTGATTTGGTTTCTGGGCAGTTGCCCGCATCAGCACCGGGATTTTCGACTGTATTTGGACAAGAATTGGTGAAACTGGCGCAAAAAGACGGACGAATCTGCGCGATTACGGCGGCCATGCCGTCAGGCACAGGGTTATCTGCATTTGCGCAGCAGTTCCCAAACCGATTCTTTGATGTGGGTATCGCCGAAGAACATGCGGTCGCCATGACCGCAGGTATGGCCAAACAAGGATTGCGGCCGGTGTGTGCGGTTTACGCAACATTTTTGCAGCGTTCCTATGACCAGCTTATCCATGATGTATCCATTGCCGGAGATATCCCCGCAGTATTTGCGATTGACCGCGCAGGAATTGTCGGAGCTGATGGTGCAACCCATAACGGTACATTTGATATTCCGTTTTTGCGCACCATTCCGGGCATGACGATTTTATGTCCATCAAATTTTGCAGAATTGCGCACGATGATAACACAGGCGTTTTATCACAATACCACTGGCGGCGCAATCGCCATTCGGTACCCCCGTGGGGGAGAAGGGCATTTTCAGCAAGATACAGCAGCCGATTGGGCTTGTTGTATTCGTTCGCATCCTTGTCCCGATGTCACGATTGTGACGTATGGAATTTTGATTAACCAAGCGATTGAAGCGGCAGAACGACTGGAATCCGATGGTGTATCGGTCAATATATGGAAAATCAATCGGATTTCGGCTGAAAGAGAAGCACTTTCCCGGGAAATGCTGCAATCATTTGCGCCGCATTTAGCCGTTTTGGAGGATGTGGTACAGAATGGTTCTTTTTCTGAGGTGATTTTGCGCACGCTGATGCAGCAGGGAAGAAACGAAATTCAGGTACATTGTTTCCATACAGGTAACCGATTTTTACCACATGGTTCGGTACAGGAAGTTTATCGGTTATGCGGAATTGACGGCACAAGTGTAGCGCGTTCGCTGCGTGCTTGTCTGGACTTACGAAAGGACGAATCTATTGGCTAAAAAAAGATTAGATGTATTGATTTTTGAAAAAGGATTGGTGCCATCGCGCGAGCGTGCCAAGACCACCATTATGGAAGGGCTGGTCTATGTAGACGGACAAAAAGCTGATAAAGCGGGCACAATGGTTGCCGAAGATGCGGCGATTGAAGTGCGGTCGAATGCCAAGCAATTTGTATCGCGCGGTGGTAAAAAGATTGAAAAGGCGCTGGGACATTTTGAAATTGACCCTAAAGGATTGGTGGTCATGGATGTGGGGGCTTCGACGGGCGGTTTTACCGACTGTCTGTTACAGCGTGGCGCGGTTAAGGTCTATTCGATTGATGTTGGTTATGGACAACTCGCTTACCAATTACGCATTGACCCGCGTGTGAAATGTATGGAGCGTACGAACATTCGATATGTGACCCCAGACATGTTAGAGGAGACACCATCTCTTGCGGTCATTGACGTTTCGTTTATTTCACTCAAATTGGTGCTTCCAGTGGTTGCCGGATTGTTGGATGAAAATGGACGAATTGCCTGCCTGATTAAGCCGCAGTTTGAAGCGGGAAAAGGTAAGGTAGGCAAAAAAGGTGTTGTCAGAGAACCGGAGATTCACCGCGATGTGTTGCAGGCGTTTATTGAAAACGCGCATGCGGCCGGACTTCATGTGCACGATGTCACATTTTCCCCCATCAAAGGTCCAGAAGGCAATATAGAGTTTTTGGGTTATCTGGGCAAAACCTTGTCCGAAAACCCGGTTGATATTGAGGAGATTGTGCGGCAGGCACATACAGAGCTGGATGCCTGAGTGAGAGGGGAAATATGGCAAAGATTCTGATTAGTCCCAATTTGCGCAAACGAGGGATTGCGGAGACTGTCCGCCAAACCAGTGAGGTACTTGCGGCGTATGATACCGAGATTTTAATGCCGCTAGAAGCGGCTGCACTGGGCGAAGAAGCGACGAGGATTACCTATTTAGACTTAGAACAAGGTGTCTGCGCAGCGGATGCAATGATTGTACTGGGTGGAGATGGCACAATTTTGCGAATTGCAGGTTTAGCAGCGCGATACGGCACCCCGATTTTAGGGATAAATATGGGTCATGTTGGTTTTATGACTGAGTTGGAACCGGGCGAAATTCCGTTGGTGTCCTGTCTGTGTACGGGTGACTTTACGATTGATGACCGTATGATGCTGGGTGTAGAGGTTGTGCGACAAGGTAAAAGCGTTTATGCAGATACGGCACTAAATGAAGTTATGGTATCCAAGTCTCATCCCTTTCACATTATTCGGATGCAGTTGTACTCAGATGGACAAATGGTGACCGACTTCAAGGGAGACGGCCTAATTCTGGCTACACCTACGGGAACGACGGCCTATTCTCATTCGGCAGGCGGCCCGATTATTGAACCAACTGCGGAGAATATCGCAGTAACACCAGTTTGCCCGTTTACGATTGGCGCAAAACCGTTGGTATTTTCGCCACATAGACAACTTACAGTTCATGCGCTTGGAGTGGATGGAGGTGCGGTTTGCGTCTCTGCCGATGGTGGAGAGGGATTTGAAATGCGACCTGGAGACCGTGTTATAGTTTGCCGCGCGCAACATCCCGCTCGACTGATTCGAGTAAAAAATCGAAATTTTTATCAAATATTGCGGCATAAATTGTCGGATGGAGGCGAGACTCAGTGAAATTTCAACGACAAGCCAAAATTTTAGATTTAATTGACAAGCATGAGATTGAAACGCAGGAAGAATTATCCGAACAACTGCGTAACATGGGCTATAACACCACGCAGGCAACCGTGTCTCGTGATATCAAAGAGTTGCGCCTGATTAAGATTTTGTCTGCACAGACGGGAAAGTATAAATATGCAGTTGCATCGTCCGAAGTGGAGAACAGCTTTACCACGCGATTGCGCAACATTTTTAAAGAGTGTGTGACCGATATCAATACGGCTCAGAATATTGTTGTCATTAAGACATTGCCCGGTTTGGGACAAGCCGCTGCAATGGCGATTGATGCCATGAGAAATAAAGCGGTTGTTGGGTCACTAGGCGGCGATGATACGGTGTTTATCGTGATGAAAGACAACGAAGCAGCGGAATGTTTTTGCACTGAAGCCCGTATGATGTTATCCTAATGCACCGAGGGGGAAATAGGCAACGTGCTGAGTTTATTACACATTGAAAATATTGCCGTCATTGAGTGCGCAGACATAGAGTTTGGACAAGGTTTGACCGTACTGACCGGTGAAACCGGTGCAGGTAAGTCCATTATCATTGATGCAGTAGGTGCTATTTTAGGACGGCGCACCAGTCGAGATTTGGTGCGGGCGGGTGCTGGCAAAGGATTTGTTAGTGCAATTTTTACCGATTTACCAAACGAATTGGTAGAGAAATTGCAGGAATACGGACTGGATGGCGAAGAACCCGATACGGTGCATATCCAAAGGCAGTTATCAACAGATGGGAAAACGGTGTGTCGCGTGAATATGAAGCCGGTTTCGGTTTCGGTTTTGCGAGAACTGTCTCCGTATCTTATCAATATACATGGGCAGCATGATGGGCAAAAACTCATGGATGAAGAATATCATATTGAGTTTTTGGACAGTTTTGCAGAAGTTGCCCCTATTCTGGCAGAATATCAGCCCATCTATCATAAGTTGCTGAGTATGAAGCGCCAGATAAATGAACTGGAGCGCAGCGAACAGGAACGGTTGCAGCGAATTGATGTGCTGTCTTATCACTTGGAAGAAATCGAACAAGCCGATTTGACCGATGGAGAAGAAGAAACCCTGCGTGAACGCAAAACTTTTTTTGACAATGCCGGTCGATTGGCTCATACGCTGCATGAAGCCTATGAGGCGTTGGATAACGAAGAAAACGGAGCGTGTACGCTGGTTGCGCAAGCAGCTAATAGCCTTTCGGATGTAGGCGATGTGTCTGCCAGTGTGCAGGAAATTGCAGAAAAAGCCGAAGAGGTCAAGTATTTGTTGGCTGATTTGCGGGATGCCATTGCAGAAGAGCGGGGAAGGATTGATTTTTCCCAAAGTGAACAAGAATTGGTGGAAAACCGTCTGGATGAAATCTATCGTTTAGAACAGAAATATGGCAGCACCATTGCAGAGGTATTGGCGTATGCGGCAAGCAGTCGGGATGAATTAGAGCGTTTGCAATCAGCAGATGAGCGAAGGGAAGTTTTACGCGCCGAATATAAACAGTTATTGGCACAAGCCAAAGAATTGGCGCAGGAATTATCCCGTTGCCGGAAAGAAGCGGCTGTGCGGTTAGAATCCCGTATTGTAGCAGAACTATCCGAACTGGATATGGACAAGGTACGCTTGTCTGTGCAGGTGGAGACAGGAACTAAGTTGACCATATATGGTTTGGATACGGTATCCTTTTTGATTTCGGTCAATCCCGGCGAAGATTTGAAGCCGCTGTCCAAGGTTGCTTCGGGCGGTGAATTGTCGCGCGTGATGTTGGCGATGAAAAACGTTTTGACCGCTCGTGAGCCGGTGGGTACATTGATTTTCGATGAAATTGATACCGGTGTCAGCGGACGTGCAGCACAAAAAATTGCGCACAAGTTGGTGCAGATTGGCGCACAGAAACAGACGTTGTGTGTGACCCATTTGCCGCAGATTGCCGCAATGGGAAATCACCATTTATTGATTTCCAAGTCGGTTGCAGGCGAACGCACTTATACTTCGGTTGTTCCTATTGAGGGGGCTGTGCGTGTCGATGAGATTGCGCGCATGTTAGCAGGCGATGCTATTACCGATAATACACGCAGCAATGCGCAGGAATTGTTGGAACATGCACAGAAAAAGGGGAATGTATGAAAATTTTTCACGAAAATTTTAAGGAGCGTGCCCCTTGAATCTCGTCTGTATCGCACAATAGGTAAATTGAATCTTGAAAGGGTTGAAAATATCAATGAAGTTATACGATGAACTGAAAGCACGTGGATTGATTGCTCAGGTTACCAATGAGCAGGAAATCAGCGAAATGATTAACAACGGAAAAGCCACTTTTTATATTGGCTTTGACCCGACTGCGGATAGCCTGCATGTGGGTCATTTTATGGCGTTATGCCTGATGAAGCGTCTGCAAATGGCGGGCAATAAGCCGATTGCATTGGTTGGCGGCGGTACGGGATACATTGGTGACCCATCGGGACGTACCGATATGCGCTCGATGATGACGCCGGAAACCATTCAGCATAACTGTGACTGCTTTAAAAAGCAGATGGAACGGTTTATTGAGTTTGGTGAAGGCAAGGCACAGATGGTCAACAATGCAGACTGGCTGCTGGATTTGAACTATGTAGACCTTTTGCGAGAAGTTGGTGCTTGTTTTTCGGTGAACAATATGCTGCGCGCAGAATGCTATAAGCAGCGTATGGAAAAGGGACTGAGTTTTCTGGAGTTTAACTACATGATAATGCAGTCCTACGACTTCTACTACCTGTTCCAGCATTATGGCTGTAATATGCAGTTTGGTGGTAATGACCAGTGGTCGAACATGCTGGGTGGTACCGAATTGATTCGTCGTAAGTTGGGCAAAGACGCACATGCTATGACCATCACCTTGCTTCTGAACTCTGAGGGTAAGAAGATGGGTAAGACGGCATCGGGTGCAGTTTGGCTTGACCCCAATAAGACCAGCCCGTACGATTTTTATCAGTACTGGCGTAATGTAGATGATGCTGATGTGCTCAAGTGCATCCGTATGCTGACGTTCCTGCCGCTTGAGCAGATTGAAGAGATGGACGCATGGGAGGGCGCACAGCTCAACCGCGCAAAGGAAATTCTGGCATATGAGTTGACTGCATTGGTGCATGGAACCGAAGAAGCCAACAAGGCGCAAGATGCGGCCAAGAGCATTTTTGGCGGTGGGCAGTCAAGCGAGAATATGCCGACCACTACCTTAACAGACGATGATTTTACCGATGGTTCGATTGGTGTTTTGACGCTGTTGGTTAAGTGTGGATTGGCAGCTTCCAATGGTGAGGCACGCAAGCTGGTTCAGGGTGGCGGCGTATCCATTGACGGTGAGAAGGTCACCGATTTTAAACAGATGCTCACTGTAGATGATTTCGCAAACGAACGCATTATTAAAAAAGGCAAAAAGACGTTCCATAAGGTTGTAAAGTAAGCGCAATCAATCTTTGGATTGTCAATCAAATAAGGAGAGCGGTACTGTATTCTTATGGATACAGTACCGCTCTTGTGTTTGCAACAGAATAAGAATTGTAAAATATGTATATTATGGCTCTGCCCAGTGCAGACTGCGACCAACAGCTTTATCCCAACCGGCTAATTTTTGTTGCCGCAAGGAGTCGGGCATTTTGGGATGATAGACGGTATCACAGCGCCACAATTGCTTAAGTTCCTGCTGATTTTTCCATACCCCAACAGCCAATCCGGCCAGATAGGCTGCACCGAGAGCTGTTGTTTCTCGGATAACGGGGCGACGGATAGGACAACCTGAAATATCAGATTGGAATTGCATCAGGAAGCTGTCACGGCTTGCACCGCCATCCACATTGAGTTCTTGTAGAGAAGTACCCAAATCGCGTTGCATGGCAATCAATAAGTCGTTTGACTGGTAGGCGATGGATTCCTGAGCCGCACGGATAATGTGTTCGCGTTTGGTACCGCGGGTGATGCCGATAAGGCAGCCACGCGAATACATATCCCAATGCGGTGCGCCTAAGCCGGTAAAGGCTGGAACCAGATAGACCCCGCCGGTATCTTTTACTTTTTGTGCATAGTATTCTGCATCGCGTGCTTCGCTAAAAAATCGTAGTTCATCGCGTAACCATTGGATGACCGCACCGCCGACAAAAACAGAACCTTCCAAAGCATACTGTACGGTATCTCCTAACTGTACAGCAATGGTGGTCAATAAACCGTTTTTACTTTGGATTGCCTGTGTGCCCGTATTCATGAGCAAAAAGCAGCCCGTGCCATAGGTGTTTTTTGCATCGCCCGAAGCGAAGCAGGTTTGACCAAATAAAGCGGCCTGTTGGTCTCCGGCAATGCCTGCAATGGGAATGTGAGTATCTGGAAGCGAAGCATAGCCATAGATTTCACTGGATGAACGTACTTGGGGCAACATAGCGCGAGGAATATGTAAGGCGTTAAGTAATGTGTCGTCCCAGTCACGCTTATGAATATCGTAAAGCATCGTGCGCGATGCATTGGTTGCATCGGTAATATGTACCTGACCGCCGGTTAATTTCCAAGTAAGCCAACAATCAACTGTACCAAATAAAATTTCACCACGCTCGGCTTTTTCGCGTGCGCCTTCCACATGGTCTAAAATCCATTTGATTTTGGTGCCAGAAAAATACGCATCCGGTACAAGACCGGTAGTTTGGCGAATATAATCGCCTAATCCAGCATCCAGCAGTTTTTGAACGATAGGGGCGGTTCGGCGGCATTGCCAGACAATCGCATTATAGATAGGACGACCGGTGGTTTTATCCCATAAAATCGTTGTTTCACGTTGATTGGTAATCCCGATTGCCGCAACGTCCTGTGCGCAGAGATTGGCCGATGCCAATGCTTCCACCATAACTGCATATTGAGACGAAAAAATTTCCAAAGGATTTTGTTCGACCCAGCCTTCTTTGGGATAAATCTGGGTCAATTCGCGCTGGGAAATCGCTAAAATATTCTGTTCGTTGTCAAATAAGATGGCACGAGAGGAAGTGGTTCCTTGGTCAAGTGCCAGAAGATATTTTTTCATATGGCTCCCTCTTTTTCAATGGCGGCATTCAAAATATGATGTTTTCTTTATCATACGGACATTTTATGGTCTTGTCAATGATTGAGCCTGTAAGAATTGGAAAAGAAGTCAGAAACCTGTATAAAAGTGCAGGATGTTGATTGCATATAGGGCGGAAATATGCTATGATGTTTTCTAGGTATACGGTCACGCCCCGATTGCGTCACCGTCCAAATTGAATCAGAGGGAAGTTAGTTTTATGAGCGAAACAACGGATAAGAAAAGAATTTTTTCGGGTGTTCAGCCGTCAGGTAAGCTGACACTCGGCAATTATTTGGGAGCCATCCGCAACTTCGCAATGTTGCAGGAAGAATATGAGTGCTTGTATTGCGTTGTAGATTTACATGCAATTACTGTGCGGCAAAATCCCGCAGATTTGCGCAGACAAACATTGGAAGTGCTGGCGCAGTATCTTGCCTGTGGATTAGACCCAGAGAAAAGCACACTGTTTATTCAAAGTCATGTTCCGGCACATGCAGAATTGGCATGGATTTTGAACTGTTATTCCATGTTTGGCGAATTGTCGCGTATGACCCAGTTTAAAGATAAGTCGAGTAAGCATTCGGACAATGTAAATGCTGGCTTATTTGATTATCCGGTTTTGATGGCGGCTGATATTCTGCTGTATCAGACCGATTTGGTGCCGGTCGGGGTTGACCAGCTTCAGCATATTGAGTTGACGCGCAACATTGCACAACGATTCAACGGCATTTATTCTGAAACATTTACCATGCCAGAACCGTATATCCCCAAAACCGGCGCAAAAATCATGTCTTTGCAAGACCCGACGCGCAAGATGAGCAAATCGGATGAAAATGCAAATGGATTTATCTTGCTAATGGACAAGCCGGAAGACATTATGCGCAAGTTTAAGCGTGCAGTGACCGATTCGGATGGACGCATTGTGCGCGGCGAGGGAAAAGAGGGCATTTCGAATCTCATTGCTATTTATGCATTGGCGACAGGCAAAACACCCGAAGAAGTAGAAGCAGAATTTGCCGGAAAGGGATATGCCGAGTTTAAACCCGCCGTGGGAGAAGCTGTGGTTGAAATGTTGCGCCCCATTCGCGAAAAAACCGAAGATTTGCTGCGAAATAAAGATTATTTGCAGCAGGTGTATACAGAAGGCGCTCAGCGTGCCAGTTATATGGCTCGTAAGACCTTGGACAAGGTGTACCGCAAGGTCGGCTTCATTAAACGGTAAGTGAGGTTACAAATGGCACAAGAGTATAAAGTAGTCCTGTTGGTCATGGGTGCGTTTGTACTGGCAGGTATTTTGTCGTTCTGGTTGACGCCTCATGTGAGTGAATTTGCGCACAAGGTCGGTGCAATGGATGTCCCGCGAGACAGCCGCCGAATGCACAAGAAACCCATTCCGCGTATGGGTGGCCTTGCGATTTTTATGGGATTTTTGGCATCCTTGATGATTTTTGGTCAAATGGATGTGCAGATGCTCAGTATTTTGCTGGGTGCAATGATTATTGTGGTGTTGGGTATCTTTGATGATATCGTTGCATTAGGCGCGAAATTCAAATTTTGCATTCAGATTATTGCAGCAGCAATTCCGGTTTGCGTTGGCGGATTGAAAATTGAGTTCTTTACAAGTTTCAATCCATTTTCTAATAACCCGTATTTTTCTTTGGGTATGTTAGCCATTCCGGTTACGATTTTGTGGATTGTAGGTATCACCAATGCTGTAAATCTGATTGATGGTCTGGACGGTCTGGCGGCTGGTGTATCCTCAATTGCAGCTATGACCATGTTAGCGGTAGGACTGCTCACCAATGAGATTATGGTAGCCATCACAATGGGGGCATTGGCTGGTTCCTGTATCGGATTTTTACCATATAACTTTAATCCCGCAAAAATCTTTATGGGCGATACTGGTTCTACATTTTTGGGTTTTATGTTGGCAACTATGTCAATCGAAGGATTCTTTAAGTTCTATGCGGTCATTTCGTTTGCCGTACCGTTCTTGATTTTGGGTCTGCCGATTTTTGATACTGCATCGGCTATTACACGTCGTTTGATGGAAGGGCGTAACCCAATGAGTCCCGACCGCGGTCATGTGCATCATAAGCTAGTGGATATGGGATTCAATGTCAAGCAGGCCGTTGCCATTTTGTATGCGATTTCAGCTACCCTTGGATTGGCTGCCGTTATTCTGACCACCAGCGGAGAAGCCAAAGCGATGATTTTGATTTTGGCCGTTATTTTGGTCATGGCGGTAGGTGGCCGCATTTTATGGAGTCTGCAAAAGTCAATGCAGGCGAGAAAGGAGCAGGAAGACGATGAAAAGCATTAAAGTCATGACTGTTTTTGGTACGCGACCAGAAGCCATTAAAATGGCACCGCTGGTACGCGCCTTGGAGCAGTGTGAACATACACAAAGTATCGTTTGTGTTACGGCGCAGCATCGTCAAATGCTTGACCAAGTGCTGGAGATTTTTGATATTCACCCTGATTATGATTTGGATATCATGGAGGCACGACAGACGCTTGCAACCATTACAGAAAAATCGCTGCATGGTTTGGATGCAGTTTTGGAAGAAGCAAAACCTGACATTGTGCTGGTGCATGGAGACACTTCGACAACCTTTGCCGGAGCGCTGGCGGCATTCTATCACAAAATTCCGGTTGGACATGTCGAAGCAGGTCTGCGCACATATGACAAATACTCGCCGTTTCCGGAAGAAATGAACCGCAAATTAGTTGGTCAGATTGCTGAGCTGCATTTTGCACCGACTGTACGCAATCGTGATAATTTGGCACGAGAGCAGATTACCGATGGCGTTTTGGTTTGCGGAAATACAGTAGTAGATGCGATTGGTTTGACCGTTCGGGATGACTTTGCATTTCGAGATGAGGCACTACGTCAACTTGATTTTGAACATAATCGGGTTGTGCTGGTTACAGCACATCGCCGAGAAAACTATGGTCAGCCAATGGAGAACATTTGCCGAGCGATTGCGCGGTTGGCACAACGGTATCCCGATGCACAGTTTGTGTATCCGGTACATTTAAGTCCTTATGTCCGTGAAACAGCTCAAAAATTTTTGGGCGGGTACAAAAATGTTCATTTGATTGCGCCGCTTGCTGTGGATGAGATGCACAATTTAATGGCACGCTGCTATCTGATTATGACCGATTCCGGCGGACTTCAGGAGGAAGCACCGTCACTAGGCAAACCGGTTTTAGTGTTACGGCATGAAACCGAGCGCCCGGAAGCGATTGAAGCAGGAACGGTTAAACTAGCCGGAGTTGAGGAAGAACAGATTTTTGAAATGGCGTGTGAGCTGTTCGACCAGCCCGTAGCTTACGACGCAATGGCATATGCCGTCAATCCTTACGGGGATGGGCATACCTGTGCGCGGATTGTACAGGCAATTGAACATCATTTTGGATTGTGTGCGCAAGCACCAGAACCGTTTTGTCCTTAAAAATGCGCAAGAAAACAGACGGGCAGGAACCCATTCCCAACAAGCAAAAAACGGCGCTGATTGCTGCGCTTTGCGCATTTGTCATGATTGTGACACTGGTGCTTAGTTTTGTATTATCATCAAATTTATTCCAAAATGATGAACCCGCAATTGTGTTACCCTCGCAAATCAGTTCAGACGATACCGAATTAGGTGAGACGGTGGATTTTGCAGAAGAAAACGCACGCAAAATCACACAGATTGAAATTCGTCCGGACAATGTGCAGCAGGTTATCGCTTCACTTTCCAGACCGGATTCGTATAGCTGTGTGGTGTCCAATACTTTGTATTGGGACGGCGGAAACAGCACATTACAGTGTAAACAATATGTGCGGCAAACGGCTAGCCGGGTGGAATTGTTGCGTGCATCTGGCGAAGTGGACTCGGTTGTACTGCAATACGATGGTCATATTTATGCGTGGGATGCGGGAAGCAGCACTTATTATAGTGGTCAGGCTGGCAGTTTTACACCAGCAGAAACGGCAATGTTACCGACGTATGAGACCGTCTGTGCACTTCCGAAAGAACAAATTCAGCAAGCAGAGTTGCTGGATGTATCCGGGCAGCCAATGATTCGTGTGGTTGCTTGGCAAGATGGGCGCACGGTAGAGTACACGATTTCGACTGTTACCGGGCTGTTGCATAGTGCAGTCTTTACCGAAGAAGGCGTGCAAACGCAATCTATTCAAATTTCGGTTTTAAGCCTAACACAGCAAAAGGATAATTTGTTTACTCTGCCGGGAATGGAAGATACCGTATTTGAAATGGAAGAATCTTGACAGAAATTGGCCGACACAAATTTGTGTCGGCCATAGGTTTGTAATATCGGTCACATTTGAACAAGGAAACGCATAGAGTATTTTTTATGAGGAGATTTTATAAATGAAATCAAACTTTCTGAATCTGTCCGAGCGTGTTCTGTCACTTGGACGACAAGCGGAGCAGTATTTGACACCCTATTTTGCAAGAATTGATGAGATTGCAGAGGAGAATACCCAAAAAGTTTTGGCGGCATTTCGCTCACACCGCGTATCGGATACCATGTTTGCTGGAACGACTGGATATGGTTATGATGACCACGGCCGGGATACGCTGGAAGCGATTTATGCCGATTTGTTTGGGACAGAGGCGGCGCTGGTGCGGTTGGGGTTTGTCAACGGTACACACGCACTTTCTTGTGCACTGTTTGGCGCGTTGGAACCGGGTGATGTGATGCTGTCTATCACTGGGGCTCCATATGATACGCTGTTAAATACCGTAACAGGTGATTGCCCCGGAAGTATGAAGCGATATGGGATTGGATATCGCCAGGTTGATTTGCTCGACGGGCGGTTAAACCTTTCGAATATCGCGCAGGCAGCAAGTGCACAAGATGTGAAACTGGTATTTTTACAACGCTCTAGGGGATATGCAGTACGGCAAACCTTGTCCTGTGAGGAAATCAAGCAGGCTTGTGATGTGGTGCGCGAGGTAAATCCCAAAGCAATTATTATGGTAGACAACTGTTATGGAGAATTTACCGAAACCATTGAGCCGACACAGGTTGGCGCAGATATGTGTGCAGGGTCGCTGATTAAGAATCCGGGTGGCGGTTTGGCACCGACTGGTGGATATATCGTTGGCAGCCGGGAACTGGTTGAACGTGCAGCTTACCGCATGACCGCGCCGGGTATCGGCGGTGAGTGTGGATGCACGATGGGGCAAAATCGACTGTTGTATCAAGGCTTGTTTCTGGCACCGCATGTAACCGCACAGGCTATTAAAACAGCGGTATTTTGTGCAAAAGTTATGCAGCTTTTGGGCTTTACAGTTGACCCGGCACCAGAAACACCGCGTTATGATATTATTCAAACCATTGCGTTTGGTGCACCAGAGCCACTGCGTCGTTTTTGCGAAGGGATTCAGTCGGGAGCACCGGTCGATTCTTTTGTAACGCCAGAGCCGTGGGCGATGCCTGGATATGATGACCCGGTTATCATGGCAGCCGGTGCATTTGTGCAGGGAGCTTCGATTGAGTTGAGTGCTGATGCACCGATGAGAGAACCTTATGTCTGCTATATGCAGGGCGGCTTGACCTATCCTTCAGGTAAGGCCGGGATTCTGCTTGCAGCAGAAAAGCTAATCCAATGTGGTTGCTGCCCCAGTTGTTCATAAAGATTGTACTATTTTGTGACCGTGCAGCAGGAAATGTGAAAATTTGCTTTTCCCAAAGCATTCAATATGGTATAATAGCCGTGCAGCAACAATTGAACTGTTTTCAACTGAAAGGTGCAAGACAATTTTATATAGCTGCAAAATGATAAGGAGACAGATAATGATGAACATTCTCGGAATTGATCCGGGATATGGAACGATTGGGTATGGTATTGTGCGCTATGACAACTATCGCTTCACACCGATACAATATGGAGCGATTACGACACAGATTGGCGCGCCGATGCACCTGCGATTGTGTGAATTGTATGATGATTTGTGCACCTTAATTGACACCTTTCATCCAGATGCAGCCGCCGTAGAAGAACTGTTTTTCAATCAGAATATTACGACTGGCATTCAGGTAGCGCAGGCGCGCGGTGTTATTTTGCTGGCACTGGCACAAAAAGGATTGACACCGGTATCTTATACACCGTCACAGGTCAAACAATCGGTTGTTGGATATGGAAAAGCCGATAAACATCAGATGATGGAAATGACGCGCGTGATGCTGGGATTGTCCAAAGTACCGCGGCCAGATGATGCGGCAGATGCTTTGGCGGTTGCGATTTGTCATGGCCATGCCAGCCGGTCGGCGATGTATAACGCTTAAAGTATCGGTGTTTACGATGGAGTACAGGAAATATGTTTTATTATGTTGAGGGCAAAGTGGCGCTGATAGAGCAGTCTCTTTGCGTGATAGACTGTGCGGGGGTGGGTTATGCTTGCCACACGTCGCAGAATACAATTTCTCAAGTAAAAATGGGTGAAACAGCCCGCTTATATACCTATCTGTATGTGCGCGAAGATATTTTTGACTTATATGGGTTTGCCGATGCAGAAGAATTAAACTGCTTCAAAATGCTCATTGGAGTATCTGGCGTTGGGCCAAAGGCGGCCTTGGCTATATTATCGGTTGCGCCTCCCAGTCGGTTAGCACTTTCTATCATCACAGGCGAAGAAAAATTGCTTACGCAAGCTCCCGGAATTGGGAAAAAGATTGCACAGCGCATTGTTTTGGAACTGCGTGACAAGATGAGTAAGGAGCAGCTGGAAAGCGGAAAGGGAAGTGCAGTATCACTGGAATTGCCTGCTACTGGAAGTGCAGAAGTCAATCATACACAGGAGGCCATTGCTGCACTTATGGTATTGGGATATGCACAATCCGAGGCGCTGCAAGCCATGAAAGGATTGGATTTAAGCGAATATCCCGATGCAGAATCTATTATCCGTGTTTGTCTCAAACGGTTGGCAATGGGATAAGGCGGTGAGCATATTTGAGTATTGAATTTTCAGGCGGTATGATGGATGATGAACGCATCGTTTCCAGCCGTCAAATCCGCGAAGATGAAACTGAAAATTCTCTGCGCCCAAAGTCAATGGATGATTATATTGGGCAGAGTAAAGTAAAAGAAAATCTTGCTATTTTTATCCAAGCGGCCAAACAGCGCGGAGAGCCACTTGACCATACACTGCTTTATGGGCCGCCAGGATTGGGTAAAACGACATTGGCCAATATTATTGCGGCGGAAATGGGCGTTAATATCCGCATCACATCCGGGCCGGCCATTGAAAAAGCCGGAGACCTTGCCGCAATCTTGACCAATCTTGCAGAAAATGATATTCTTTTTATTGACGAGATTCATCGCCTCAATCGCAGCGTAGAAGAAATTTTATATCCAGCAATGGAAGATTATGCGCTTGACATCATTATTGGTAAAGGGCCAAGCGCCCGTTCCATTCGGTTGGATTTGCCACGATTTACGTTGATTGGTGCAACGACCCGTGCAGGGCAGATGACCTCGCCGCTGCGTGACCGTTTCGGTGTGATGCTGCGGCTGGAATTGTATAGCCCAGATGATTTGGAAAAAATTGTTACCCGCTCGGCCGGGATTTTGGGCGTACACAGCCGCTATGATGGCGCATATGAGATTGCACGCCGCTCGCGCGGAACGCCGCGTATTGCCAATCGTCTGCTGCGCCGTGTGCGTGATTTTGCACAGGTCAAGGGCGATGGCGTGATTACAAAAGAGATGGCTGATTTGGCGCTGAAAGCGTTGGACATTGATGCACTGGGGCTGGATAATATTGACCGCCGCATGTTGACCAGCATCATCTTAAATTACAATGGAGGGCCAGTCGGTCTGGAGACTTTAGCAGCGACCATAGGAGAAGAAGCTATCACGTTGGAGGACGTATATGAACCCTATCTTATGCAAATCGGGTTCTTAAATCGAACTCCACGCGGCCGTTGCGTTACATTGCGCGCTTATGAGCATTTAAAGCTGGAAGCGCCAGATGGACAGCAAATGCTATAAATTACCCTTCAAAACATGGAAGGATGTGTCATACATTGGGTAAATATTTTGGAACTGATGGTGTTCGCGGAGTTGCGAATGTAGAATTGGATGCGATGCTGGCATTTAAAATCGGTGCGGCAGCAGCGCATGTTTTAACACAGGAGAGAAGAGCGGCAGGAAAGGCAAAACTGCTCATCGGAAAAGATACGCGCATTTCATCTGACATGTTGGAAAGTGCGCTGGTTGCGGGTATCTGCTCGGTTGGTGCCGATGTCGAATTGCTGGGTGTAATTCCAACACCAGCGATTGCGTATTTGACCATCAAGCATAAAGCCGATGCAGGCATCGTTATTTCTGCCAGCCACAATTCTTTTGAATACAATGGCATCAAAATTTTTGCTGGTTCGGGTTATAAGCTGTCAGATGAATTGGAAAATCGAATCGAAGAGTTTATTGACGCGTTTGACAGCGTGCCAAAGGCCAGCCATGAACATTTAGGCTGCGTGATTCGCTCGTCCATTGACCCAGTTGTGGAATATACCGACCATTTAGCGGAAACGGTTGCGGGGGATTTGAGCGGTTTGTGCGTTGCAGTAGACTGTGCAAATGGTGCATCCTCGACAACCGTTACGCGCCTGATGCGTTTGCTGGAATGCAAAGCGGATTTGCGCTTTTATGAGCCAAATGGTGTTAATATCAATGCCGGATGCGGTTCTACTCATCTGGAAAATTTACAAACGCGGATGCGCACCGGACATTACGATATTGGTATTGCGTTTGACGGCGATGCAGACCGTTGCTTGGTTGTCGATGAGCGCGGCGAAGTGCTGGACGGTGACCGCATCATGGCGGTTTGTGCAGCACATATGAAGAAGCTGGGCAAACTGCGCGGAAATGCGTTTGTCGCTACGGTCATGTCCAACATGGGACTGCACAAATATGCACAGAAAAATGGCATGGAAATCAAGTGTGCTAATGTAGGCGACCGGTATGTGCTGGAAATGATGCTCAAGGACGGCTATATTTTGGGCGGCGAACAGTCTGGGCATGTCATTTTCTTGGAATATGCGTCTACTGGTGATGGCCAGTTGACCGCTATTCAGTTTATGCGTATTTTGAAGGAAAGCGGTAAGAAATGCTCGCAAATCGCGGACGAAGTCGTACCGTGGCCACAGGTACAAATCAATGTAAAAGTTCCCAATTGTGATAAGTATACCGTGGCAGAGCGTCCGGAGGTTGCCAAATCAATCGAAGAAGGCAATGCAGAGCTAGGCGAGGGTCGTATTTTAGTGCGTGCTTCTGGAACAGAGGCATTGGTGCGTGTGATGGTCGAAGGCGTGGATGCAGATAAGGTGCAGACGGTTGCACGCCGCGTTGCCGATGTGATTGAATCAGTGGTCGGCTAAAAAAGAAAACCGCCGCATAGAGGGGCTTGCTCTGTGCGGCGGATTTTGCCGTTTATTTTGGGAGGTGATGCTGTAAAAAAATAAGTAAATAGGAAAGCGCCAGAACTGCGAAGCAGCCTGTTTCGCAGTGGACGAGGTAAGGGTTTATCGAAAATTCGGCGGATGGCCCTTCGGCTGCGAGTGAGTCGGTCGTTAGCAGGACGAAGAAACCCCGGAAGTGATTCCGGAAACAGCGCGTCTTTGCATAACCCACTATTTTTATACCCATTTTTAGGTTTTTATCGCGTTAACACAATGGAGGGAAAACGCAAATGTGTGGTATTGTTGGATTTACTGGCAGGGAGGATGCTCTGCCCATTTTGATAAAAGGTTTACATGCACTGGAGTACCGCGGGTATGACTCGGCTGGCATTGCGGCATTAACGCCAGAAGGACTGCACGTGATTAAGACGCGCGGACGAATTGACGCGTTGGAACACAAAGTACAAGAAGCCAAAGGACTACACTGTACTTGTGGAATTGGGCATACCCGTTGGGCGACACATGGAGAACCGTCAGATGCCAATTCACATCCACATCTGGGTGGAGATGGCCGGATTGCAGTGGTACACAATGGTATTATTGAAAATTATCTGGAACTGCGAGAGCATCTGACGGCACGCGGTTATGTATTCCATTCTGAAACTGATACAGAAACTGTGGCACATTTGATTGCAGATTTGCATAAGGAATCAACAGATGGCGATATTGCACACACCGTTTTGCGTGCAATTCATCGTGTGCGCGGTTCTTATGCGTTGGGAGTTGTATCCCTTGACCGTCCGGATGAAATCGTTGCGGCACGCCGTGACAATCCGTTGGTTATCGGTTTGGGTGATGGCGAAAATATGATTGCTTCAGATGTCACTGCTATTATTCGCCGTACCAGAAAATATATGATTTTGGATGACAATGAAGTGGCGATTATTCGGCCGGACAGTGTGCGCGTATTCAATGAATTTGGTGAACCGATTGAAAAAGAAGTGCGCACAGTAACTTGGGATTTGTCAGCGGCAGAAAAAGGCGGCTACGAGCATTTCATGATTAAGGAGATTATGGAGCAGCCGCGCGCGATTGCACAGACTATTCAACCCCGTATTCAAAACAATAAAATTGTATTTGAGGAGAATGGGTTGACCGATGAGCGGTTAAAAAAGGCAAAGCATGTGCATATTATTGGATGTGGGTCGGCACTTCATGCTGGCATTGTTGGACAACGTGTGATTGAGACTTTGTGCAGAGTGCGGTGTACGGCTCGCGTTGCCTCGGAGTTCCGATATGAAAACCCAATTGTAGAACAGAATGATTTATGTATTGTTATTAGCCAGTCGGGCGAGACGGCTGACACTTTGGCAGCGATGCGGAAGGCAAAAGAAGCAGGAGCTTTTACGATTGCAATTGTAAATGTGGTATCTTCAACCATCGCACGAGAAGCGGATGGCGTATTGTACACTTGGGCAGGGCCTGAAATATCGGTTGCAACAACCAAGGCATATTCGGCACAATTGGCCGCACTATACCTGATTGCAGGACGCTTGGCGTATGTTTGTGGACATATGAGCGATAAGCAGCAGAGTGATTTTTGTAAACAATTGAGTCAACTGCCCAAGATGTTAGAAAATACGTTGTCCTGTCAAGCTACAATGCAATATCTTGCGACACGGTATCACAATCGTTCCAGCGTTTTCTTTTTGGGGCGTGGTTTGGATTATGCCGCAGCAATGGAGGCTTCCCTGAAACTCAAAGAAATTTCTTATATTCATTCAGAAGCATATGCGGCGGGTGAACTGAAACACGGCACCATTTCATTAATTGAGGATGGCACATTAGTCATTGCGTTGGCAACGCAGCCCGAACTTTATGAAAAGACTGTGTCTAACATTCGGGAAGTCACTTCGCGTGGTGCAGAGGTGATTTTAATTGCAGGTGCAGACTTCACAGGGGATGAGAGTGCTTGCCGTCATGTGATTCGGTTGCCGGAATGCCCAAAACTGTTTTCAGCTTCGCTTTCTATCGTACCACTTCAACTTTTGGCATATTATGTTGCGGTAGAGCGCAGTTGCGATGTCGATAAGCCGCGTAATTTGGCGAAATCGGTTACGGTTGAGTGATAATGTCAAAAAATTGTAAAATACGCACAAAATAAAATTCGATTTAAAAGCAAAGAAATTCTATTTTATACAAAATTTGCTTGACAAAGTATGTTGTACTCAGTATAATGATAGACAAGATGGCAAATAGAACCGAGCGAACAGAATGGAATATCAGTGAAAATGACGAATTAAATGCGATTCGAGCCGCGCAGCAGGGAGACAGCCAAGCGCTAGAGCATTTGTTGCGTGAATACACGCGACTGGTTCGAGCACAGGCGCATGTATGTACCTTGCAGGGAATGGACGTTGAAGACGGTATTCAGGAAGGTATGTTGGCATTGCTTTCAGCGGTCGAGCATTTTAGCCCGGAACGTGGGGTCGCGTTTTCGTCATATGCGCGTATTTGCGTAGAACGGCGGTTGCGGTCGGTTGTGCGGAGTGCGACTGCTCGTAAACATGAACCGTTGTTCCAAGCTGTATCGCTTGATAAACCTCTGGTAGAAGACTTGGAACCCTATTCTTGTAGTTCATGTACTTCTAATCCGGAAACACTTATCATTGGACAGGAAGAACACCGAGAAACCCTAGCACGTCTCTTTGATCTTCTCTCGCATTTCGAGGCCCAGGTTCTGCAGCTATATTTATATGGCTTGTCATATGACGAGATTGCTGTGCGAATGGGAAAAACACGCAAATCTGTTGCCAATGCAATGCAGCGGATTCATCGCAAAGCAGAACGACTGTGACAATACCCCAAAATCTTTCAGGCGATAGCAAAATCCATTCAAACCGATTTTGTTCGCAATAAAATTCATTTGTTCCTAGCATTTCTGCAACGCAAAAGGGTATAGGGACCAAAGGTAATCAAAGAGAGGTAGTAAACATGTATCAGGACAAGACTTTAGTATGTAAGGAATGCGGCGAAGAGTTCGTTTTCACAGCAGGTGAGCAGGAATTCTACGCAGAACGCGGATTCCAGAACGAGCCCCAGCGCTGCAAGAAATGCCGTGATGCACGCAAGAATGCGGCACGTGGACAGAGAGAATTCTTCACGGCTACTTGTGCAGCTTGCGGCGGTGAAGCACGGGTTCCGTTTGAGCCGAAATCTGACCGCCCGGTTTATTGCAGCGAGTGCTTTGCCAAGATGAAGGCACAGGGGGAATAAGAAAACCAACGCAGAGAGCGAAACAAATGGTTTCGCTCTCTTTTAATTTTTGTAAATCTTGCGCGCACAGTATTGAAATTTGTACACAGGGGCAGTATAATATAGCCATATCAATTTATTTGAAATTTCGCAGGAGGTCTATCATGGCTGCAATTACGAAAAAGACAACGATTGGCGAGGTTCTCGCACGCGATATCAACACAGCAAAGTATTTTCTGGATATGGGTATGCACTGCTTGGGCTGCCCATCCTCGCAGGGTGAGAGCATCGAGGAAGCTTGCATGGTACACGGCACCGATGCAGATGAACTTGTATCCCAGCTCAACAAATTCTTGGGCGAGTAATTTGACAGGCCATAGGCCGACAGTTCGCTGTCGGCCTTATTTTTTCAGATGACAGGAATTGAAAATGACCGAACGAACCAAAGAAAATTTAACGTTAACCCCACGTTTGCAAGCCATTGCTGACCGTGTATCAAATGGTGCGCGTTTGGTCGATGTTGGAACCGACCACGGACATTTACCACTTTGGCTTTTGACTCAGGGACGTTTGACGAGCGCGATTGCATCCGATTTACGAGAAGGGCCATTGACACACGCACAAGAGAATGCAAGACTGCACGGATTGAGTTCTTTTGTCCAATTTCGATTGGCTGCCGGGCTGGATGGCGTTTTACCATCGGAGTGTGATACCATTTCGATTGCTGGAATGGGTGGGGAAACTATTATTGAGATTTTACAGGCAGCGCCTTGGACAGCAAGAGGCAATCACACATTGTTACTTCAGCCAATGACTATGCTGCCACAGTTGAGACAGTGGTTATGGCAGAACGGATATGAAATAGAAGAAGAAACAGTGTGTACTGAGGGCAAACGGCATTATTTGGTTTGGACGGTACGCGGTGGTACTACTTGCAAAATGGTTGCATTACCTGATTGTTATTTTTCTTCGGCATTGCTGTGTGCACCACGGGCAGACATATATTTGACTGCACTGTTACGACGGGAGCAGTATGTACTCGCAGGTATGAAGCGGGGGCAACAGGTGTCGAAAGAGCAACTGATGCAGCAACAAGCGGTCGTTCAAACATTACAAACAGTTTTGGAGGAACAAATATGCCAACGGTAAATGATATTTTACATTGCTTAGAACAGTTCGCACCCTACGAATTGGCAGAAAGCTGGGATAACTGCGGCTTGATGACAGGAAATCGAGCACAGAAGGTTACACGCGTCTTGTGTGCGCTGGATGCCACCCAAGATGTCATTGCCGAGGCAATCCGACGAGAAGTGCAAGTGGTTGTTGCGCATCATCCCTTGATTTTTACTTCTGTGCGTAACGTCACCGAGGATGATGCCACGGGACGCGCTCTGTGTTTGGCAATTAAACATAATATTGCAGTGATTTGTATGCACACCAATGCTGACTGTGCACACGGAGGCGTGAATGATGCCTTGGCTACTGCACTTGGACTGTCACAGGTCGTGAATATGGAAGCCGGAGAAAACAAAATGCTTGGTCGGGTCGGCAATCTACCCGCGCGTATGTCGCCCAAAGTTTTTGCCGAATATGTAAAAGATGCGCTGGATGCAGGCGGTGTGCGATATGTCGATGGCGGCCGCACGATTGGACGAGTTGCGGTTGGTGGTGGCGCTTGTGGTAAAATGATGGATGCGGCTATAGCCAAGGGCGCGGATGCCTTTGTGATAGGGGATTGTTCTTATGATTTGATGCAGCGTGCGCAGTCCCTTGGCTTAACTTTGGTAGACGCAGGACATTTTCCGACTGAAAATCCGATTGCCAAAACATTTTCTACCTATTTGGAAAGATGTTTTCCAACCATTGAGTCAATGGTTTCTCAAAAACATCACGACTGTATTCAATTTGTATAAGGAGCCTAATTCATGCCATTAGATGCTGTATGCCTGCATGCCGTGTTATCTGAGCTGGATGCACGCATTGCAGGAGGACGAATCGAAAAAGTTTATCAGCCGGATAGGGAGGAAATCGTGCTCCAGATTCGGGGCGGAAAAGGTGCTTGTAAACTGTTGCTTTCGGCGGCAGCCAGTGCACCACGGATTCATTTGATAGAGCAAAATCGCGAAAACCCTGCGGTACCGCCGATGTTTTGTATGTTACTGCGAAAGCATATTCAGGGCGCAAAAATTGTGTCTTTGACCCAGCCGTCTTTGGAACGTATGGCAATTTTAGAATTGGATACCAATGATGAAATGGGCGTGCCGGTCAAACGATACCTGATTGCTGAGTTGATGGGTAAATATTCCAATTTAATCTTAAAAGGAGAAGATGACCGGATTATTGATGCCATTCGCCGTGTTGATGGTGACATTTCAGGCAAACGTCAAATTCTTCCGGGACTGTTTTATCGACTGCCGCCCCCGCAGCAAAATAAAGTAGACCCGTTTGCCGTTTCGCCAGCGGGGATAGCCGCCGCAATACAGCAAGCATCCGGAGAAATGGGACTGGATAAATGGTTGTTGTCCTCGTTCTGTGGATTGTCTCCTTTGCTATGTCGAGAACTCGCTTATCGTGCAACAGGTGAACCCAGCAAAACAGTGGGGACGTTATCCGATGGGGAACGTCAAAAGTTGTGTGAGGTATTTGGTGAGTTCATCCGCTATATGCAGGAGGGCAAAGCACGTCCTTATTTGCTGGTCAAAGTGGAAGATAAAAGTGTGTTTGACTTTACTTGTTTGCCAGTGACACAATATGGTAGTCTGATTCGATTGGATGTGCAGCAAGACTTCTCCACGCTATTAGCAGCATTTTATGAGAAAAAAGGGCAAGCAGAGCGAATGCACCGAAAAGCGGGAGATATGTTGCGCACCGTTACTTCTGCGCGTGACCGGTTGACCCGCAAATTAGCAGCACAAAGACAGGAATTGCAAAAAACACAAGACCGTGAAAAGTATAAGCGCAAAGGGGAATTGATTTCTGCGAATTTTTATCAATTAGAGAAAGGAATGCGCACGGCAAAGGTCATTGATTATTATGCCCCTGATTGTCCGGAAGTTGAAATTTCTTTGGATGTACGGCTTACCCCACAACAAAACGCACAAAAATATTTTAAACTATATCAAAAAGCAAAGACAGCAGAAGTGATGTTGACCGAGCAGCTTACACAAGGTACAATGGAATTGGATTATCTGGAAAGCGTGCTGGCAGCGCTGGACGAAGCTGAGAATGAAGCAGACCTAGCACAACTTCGGGAAGAACTCGCACAGACTGGTGTATTATCGCACAAACAGCAACGTGGAGGCAAAAAACAGAAGTCTGCGCGTTCCGCTCCATATGAATATCGTACAAGTGACGGTTTCTCGGTATGGGCAGGCAAAAATAATTTACAAAATGATTTATTGAGCATGAAAACAGCATTTAAGAGTGATATTTGGTTCCATGCTCAAAAAATTCACGGTTCTCATGTGATTTTGGTTACTGATGGCAAACAACCGAGTAACGAGGCAATGACGCAGGCTGCGATGATTGCAGCCTATCATTCAAAGGCACGCACATCGTCGATGGTGCCGGTAGACTACACCGAAGTGCGCCATTTGAAAAAGCCAACTGGTGCAAAACCGGGGTTTGTGATTTATCATGTATATCAAACGGCTTTTGTAACGCCAGATGAAGCGCTGATAGAATCTTTGCGTGTGAAAGAATAATGAAAAAGCTGGATTTGGATATCCAGCTTTCACAAAACGTAATTTAAGAATCACACAGGCACATAACGTGATAGAGCATGACACAAGCGGTTTCTCGTGTTAAGGGTTCATTGCTATCCAGCGTAGAAGCGGGCAAGATATTTGCTGCGGATAGGGTATTGACAGCCGTTTCTGCCCAAGCAGGCACGACTTGATAGGAAACCGTGCCACTTGTTGGAGTTGCAACGGGGATTTCTTGCTGTTTGAGTAAATTGGACACGATAACGGCTGCTTCAGAAACCGTGATAGGTTTTTCACCGCGAATTTCGGCAGTGCCTGACGCGGTCTGATAGCCTTGAATGAAACCAGCTTCAGCGGCAGCGCTGATATAAGGTTTGACCCAGGAAGAAAGTGCACTGTCGTCCTGAAAGTCGGTATAGGCTGTTTCGGTGAGGTCTAATTCTGCTGTGGCAGCGGCCATCGCGATAAATTCGTTACGAGTTACAGTTTGCATGGGATGCAGGAAATAAGAACTTCCAACTTTTTCGCCAAGAAAGATGTCTTCTTGTGCCAAGCGAACGGCAGCTAGATGATTGGGATTGTATGTCATGTCGGCATAGGTGATACCCGACGCATTTCGATTGATTTTTACCGAAATGCGTGCAGGTTCGGATTGATTTCCCATCACATCAACAGCGCAATAAGAAAACTGGTCGGTTCCGGTTCTGTGAGAAGCAGGTGTATAGATAAGATTTCCATTTTCAAAGGTTGCAGTACCCAGACGTGGTTGGTCAATTAGCTTTAAGGTCACAGTGTCACCATCAGGGTCTGAAGCCGGTAGCGGGAATCGTACCATAACATCCATAACCGTTTCGGTTTCAACCGTATCTACAACTGGGGGGTGCCCTGCAGAAGAAGTAATGAGAGATTCTTCTGCAAGTGCCTGTACGCGGTCCTGCCAAAAAGCTGCACAAGGCATGATAAAGGTCAGCGTACATAAAAGGCACAAAAGACCTTTCTTAGATAATGTATTCATCGCATACCATCCTTTTCTATAACAGTATATTCGCAGTATTGCCGCTTTGCGTGTAAATGATACGCATATATTTGTTTGCGTTACGAAAAGTTTTGTGTGATTTGAAAAAATTGAGATTTGTGCAGGAAAACACTTGCTCAAATAGATAAAATATGGCATAATTATCGAAACAGAAGAATGATTAGGAGGAATATGTCTCATGGAGCAGCATCAGCTTGTTTTGGTACTGGACTTTGGTGGACAGTATAATCAGCTCATTGCACGCCGCGTGCGTGAACATCATGTGTATTGTGAAGTAAAATCCTATAAGACATCTCTTGATGAGATTAAAGCAATGAATCCGGTCGGTATTATTTTTACCGGCGGCCCCAATAGTGTTTATGAGGAGACTTCTCCACGGTGTGGCAAAGAGATTTTTGAACTGGGTATCCCTGTACTCGGTATTTGTTATGGATGCCAGTTGATGGCGCATGTTCTGGGGGGAACGGTATCCAATGCTGCCGAAAAGAGTGAATATGGTAAAACACGAGTGACATTAGATAAGACCAGTAAACTTTTTGCTGATTTGCAGACAGAAGAGATTTGCTGGATGAGTCATACGGATTTTATTTCTCAAATACCAGAAGGTTTTCGCGTAACAGCGACGACAGACACCTGCCCAACAGCAGCGATGGAATGTGCAGAAAAGAAATTTTATGGCGTGCAGTTCCATCCCGAAGTCAATCATACGCCGCATGGTACCGATATGCTCAAGCATTTCCTTTATGATGTGTGTGGATGCACAGGCGATTGGACTATGACCCGCTATATTGAGCAGCAGGTAGAAGCCATTCGCCAAAAAGTTGGCAATGGTAAGGTGTTGTGTGCACTCTCTGGCGGTGTGGATTCCTCAGTTGTTGCAGCATTAGTTTCCAAGGCGGTTGGACGCCAGTTGACATGCGTTTTTGTAGACACCGGTCTGATGCGTAAGAATGAAGGCGATGAGGTTGAGCAAGCATTCGCAACCCGATTTGACTCTAATTTTGTTCGAGCGAATGCGCAGGAACGTTTCTTTAAAAAATTAGCAGGACTGACCGACCCGGAAGCTAAGCGCAAAGTAATTGGTGAAGAGTTTATTCGCGTGTTTGAAGATGAAGCGCGTAAAATCGGAACGGTTGATTTCTTGGTACAGGGTACAATTTATCCTGATGTAATTGAGTCCGGCCTAGGTGATAGTGCTGTGATTAAGAGCCATCATAATGTAGGTGGTTTGCCTAGCGTTGTTGATTTCAAAGAATTGATTGAACCACTGCGCCTGTTATTTAAAGATGAAGTTCGCGTGATGGGTATGGAATTGGGATTGCCTGATTATTTGGTATGGCGTCAGCCGTTCCCAGGACCAGGACTTGGTATCCGCGTGCTGGGTGAAGTTACACCCGATAAGGTTGCAATTCTTCAAGAAGCTGATTGGATTTTCCGAGAAGAAATTGCCAAAGCTGGCTTAGACCGCAGTATCAATCAGTATTTTGCAGTACTGACAGGAATGCGTTCGGTTGGTGTCATGGGTGACGGGCGTACCTATGATTATACCTTAGCTTTACGCGGCGTTACAACTTCGGATTTTATGACAGCAGATTGGGCGCGTATTCCTTATGAAGTGCTGGACAGAATCTCTGTTCGTATTGTCAATGAGGTGAAACATATTAACCGTATTGTGTATGACATTACGAGCAAGCCACCTGCAACCATCGAGTGGGAATGATGCCCGGAAATCGGGAAACCCCTGAAAATACAGGCTTTTGGCCTGTCACTTTGCCAAATGATACTAAAATGATACTAAAAGTATCCAACTGATGAACCGTAGTCATCATTGCAAAGGACAAGCGAACGGCCCTACTGAACGACAAATTCAGTAGGGCCGTTTTTTTGCTTGTCCTTATTTTTTTTTCCAATCAATATAGCCGCCATCAAATACACCACGAGAATCACAAGTATATGGCCAGTTGAGTTTCCACTCAGTGTATTCTTCTCTTGTGATTTCACCATATTCCAGCTGTTGGTGACGAATCATCCACTCACGCAAAAACTGAGCCAAGATTGGATGATTAAAGTACAATCCGACAGGAGGATAGATTGGCCAATTTTTACCATCTTCATATTGAGCGCAGTTATCACTATCGTTTGTTCGATTATTCGGTTTGCGCTCTAGCAGAAATAGTCGAATATAGTCAGGGTACTGTTCCTCAAACCAAAGCAGGTCAAAGACAAGGTTATCTACATCATCACAGGATAAGTGAAGATTTTGTGGGTTGACCCGTAAAACATGCGCAATTTTGTAAAGTAATTCAGGCTTAGGAACACGATAACCATTTTCATACTGAGTAATTCGGTTGTCTGCACCTTTTTCACCTAAACCAATTGCGATGCCCAATTCTTTCTGTGTCATGCCCCGGAAAATACGAATTCTTCGGATTTTTTCACCTACTACCATATGAAACACCATCCTTTGAAAATAGTGTAAACGATGTAGTAAAAAAATTCAATATAACTATTTTAGATATATATTGACAAATTAGTTAATATAGATATATAATAACAGCAAAATAGTGAATATATTTAAAAATATTTTTTGAGGAGGTACGATAATGAGTAATCAAACATTTATTCATGCCAGTGAGGTAGCCGCTGTCTTGGGAGTCTCCAAGCCCTATGCTTATAAGGTGGTGCGACAATTGAATAAGGAACTCAAGGAAAAGGGATTTTTGACCATTTCCGGCAAGGTAAGCAGACGCTATTTCGAGGAAAGAGTATATGACTTGCAAGTCAATGAGTGAGGAGGAATTCTATGCCCGCATATAAAGACAAAAATAAAGGCACCTGGTATGCGTCTTTTTATTATGAGAACTGGATGGGTGTCAAAGAAAAAAAGATGAAACGTGGTTTTGCCACCAAACGGGAGGCATTGGAGTGGGAACGAACGTTTCTACAACAGAAATCGTCTGACTTGAACATGACCTTTGAGGCGTTTATCGCTCAGTATGTGGCCGATATGAGTGGACGTATTCGGGAAAGCACTTGGGGAACCAAAGAACATATCCTTTATAAAAAGCTAATACCTTATTTCGGAGCTAAGAAAATGTGCGAAATTCAGTCCAAAGATGTGATTGCTTGGCAGAACGAAATGCTCAACTATCGAGATAAGGACGGCAAACCTTATTCGCCTATCTACCTTAAAACACTTCACAATCAACTCAGCTGCATATTCAATCATGCTGTAAAACATTACCATTTGAGCGCAAATCCTGCAGCTCAAGCCGGAAACATGGGTAAGGCTAAGAATGGAGAGATGTCCTATTGGACCAAGAAAGAATATCAGAAATTTGCTCAGGCCATTATGGATAAGCCACTGTCCTTCTATGCCTTTGAAATGCTCTACTGGTGCGGTATCCGGGAGGGGGAGCTGCTGGCACTGACCCCAGCAGACTTCGACTTTCGCAAGGAAACTGTGACCATCAACAAGTCTTATCAGCGCATCAAGGGCCGGGATGTGATTACCGATCCCAAAACGCCAAAGAGTAACCGGGTCATTCAGATGCCAGCTTTCCTTTGTGAAGAGATTCAGGAGCATATTAAATCTTTGTATGGTGTGCGCCTTACAGATCGGATTTTTCCTGTAACTAAGTCCTATCTTTATAAAGAAATGGAGCGAGGATGCAAGATTTCCGGAGTGAAAAAGATTAGAATTCATGATTTGAGACATAGTCACATCAGCTTGTTGATTGATATGGGATTTACAGCATTGGCCATAGCTGACCGAGTAGGACATGAGAGCATCGATATTACATATCGCTATGCCCATCTGTTCCCCACACGACAAGAGGAGATGGCTAATAAATTGAATATGGAAAGGGGTAATTTTTAGTGTCAGCAAGGAATCGAGACAACAAAAACCGGTGGAGGAATGTTACAGTGGCCTTTCGCATGTCGCCAGAAGAGAGTAATCAGCTCAATACCTTTGTGAAGTTGTCAGGCCTGACAAAGCAAGACTACATCATCCATAGATTGCTTTGCAAGGATATAGTTGTTCAGGGAAATCCTAGGATACACAAAGCATTGCGAGAACAGTTTTCTGTAGTTATAGAGCAGCTAGAACGCATTGAGGCTGGTCACACTGTGGATCAGGAGCTGTTGGAAACCATTCGTTTGATGAATACCATTATGGCTGGTATGGGGGAGGGGTCTCATGTTTGAGTATAAAAAAACAGCTGCCCTGGACTCATCTGCGCTAACAGATGAAGGACAACTGTCTAACAATAGCGTAAATATTATAGCAGAAAATCTGGTAAAAGGCAATCCATACATAGAAAAAACCCCAGAGGAAATTGAAAAATGGTTGCGTCAACGAGAACAGATGCAAAATCCCTACTATCTCCATATGGTTGGTATGGATGAGTTAATGAGCCAGACTTTTCCGGTGAAAGAAGCCGTGATTGACAATTTGCTTTACAAAGGGGCATATCTCTTTGCTGGAGCACCCAAGATTGGAAAATCTTTTTTGGTGCTCCAGATCGCCTACGCTATCAGCACAGGACAACCCCTTTGGGAATATCATGTGCATCCGGGGGCAGTACTCTATCTAGCCCTAGAGGATCAGTACCAGCGGCTTCAGGAACGCATGGCTCGGATGTTTGGGGTAGACGGTCAGGGAGATTTGATGTTGGCAGTGAACGCTAAGCAAATCGGACAGGGGCTGGAGAAACAAATGGAGTATTTTCTAATGCGTTACCCTCATGCCCAGCTGATTATCATTGACACACTACAAAAGGTGCGGGAGATATCTGGAGAACGTTACAGTTACGCCAACGACTACGACATTATCAGTCGGTTAAAAACCTTTGCGGACAATTACAATATTTGTATCTTGATTGTCCACCACACCAGAAAACAGCAAGCAGAGGATAGCTTTGAAATGATTTCTGGCACTACTGGATTACTGGCGTGCGCCGACGGAGCCTTCCTTATGCATAAGGAGAGGCGTACAGATAATCGAGCTATCGTAGACATTGTAGGTCGGGATCAGCCAGACCAACGACTTCGATTATTCCGTGACGAAGAGACTTTAACATGGACATTGGAAGGGGCGGATTGTGAGCTGTGGAAGGCACCACCTGACCCGTTGCTGGAGCAGGTGGCTCAGCTGGTGACACCAGAACATCCGACTTGGAGTGGAACAGCCACGGAACTGGTGGAGTTGTTACAAAATGATCTAACGCCCATTGGAGTGGTCAAGCGGTTGAATAGTAGGGCAAATCGTCTCTATTCTGATTATGGAATCCGATATGAAACAAACCGCAATCATAGTGGAAGAACCCTGATTTTCACACTGATATCAGACCAGGCGTGACGAGTGTGACGGGTGTGACGAGTAGAGGGTGGGTACCACAGTATCCGTCACACTCGTCACACCCGTCACGGAAGGGATGTGGAAGGCTTAGAGGATGGTGTTTTTTATGATAATGTAGACACTCAGAACTGGGAGAGCATCTATCCGTAGGGCATGAAGCTAGGTATAGCGTACCGTGAGCAGCGGAAAAATTATCTGAAACAATATTGCCCCATGGTGTACGACCGCTTGCTGATGGTCAGAAAACTGGATGATCATCTCTGGAAAATCGACAATCTTATCACAGAGTTGATGAACAACTTTCGCTTGGCAGTAGAGGAAGCGGTTTTGCGAGAAATCGTCTATCAGAGATGATTGAAGAAACCCATCGGAAAACGGGCACTTCATAAAGGGTGTCTTGGAGTGTAGCGAGCATAGGCTTTGTAGCCACAAAGCCTGCGGCGGCAGAGCCGAAAGGGGCGTTGCCCCTGTAACCCCGGAGAAAGGAGGACCCTTTGAACAATCGAATTTGTGATATCCATATTCGGGTGACGGAGCAGGAGAAACGAAGAATGGAGGCGAGGGCAAAAAAGGCTCAGATTAGCTTGTCAGCCTACCTGCGTAGAGTGGGTGTCGGGGAGGACTTGTCCCAGTCAAATCCGGCAGAGTTGTTTGACGAATTGGAAGAAGGTGTGGGACATGGGAATTACAAAAATATGGGCCATCAAGGATAGTCTTAGTCGGGTAGTGGGCTATGCGGAGAATTCAGAGAAAACCCAACTCTCTGACATATATCAAGTGCTTCACTATGCTGATAACAGCGAGAAGATCACCAGTGGCTTGGAAAAGACTATGTACGTTACTACGCTCCACTGCCGCCGAGAACATGCTTATGAGGACATGCAGTACGTCAAGCGGTATTATAACAAGCTCAGCGGTAACTTGGCTTATCACTGCGTCCAGAGCTTCAAGACTGGCGAAGTATCCCCAGAGCTGTGTCACCAGTTAGGTGTGGAGCTGGCCAGACGGATGTGGGGTGACCGGTTCCAGGTGCTGATTGCCACCCATTTTAATACAGGTACTTATCACAATCACTTGGTTATCAACTCGGTTAGTTACAAAGATGGTCGGAAGTTTAACTGCGACAAACGGGCATTTTTTCGGATACGAGATATCTCCGACGAGCTGTGTCGGGAGCATAATCTGATTGTCATAGACAAACCCAAAGGCAGAACCACACGGAGTATCTATTTCGCTGAGAAGATGGGTGCAGATACTCGCTTTCAGTTAATGAGAAAAGCCATTGATTATGCCATTTGTATGTCCAATGATATGGAGCGCTTTGGGAAAATCCTTCTGGAGCTTGGCTTTGTATTGCGGTACAATGAACAGCTGAAATATCCGACCATCCGCTCCATAGACAGCAAGAAGGCAGTGCGGCTATGGCGGCTAGGAAAGGATTATGAGATTGAGCGCATTCGGCAGCGTATCCGAGAGCGCCCGATTGCGGTAAAATACCAGTGTCAGTTTTGGTACAAGGAAGACCGGCAGAAATGGAGGACTAAATATCCGTTGTTACCCCAGCATCAGGGCATTACACAACTGATTTTGACTCAGAACAATCTCTACCGGCTCTATCTTTACTACTGTTATCTGCTGGGAGTCATTCCTAAGTGTAGGAAGCCGTGCAAGCCCTTTTCTCCAGCTCTGCGCCTAGAGTTGCAAAGACTGGATGTTATCACCGCTCAGACCCGTCTACTGTGCCGTGAGGGACTGGAGACGGCGGAACAGGTGACGCAGTTCATTGCCAGAACTCAGAAGCAGATTCAAACCGTGGAGAAGCAGCGCAGCGGCATTTATAATAGGCTCCGACGGTGCGATGACCCACAGGAGAGGAAACTTCTCAAGAATCAGCGTGACGGCTGTACTCAGCGGCTTTCTCAGCTCCGCAAGGATAAGAAGAATGCCCAGGCGATTCTGGACAAGACTCCGGAGCGCTGCCAGTACATGAAGTGTGAGCTGGCGTTGCGGCAGGGAGTTGAGTCGAAGGAAAAGACGAAACAACGACAGATACAGCGGTAAAGTACAAGAGGGCAGCCCCTATAAGGTTGCTCTCTTTGTTGCATTTGTCCCAAATCGGCCTTGTTCCAACTGTCAGGTTTTGCTATAATAAGACAAATAATAGCAAATACTATGAATGAGCAAATCTGAAAAAATGCACAAAAAGAAAACATCACCCCGTTGAATGGTGTAGAATGTTTTGATGAGAAACAAGCTTCAAACAAAGGGGGATGCCTTATGTGGAAAAGTATACACCATTCACAGACTATTTTCAATTACTTGATGGAATTAAAATTGTTTCAGATGCTATCTCGCATTGCTATAGGTCATATCATGTCCATTCTGATTGCTATGTTTTCTCGTGGCTACTGAGGTAAGATGGTTAATTTTGCCTTGTGCAGCAATCACCATCACACAACAATAGGTCACTTTTTGAACTATGGAAAATGGAAGGATGAGGTGATACAGGATAGTTTGAAACAAATGGTCATTCGGGTAATCTACCAGGAAGCTAAACGTTCAGGGCAGTCAATCTTTTGCATTGTGGATAATACGATTGCATCTGGGACAAAGTCTTCGTCACAGGCTTTACACCCTATTGAAAATGCATACTTCCATCAGTCTCACTTGAAAAAGAAACAGGATTATGGACATCAGGCAATTGCTGTTTTGCTCTCCTGTAAGAGGAAATCCTGACCTATTATCAAGAACGTTGGGGTGTTGAGGCTTACTTCCGTCAGTACAAAACAAAATTAGCTTTTTACCAATGCCAAATCCGTAGTGCTCAGGGCATCCAAAGATTCTGGCTCCTGACATCTCTTGCCTATAACCTTTGTTGTATGGCTACAGGCACATTTATGCCCTTTGATGAAGGATATCGCTATATCCAAAAGCAGATCCAGCAGGAGAAGATAGTCTTTCTATACCAATGTGGTATGTATCATGTTCCTTTGGAACAACTGCTTGCTTATGTCGCTTGATTTTGTGCACTTCGACAGTTTTGCTCATTTATAGATGTATATATATTATAGCAAGCAAAAAAATGGCGGGGCTTTCAGCCTCGCCATTTTTTCTAATCCTTAAAATTTCTCTCCGCATTCCGGGCAATGGTCTATATAAAATCCTATTAACGAAATCCTGCTATGACAAAATGGGCATTTAAGTGCTATGCAACTATAAATTATGCCAACGGCAGAAATTCCACCACCAATCATACAAGCCGTGTCAGCCCCTATGCCAATTAAAGCTAAGATTCCTCCCAGAATCATCCCAAAAGCAACCAGTCCTTGCGAAATCAATCGTTTAATAAACATACATCATCAATACCCAGCTTCAGAAGGGGTCATTGGCAAATTGAAGGTCATATTCTTAATCGTTTTACCTTCTATTCCAGTCATTTTAACCCCTTCGACAGATGACTGGTACTGCTTCTTATTGATAAATCCCTGTACCGCCTTTAAGGTGTTATCATAATTCACAGGCGTAGCTACTCCGCTATGGCTGTTTTGTAGCATAGACGTTTCAATATTCTGATGTCCCTTTACAGAAATCTGGGGAATAGTGACTCCAATAGAGGCAGACGCTTTATGATAAAGACCTCTCAAATCAAATGACGCTTTTGGATTTTCTCTGACATAGATAAACGAGCACCCCAACGCCGTATTCCAAACATAGCTGGCCTTGATATTTGTGATCTCACTCGTTGAAGATACTTGGTCTCGTATTCCCTTAAAAAAATTATATACAGTTTGGGCAACTGCAATCTTGTTACTTGCCAAACCAGCAACAGAACTCACAGTAGATTTGAGCACGTACATAGAATTGGCTCCTGCCGATTTGGAATTTTTTAAGGTAACATCCCCGCTCTTATACAGAATGGTATCATTTTTGTATCCAGAAACCGGGGTCGCCAAAATTCTTAAAATATCATACGATTTTCCATTATATTTGTAGGTCGTATTATATGTCTCATACGTGATACCATTACGGGTACTACTGGACTGCTGTGCAGGCATATCCTCGCCTGTCAGCTCTGCAATCTCCGGCAATGTTACCTCTTCTACACCGTAGGACCGAAGAATTTCCGTAAGTTCATCGTATTTTTCTTGGTCGCCCTCTACAATAGCTTCAAGGCGCTCATCGAAAATCGAATCAATATCACTGACTGTAACAATCTTTGTATCCGCATCAGCCGGTACTGTAACCAGTCCCTGCTGAAGCATGTCATCTTCAACAATGGCAACCTTCCCTTGTAAATCAGTAGTTTGCTCTGGCTCCGCTGCAAACGCCACATTCGATGACATAATCATCAGCATAGCCAATCCCAATGCCACCGATTTTCCAAAAAATTTCATGTCACATTACCTCCTGACACTAAGAATAATACATCTTACTTCAATTTCAAGATACCGTAATGTAAAATATATGTAATATTTTATCCATTCGACCCAAATACCCTCTCTTCTTTGCATAGTCACAATTATCTCTTTTATCCATCACGGTTCTCCTCTCCTTTTTATTTATATACCTTACTATGAATGAGCAAATCTGAAAAAGTGTACAAAAAGAAGATATCCCACGGTTGAATGGTGTAGAATGTTTTTGGGAAAAAACAAACTCCAAACAAAGGGGGATGCCTTATGTGGAGAAGTATACACCATTCACAGACTATTTTCAATTACTTGATGGAATTAAAATTGTGTCAGATACTATCTCACATTGCAATAGGTCATATCATGTCCATCCTGATCGCTATGTTTTCTCATGGCTACCGAGGTAAGACAGTTGATTTCGCCTTATGCAGTAATCACCATCGCACAACAATAGGTCACTTTTTGAACTATGGAAAATGGAAGGATGAGGTGATACAGGATAGTTTGAAACAAATGGTCATTCGGGTAATCTACCAGGAAGCTGAACGTTCAGGGCAGCCAATCTTCTGCATTGTGGATGATACGATTGCATCCAGGACAAAGCCTTCGTCACAGGCTTTACACCCTATTGAAAATGCATACTTCCATCAGTCTCACTTGAAGAAGAAACAGGATTATGGACATCAGGCAATTGCTGTTTTGCTCTCCTGCAATGGGATTACACTCAACTACACAGTGCTTTTGTATGATAAATCCATGTCTAAAATCCAAATGGTATGCAATCTTGCACAAGAGTTACCAATAGCACCTGTACATTCTTACTTTCTATGTGATAGCTGGTATACTGCTGGAAAAGTGATGGATTCATTCATAAAAAGAGGATTTTATACCATAGGAGCACTGAAAACCAACCGTATTCTCTATCCTGCTGGCATTCGCCAGAAGCTCAGCCAGTTTGCACTTTGCCTTCATAAGACAGATGCTGCTGTCCGCCTCGTCACAGCGGGCAATCGCCAGTATTATGTCTATCGCTATGAGGGCAAGCTGAATGGTCTGGAGAATGCAGTGGTCCTGATGACCTATCCAAAAGATGCCTTTCACAAGACACAGGCATTGCGAGCATTTCTATGCTCAGGGCATCCAAAGATTCTGGCTCCTGACATCTCTTGCCTATAACCTTTGTTGTATGGCTACAGGCACATTTATGCCCTTTGATGAAGGATATCGCTATATCCAAAAGCAGATCTAGCAGGAGAAGATAGTCTTTCTATACCAATGTGGTATGTATCATGTTCCTTTGGAACAACTGCTTGCTTATGTGGCTTGATTTTGTGCATTTCGACACTTTTGCTCATTTATAGATATAAGGTTGGATTTTTCATGAAAAAGTGATAAAATAAATAAAATCATTTAAATATTGATATAAGGGGGTTAAGCTGATATGGCCGTCTGTTATGATAAACTGTTTCATTTAATGATTGATAGAAAAATTACAAATTCCCAGCTCAAGGAAAAAGCTGGTTTTAGCGCGAACATAATCACTCG